>UQUM01000001.1 GCA_900544255.1 uncultured Sutterella sp.
TACCTTTCCGTTGGCGATGGAAGCTTGACGAGGTCCATGAGTTAATTAATAGCCTTATTTAGCAAACGTTATACTAGGATTTTTTGAAGAGAAACGCATAAAAGTACGGTGGATTCCCTTATCCGCCTATTAAACGACCAACCTTAGGAGTCAATTTATGTCTGAAACTCAGAGTCCTCAGACCGAACAGGAAAAAGTCGGCATCGGTGCCTACATTTCCTTGATTTTCGCCTGCATTTTCTTTTCCGGCGTCTTGGCGGGCAGCAATTGGTGGAGCGTTTTTGACTTCACCACGCTCAACGGCTCCCTGGGTAAAGTCGTTACGGCGGTAAGCCAGACCGCCGACGGCGTCACGACCGCCCTGGGCAATTTCCGCGGCAAGGGGGGCTCCGGCGCTATGGACGGCTTCGTCTTTGCCGTGACCCTCATTCCTACCGTGATGTTCGCGCTCGCCATGGTGACGGTGCTTGAACACTACGGCGCCCTCAAGGCCGCCCGCAAGATGCTCACCCCGGTGCTTCGTCCCCTCCTGGGCCTTCCCGGCTCCTGCGGTTTGGCACTCATTACGTCCCTGCAATCCACGGACGGCGGCGCTGCGCTTACCCGTCAGTTAAAGGATTCTGGCGAATTGAATGAAGCCGAAACCAACATCTTCTGCCAGTTCCAGTATTCCGCCGACGCCACCATCACCAACTTCCTTTCTTCGGGCGCCGTGATCTTCACACTCACCCTCGCAGACGGCACGCCTGCCGTTCCCACGTCGATCGGCGTGTGCCTGGGGCTCATTCTCGTGATGAAGGTCGTCATCGCCAACGTAATGCGTCTTCTCATGATCCGCTCCCACAAAAAGGCCGCTTGATCAGTCTGTGATTGCCAACGATTTTGAAAGGAATACAAAATGAGTGAAGTGAAAACTGCGGCTGCCGATCCCCACGCTTCGGCAAAAGAAATGGTGACCGACGTCTTCGTGCGCGGCGCCCGTCAGGGTTGGGGCATTGCCATCGGCAGTATGCTCCCCAACGTGTTGATGGCCTTCGTCATCATTAAGGCCTTACAGATTACGGGGCTTCTGAAATTGATCGGCATTGCCTGCGGTCCCGTGATGGCGGTGTTCGGACTCCCGGGGGAAGCGGCTCCGGTGCTGCTGGCAGCCTGGATGAGTATGGGGGGCGGCGTGGGTGTTGCCGTCGCCTTGTTCGGTCAGGGTGCGATCGACGGCACGCATTTGGCGATTTTGACCCCTGCGATTTACCTCATGGGCTCGCAGCTGCAGTACATGGGTCGTCTCTTGGGCGTCGTCGGCATCCCCGGCAAGATGATTCCCCTCATGATGGCCTTATCCATCGTGGCAGCCTGCGTTGCCATGATTATCATGCGCGTTCTCGTTCTCTAATTTCGAGGCTTAACAAAAATGCTCGAAAGCTACTTGAAGGATCTCGCCGAGCTCGTCAACCGCGACTGCGGTACGGCCAACTGTGCGGGTGTTACGTCCGCCGCGGAAGTCATGAAGCGGCACTTTGACTCGATCGGATTTCATACCGAACTCGTCGATCTCGGAGAAGGCGCCGGTCGCGGACTCTTCGCGACCAACAAACCCGGCGCCGAAAAGTACGACGTTCTTTTGAACGCGCACCTTGACACCGTGTTCCCCGACGGCACGGCGGCCGCCCGTCCCATGTCGCACGAAGGCGACCATGTGAAGGGCCCGGGGTGCTCGGACTGCAAGAGCGGCGTGCTCGCGATCTTCTACGCCATCAAGAATGCGCGCAAGGAAGACCTTGACCGTCTCGCGATTGCCGTGTGCCTCAATCCGGACGAAGAAACGGGGTCACACTTCTCGCACGATTGGCTCGTCGCCGAAGCGAAAAAGGCCAAGCGCGCTTTGGTGTTTGAAGCGGCGCGTGCGGGCGGCGAACTCGTCCGTGCCCGTAAGGGCCGCTACGGCTACAAAGTAACCGTAAAAGGCGTCTCCGCCCACGCCGGCAACAATCCGCAGGACGGCCGTTCTGCGGTGCTCGCCGCCTGCCGCTTTGCGCTTGAAGCCGACAAACTCCAGGATATGGAAAAAGCCGGCACGAGCGTAAACGTCATCGTGAGCGAAGGCGGTACCGTCTCCAACGTCGTTCCCGACAAGTGCGTGCTCCTTTTCGACACCCGGTTCTGGACGCCTGAAGAAGCCGAACGTCTGGACAAGGGCTTTACGGCCTTGGCGGCCGCTGACTGGGGCGACGGCATCACCGTCACCTTGGAAAAAACGGACTACACGCCTCCCATGCCCTACACGGACGCCACGAAGGAACTCGTGGGCCAGATCGAAGAAGCCGCCAAAGCCGAAGGCTTCTCGGTCGCGTGGGTCGACGCTGGCGGCGGCTCCGACGGTAACCACATGGCAATGACGGGGATCCCCGTCATTGACGGCGTGGGCCCGGCAGGCGGCGGCTTCCACACGGATCGCGAATTCCTGCGCGTGGATACGATTGAAGAACGTATCCGCATGGTGAGTCGCTTCTTCTCGCTCATCTGAGTCCCGTGCGCTAAAGTCTCGGGTCGGTTGCTTATTCGAGCAACCGACCCTTTTTCTTTTTCCCGCACCATGACGGACTTTTCTCACGACACCCCGCACTACGCCCGCTTCATCGCCGCAGAACTCTTGGCGGCGCGCCGTGAGCGCGGCCTCACGCAAACCGACGTCGCCCGACTGGCAGGCGTTCGTCCCGCCACCGTCTGCCGAGCTGAAAGCGAACCTCACCGCATGGTGACGGATGTCCTCATGAAAGTCGCGGCAGCTTTAAATCTCACGCTCACCCTGACCCCCGCCGATCCCGAAACCCCGCGCCCGATGAAACCCCGCATCCGATCACTCTGATGCCGTCTGGTTGCGGCTTTGTTACAAATTCAAGGGTTCTGAAACAAGCTCCCCGCCTTTTTTAAGGTTACCGCCCCGTCTTTTGCAGTATCTTTGCAACATTCATGGACGGGCGGTATTTTTTCGAAGACCGCTTCTTTTTCGGATCAAATAAAAATGATGAAAAATGTGTTGAAGCCCGCAGCCGCTGCCGTGGCAGTCGCTGCTCTGATTGCCGGCACGACGCTCGTGTCCGCGCCGGTTTTGGCCGCCGATGCGACGCCTTCCGTGCGCGCTGAGCTCCCCAACTTCGTGGATCTCGTGGAAAAATACGGCAAGGGCGTCGTCAACATTTCCACCGTACGCGAAGCCCGTCAGATCGCCGGTGCCGATCCCTTCGGCGGCATGGATGAACAGAGCGCGGAAATCTTCCGCCGTTTCGGTTTCCCGATGCCCTTTACGTTCGGCGGCCCTCGCGAAGTGCCTGAACAGCGCGGCACGGGATCCGGCTTCATCATCAGCGCCGATGGTCTCATCCTCACGAACCATCACGTCGTGGACGGTGCGGACACCATTACGGTTCGTCTCACGGACAACCGGGAATTTAAGGGCAAGGTCTTGGGAAGCGATGCCAAAACCGACATTGCCGTCGTAAAGATCGACGCCAAAGATCTGCCGGTTCTGAAGATGGGCAACAGCGACAATCTTAAGGTCGGAGAATGGGTCGCCGCCATCGGCAGTCCCTTCGGTCTCGACAACACGGTGACCGCGGGCATCGTGTCCGCAAAGAGCCGCAAGCTGCCGAACGATCAGTACGTCCCCTTTATTCAGACGGACGTTGCGGTGAATCCCGGTAACTCCGGCGGCCCGCTCTTTAACATGGACGGCGAAGTCGTGGGCATCAATTCCCAGATCTTCTCCACATCGGGCGGCTTCATGGGCCTCTCCTTCGCGATCCCGATCGATCTTGCGCTGCAGATCAAGGATCAGCTCGTGAAAACCGGCAAAGTCACCCGCGGCCGCATCGGCGTCATGATTCAGAACATCACGCCGGAACTCGCGGAATCCTTTGGCCTTAAGAGCGTAAAGGGCGCCATCGTCGCGCAGATCGATAAAGACGGCCCTGCCGCAAAAAGCGAACTGCAGGAAGGCGACATCATCACGACCGTCAACGGCAAGACCGTGGAATCGAGCGGTGACATGCCCGTCATCATCAGCGCCATGAAACCGGGTGATACCGCCACGCTCACGGTACTGCGCGACGGTAAGTCGCAGACCGTGAAAGTGCAGATTGCCGAAGCCGGCAACGACGACTGGCAGTCCGGCAAACAGGGCGGTCACGCCAAAGCGGCAGCCTTGGGCGTCACGGTACGGGGCTTAAATGACGAAGAAAAACAGCAGGCGGAGACCGAAGGCCTCTTGGTTGTAAAGAGCGAAGGCGCTGCGAAGAAAGCGGGGATCGTTGAAGGCGACATCATCGTGAACGTGAACGGCGTCAAGATGCGTAAGAGCACGGACTTGGGAGCGATTCTCGCCAAGAGCAAGAACCTCCGGATCCTCGTGCAGCGTAAGAACGGCCGCATCTTCATCCCGGTGCGCCTGAAGTAATCGTCAGCGACAACGCTTAATGCAGATCGCCCCGCCGTTCTCAATGAAAGGCGGGGCGATTTTTTGGAGGGAAAGGCTGTATCAGACGTCGGCCTTCGCGTCCGGCTTATGGTCGTACTTCGCCTTCGCGCCCGCGATCTGCTCCAATTCCTGAGCGCTCGCGGCGGCTTCCGCAAGATGCCGGTTCTTCGGATGCATCACTTCGTTCAACTGATCTTCGTTCACATCCTTCATCCAGTGTCCCACGACGATGCAGGCGATGCCGTTGCCGATCATGTTGGTAAGCGCTCGGGCTTCACTCATGAAGCGGTCCACCCCAAGAATCAGTGCCAAACCGGCCACCGGCACGTGCCCCACGGCCGACAATGTCGCCGCGAGCACAATAAAGCCCGACCCCGTCACGCCCGCCGCACCCTTACTCGTCAGAAGCAACACGGCCAAAAGCGTCACCTGCTGCATGATCGTCATCTGTACGTCGCAGGCCTGAGCAATGAAGACGGCGGCCATCGTGAGATAAATCGCCGTGCCGTCCAAGTTAAAGGAATATCCCGTCGGGATCACGAGCCCCACGACGGGCTTACTGACGCCTGCGTGTTCCATCTTCGCCATCATGCGCGGGAGCACGGATTCCGAAGACGACGTCCCAAGGACAATCAGAAGCTCTTCCTTGATATAGCCGATGTAGCGGAAGATAGAGAACCCGTGCCAACGGCAGATGCCGCCCAGCACCCCGAGCACAAAGAGAAGACACGTGAGATAGAACGTCCCCATCAGTTCCGCCAAGGGAAGCAACGACCCGATACCGTACTTACCGATCGTAAAAGCCATTGCGCCGAACGCACCCACAGGCGCCACGCGCATGATCATGCCCACGATCTGGAAAAGGACGTGCGAACTCTTTTCAATCACGTCGAAAATCAACGTACCGCGGCCGCCGAACTTATGAAGCGCAAACCCAAAAAGAAGCGAGAAGAACAAAACCTGCAGAATTTCACCGTCCGCAAACGCCCCCACGACGGTATGCGGAATGATGTTCATCAAGAACTGCGTCGTAGTCTGCATCTTGCCCGGCCCCGTGTAAGCCGCCACCGCACCGCTGTCCAAAGTCGACGGATCCACGTGCATGCCGACACCGGGCTGGCAGACGTTCACCACGATAAGACCGATGATGAGCGCGATCGTCGACACGACTTCAAAATAAAGCAGCGCGAGCCCCCCGGTTTTCCCCACCTTCTTCATGTCCTCCATACCAGCAATACCGGTGACAACCGTGCAGAAGATGACGGGGGCGATGATCATTTTGATGAGGCGGATGAAGCCGTCGCCGAACGGTTTCATCTGGGCACCGACGTCGGGGAAGAAGTACCCCAGGAGGACGCCGAAAATAATGGCGCAGATCACCTGGAAATAAAGAACCTTGTAAATCGGGGTACGCTTTTTGCTCATGATGCCCATTACCTCAGCGGGCCGCTCACGCGGCCCGTCAATTGTTCGGTTCCGTTGATGTTCCAATCGGGGGTTTATTGAAAAGAGATCTCTTTTCTTTGCCTCGACGCAAAGGTTCAACGGGTTCTTTACAAACGCGGGCTATTTTTGCAGTTTCTTTTCGAGCGCGCAAGATAATCGGCTGAGGAATTTGCACTACATCTTTCGATGATATCGCAAGGATTGAAAATCTTCTCATTTTCTCTCAGGGTCTCCCCTAGGAGAATCCGCCTAAACGTCTTAAAGTCCCACAGGGTCAACGGCTAAGAAAAAACCGCCGATTCTGAAGAACCGACGGTTTCCTTTGTTTTAAGCGACAGCACTCCCGTTCATGGAGCGCCAAATTCGATCAGCGACCTTCTTCGCCAACCGCTCCTTATCGAGCGACTCCTGACCGAGTACCCGAAAGTAGAGTCCGTCAACGAGTGACAAATCCGCATCGAGCCTGGCTTCCGCTTCCTCCCGCGTGAGACGCCCGTTTTTCATGTAACAAGGCAACAGAATTTCATGCCACGCGGCATCGTACGTCTTCACCGCCCGCTGAATCCGCGGATTCACCACCGATTCCGACAGAATCTCAAACGTAAGACGCGCCGCCGTTTTATCGAGCTTCGTGAGCGCCAATTCGTACACTGACTGCCGGCAGATTTCCTCTTCCGAGAGATTGCTCTCCCGGTAAAACCGATTTTTCTCACGGAGTTTGTCGAGTTCGCGCTGCGCAAAGACTTCCACAATGGCATCCCGACTTTCAAAGAAGTTGTAGAGATGTCCGACGCTCACCCCGGCTTCCCGGGCGATGTCGCTCATTGAGGTACTGTGAAAGCCTTTCTTCGTGAAGCAGACGTACGCCGCATGAAGAATCTGCGCAAACCGCTGTTCGCGGTTAATTTCACGCGGCGAAGGTTCCCCGGGCCGCCGCCGGCGGGATCGCCCGAGCGAAACCGCCGTTTCGGTTGCGGTCCCCATTTACTTCTCAGGCGTCGCGATAACCGAGCCGCCGCCCATCGCCTTATAGAGCGTCACGAGGCTTGCCGAGCGCGCAAGCTGAGCGGAGATCAGTCCCTGCTGTGCTGAGAAGTTCGTCCGCTGACTGTCCAAAACGGACAAGTAGCTGTCTGCTCCGCTTTTGTAGCGTTCCTGCGCAAGACGGTAGGTTTCCGCCGCCGCGTCCGCCAAGTCCTTGCGGGCCTTCAACTCTTCGTCCACGGTGCCTTCGGTCGCAAGCGCATCCGCCACGTCCTTAAAAGCCTTCTGGATCGCCCCTTCATAAGTCGCCAACGCTGCCTTCTGCTGCGCCTTGGCGGCATTCAAGTTCGCCACGTTTGCGCCGCCCGCAAAGATCGGGAGCGACACGGACGGTACAAACTGCCACACTTTGGTGCCAGCATCAAAAAGGTTGGAAAGTTCTGAAGACGACGTCCCGTAGAACCCGGTCAACGTAATGCGTGGGAAGAAGGCCGCACGGGCGACGCCGATATTGGCATTGGCGCTCTTTAACTGCGCTTCCGCCGATGCGATGTCCGGGCGCTGCAGCAGTACTTCAGACGGCACGTTCGAAATAGCGGACACACGGTTTACGCTCGCCGTTTCAAGACCTTCGGGTTCCAAAGCCGTGTCGTAGGCCGCCCCCACGAGCAATGCCAGGGCATTGCGGTACCGTGCAACCGAGCGCACCGCCTGCACGCGGGCGGCGGTAGCGGTCGCAACGCTCTGACGCACCTGCTGCACGTCAATGAGGCTCGAAGCGCCGAGCTCGTAACTCTTTTCGATGAGTTTCGCGCTTTCCGTCTGGCTCTTGAAGGTTTCTTCCGCAAGCTTCAACTGGCTCTTGGCAGCTCCCAACGCGAGCCACGTCTGTGCCGTGTCGGTAATCACCGTCATCTGCGCCGAGCGCTGCGCAGCTTCCGTTTGGAAGTACGCCTGCAGTGCCTGTTCGTTCGCGTTTCTTACACGACCGAAGAAGTCGAGTTCATACGATGAGAGCGCCGCCTGAGCCGAATAGGTGTGCTGCGCACCGCCTGAAGGCTGCGGCGTATTCACGCCGGAACTGCGCGCCGTTTCGCTGCCCGCCGCCGCAATGGAGGGCAACAAATTCGCACGGTTCACGTTGTACTGCGCACGGGCCTTTTCGACGTTGTAAACCGCCGCCCGAAGATCACGGTTGTTTTCAAGCGCCGCGTTGATGAGCTTCACAAGGCGCTCGTCGGTGAAGAAATCACTCCAGGCCGCGAGCCCCTCGGTCACCACTTTGGCGTTGGCCGTTGCCGCATCCGCGGGCCACGCCTGCGCCACCGGTGCTTCCGGACGTTCGTAGTCCGGCGCAAGCGACACGCACCCCGTCAGCATCAGCGCCGACACCAGGGGAAGAAGACACAAGCTCTTACGCATGATTCGTTTCCTTATCGGCCGAGGCAGATGCCGCCGGCAGGTTGTTCGTTTTCTTCTTGCTGAAGATTTGAATAATAAGCGCGTAGAACACCGGCACGAAGAAGATGCAGAGGAAGGTACCCGTCAGCATCCCGCCCAACACGGCCACACCGATCGCGGACTGCGCGCCGGCACCCGCGCCGTGCGCCAACGCCAACGGCACCACACCGAGACCGAACGCCAAGGACGTCATCACGATCGGACGCAGACGCAGACGCACCGCTTCCACGACGGCCGCCAACGCGTCCATACCGCTTTCATAGAGTTCGCGCGCAAATTCCACGATCAAAATGGCGTTCTTTGCGACGAGCCCCACAGTGGTCAACAAACCCACCTGGAAGTACACGTCGTTTTCTTTGCCGCAGATCCAGGTAAGCGCAAGGGCACCCAACACCCCCAACGGCACCACGAGAATCACGGCGACCGGAATCGACCAGGACTCATAAAGGGCGGCCAAGGCGAGGAACACCACCAGAAGCGAAACCGCATAGAGGGGACCGGCGTTGCTGCCTGCCACACGTTCCTGGTAAGACACCCCGTTCCATTCGATGGAGTAGCCGGGCGGCAGCGTCTTCATGATTTCTTCCACGGCGTCCATCGCCTGGCCGGAAGAAACGCCGGCGGCGGGGCTGCCCTGAATGTTGACGGCATCCAACGCGTTGAAGCGTTCCAGACGCGGCGACCCGTAGGTCCATTCCACTGTCATGAAAGACGAGAACGGTACCATTTCGCCCGCGCTGTTGCGCACGTGCCACTTGCCAATGTCTTCGATTTCACCGCGGCTGTCTTCTTTACCCTGGATGTAGACCTTCTTCAAGCGCCCCTGATCCATGAAGTCATTCACGTAGCTCGAACCCAAGGCGGAATTCAACGTCGAATTGATCGTCGTATCCGATACGCCCATGGCACGCGCCTTACCATAATCCACATTCACCTGCAGCATGGGGGTATCGGCCATACCGTTATGACGCACCTGCGTTAAGCGCGGATCAGCGTTTGCGGCCGCAAGGAACTGATTCATCACCTGCATCAGGTTGTCGTGGCCCTTGCCGCCGCGATCCTGCAAGTAGAAGTCAAAACCTTCGGCCACACCCAATTCCGGCACGGCGGGCAACGGGAACGCAAAGCCCATCACGTCCTTAAACATCGGTGAGAAGAGCAGGCCCTGCACGCGACCCATGATGGCGCCTATGCTCGTATCCGGCGTCTTTCGCTCGCTCCAGTCTTTCAACTTCAAAAAGCCCATGGCGTTGTTCTGACCCGTACCGGCAAACGAGAATCCGCGCACATAGAAGACGGATTCCACATCTTTAGCTTCGGACTTCGAAATCGTCTGCTGGAAGCGAGCCAACGCCGCATCCGTACGTTCCGCCGTAGAACCCGCAGGCGACTGCATCATCATGAGGAGCACGCCCTGGTCTTCCGCCGGCATGAAGGAACTCGGCAGGTGCATATAGCCCCAAACCACGGCGCCCACGAGCACGAGGTAGATCACCATGAGACGGGCGATGTGCTTCACGAGGTTGGCGACCGACGCGCGCACGCCGCTCGTCATCTTGCGGAACCCATTGTTGAACCAACCGAAGAACCCGGTCTTTTCCAGATGATGTCCCGCCTTCACCTGCTTCAGATACTGCGCGCAGAGGGCCGGCGTCAACGTCAGAGCGACGATGACGGACAAAACCATCGCCGACACGATCGTCACCGAGAACTGACGATAAATTACGCCGGTAGAACCGCCGAAGAAGGCCATCGGAATGAACACGGCGGAAAGCACCATGGCAATACCGATCAGAGCGCCCTGAATCTGGCCCATCGACTTGATGGTCGCGGTCTTCGCGTCCGTCCCCTCTTCGCTCATCACGCGTTCGACGTTTTCAACGACCACGATGGCGTCATCCACCAAGAGGCCGATCGCGAGTACCAAAGCAAACATCGTGAGCATATTGATGGAGTACCCCAGCGCCCCCAGGACGCCGAACGTCCCCAGAAGCACCACCGGCACGGCGATCGTCGGAATGATCGTTGCACGCCAGTTCTGCAGGAAGAGGTACATCACGCACACCACAAGGATGATGGCTTCGATCAAAGTCTTCACCACTTCTTCAAGAGCGGCCTTCACGAAAGGCGTCGTATCGAAGGGGTAAATCACTTCCACGCCTTCGGGGAAGTAGGGTGACAGTTCCGCCACCTTTGCACGCACGCGGTCGGCTGTTCCGAGGGCGTTCGCCCCCGAACTCAGCTTAATGGCAATACCCGAAGACGGCACGCCGTCAAACTTACCTTCAAACGTGTAGGTTTCCTGACCCAAGCCCACCTCGCCGATGTCCTTGATGCGCACGACGGAACCGTCGGCCAAGGTCTTAAGCGTGATGTTTTCGAATTCTTCCGGCGTCGTCATCAAAGAACTTGCGCGCAGCGTCGCCGTAATCATGCGCTTGCCGTTCGTAGGCTGACCGGCAATATCGCCCGCCGCCACCTGAACGTTCTGTGCGGAAATCGCGGCAGACACATCGGAAGGCTGCAGGCCATACTTCATGAGTAAGCCCGGATCCATCCAGATTCGCATGGCATAGGACGCACCGAACACCGTCGCTTCACCCACACCCTTCACACGCGACAAAGTTTCTTCCACGTTGTTCGTGAGGAAGTCCCCCAAGTCGCCGGAATTCATGCGGCCCGTACGATCTACGAACCCCACCACCATCAGGAAGGAAGCAGAACTCTTATCAACCGACACGCCGAGGCGCGTCACGGTCTCAGGCAAAGACGATTCCGCCTTCTTCAGTTTGTTCTGTACCTGAACCTGAGCAATATCAGGATTCGTACCGGCCTCGAACGTGAGCGTAATCGTCATACGGCCCGTCGAATCCGCGCTGGAATTCATGTAGATCAGACCGTCCAACCCCGTCATGTCCTTTTCAATAACCTGCGTCACCGTGCGGGACATGGTTTCAGCCGAAGCACCGGGGTAGGTGGCGTTGATCGTCACCTGCGGCGGCGCAATATTGGGGTACTGCGACACGGGAAGATTAAAGATCGCCAAGGCCCCGACGAGCATGATGACGATCGCGACCACCCAAGCAAAAATCGGGCGTTCGACAAAAAATCGACTCAACATAGTTTTTTAGGCTCCACAGTGCCGGATTACTTCGCGAGCGTATTGGTCTTCTGAGGCTGAGGACCGGCAGCCACCGGTGCCACAGCCTGCCCCGGACGGATCTTGAGAATACCTTCGACGATCACACGGTCACCAGCCTTTAAGCCGCTGTCCACGAGCCAATAGGCACCCTCGGTGCCTGACGTAACGATATCGCGCGTTTGCACCTTGTTGTCGTCCGTCAGCACGTACACATAGGGCTTCCCGTTCGTGTGACGCATCGTTGCGCGCTGATCGAGCTTAATCACGTTCTTGCGCACACCTTCGTTGATGACGGCACGCACGTACTGTCCCGGCATCAGGCGACGTTCGGGATTGGGAAATTCCGCGCGGATGCGCACCGTCCCCGTCGTTTCGTTCACGAGCGCGTCCTTAAAGGTGAGTTTGCCCTTATGAGCGTACTTCGCGCCGTCGTCCAGCACCAATTCCACTTCGGCTTCCGTACCGCCGTTGGTGAGTTCACCGTCGGCAAAGCGCCGACGGATTTTGTCCATGACGCCGTAGGACTGCGTCACGTCCACGTAAATGGGATCCAACTGCTGCACCACCGTCAGCCGCGCCGCCTGGTTCGCCGTCACGAGAGCACCCGGCGTCACTTCCGACAAAGACACCTGACCGGAAATCGGGCTCTTCACCTGTGTGTAGCGAAGATTGATGCGGGCGGTGTCAAGCGCGGCCCTTGCGGCGGCAACGTTCGCTTCCGCCACCTTCAACTGCGCCTGCGCCTGATCGTCCGACGAACGGCTCACGGCGTTCGTCACCACGAGTTTGGCGGAACGTTTCGCGTCGGCCTTCGCAACCGTGAGGCTCGCCTGCGCCTGCTTCAAGGCGGCTTCCGCCGAATTCACCTGCGCCTGATAAAGGCTCGGATCGATCCGGTACAGGGACTGACCTGCCTTCACTTCCGCGCCTTCTTCAAAAAGACGTTTTTCGATGATGCCCGAAACCTGAGGACGCACTTCGGCGACCTGATAGGCCGTCGTACGCCCGGAGAGTTCATCGCGGATCACCGCGTCTTCCAACTTCATTTCCGTCACTTCCACCTGGGTGAGCGGCGCCGTCTGCGCATTCACCATACCGGCGGACAGAAGAATGGTCGCCGCAACGGCGGTCGCAGCGGCAGCCATACGCGGCTGATATTTCAACAACATTTTTCAGAAAGCTCCGTAAAGCCGATTACCCGTTAGGGATGATCCAGTCTCTGGACATGAAATCGGTACACAAGAAAGAAAAACCGCTCTGACCGGGGAGCGGTACACCAAAGACTGAATGAGGATTCAGTATTTTAACCACTTTGTTCCGTTTTCTGCTCGTTCGTTGTTACAATTTTTAATAAAGTCAACCCGTTGCACTCTTTTTCTCCTTCGAAAGGATTAGGAAAAACGCAAAGACGGCATCGAACATTCCCTGAGGCTAGATAAATGCGCTTAGTTTCGCCTAGAATGCCGCCGTTCTTTTTGGGCCCCGCCCCTTTACGCCTTACTTTTTATAGGCTGCGTTATGTTGGAAGCACTCCACCTGCAGTACTTTTTCGGCGCCCTGGTGTCGCTTATCGTCATCACCAATCCGCCCACCAAAATACCGCTCTTTGTGAGCCTAACAGTCGGCATGACGCGCGAACAGCGCCATCAGCAGGCCAACTGGGCCGCGATCTATTCGTTCCTCGTGATGCTCGTGAGCCTCATCGCCGGAAACCTGCTTCTCACCTTCTTCGGCATCAGCTACAGTGCCATGCGTATTGCGGGCGGCCTCGTCGTCGCCATGATCGGCTACCAGATGCTGTTCGGCGGCCAGAGTCCCAACAACGCCCCAATGGTACGCCGCAATAAAGAAGACTATTCCTTCTTTCCAATTGCCATGCCCGGCATCGCCGGCCCCGGTACCATTGCCGTCGTGATCGGTTTTTCCACCGAAATTGCTGAAATCAGCACCAAGACCGAAATGGTCTCCGCATTTGTGATGACGGCGCTTGCGATTGCCGTGACAAGTTTCATCGCCTGGCTCACGTTGCGCTCGAGCGAATACTGCTCCGAACACTTAGGTCCCTCCGGCATGGCCGTGTTGGGGAAACTCATGGGCTTCATCCTCATCTGCATCGGTGTGCAGTTCGTGGGCTCCGGCATCAAGAGTTTCATCACGTCCGCGATGTGACCCGTTTCACGGGCAACAAAAAAGCCGCCGGCGGATTGCGTCGTGCGGCTTCTTTGTTGCCTCCCCGCCCGTAAGCGGGGAGAAGTCACTATCAGCAGATCTGATCGATCCAGCCTTCAGGGGCTTCGATTTCACCATCCTGAATACCGGTCAAGGTATTGCGGAGCTTCGCGCTCACTTCACCGATTTTCTCCATGCCGGACGGGAAGGCGATGACGCCGTCGTGCGTATGGATTTCGCCCACGGGCGCAAGCACTGCGGCCGTACCACAAAGAGCGCATTCTTTGAAGTTCTTCACCTCATCAAAAGCGACCGGACGTTCATCCACCTTCATGCCGAGGTAGTGCTGCGCCACGTAAACCAAGGAGCGACGGGTGATGGAGGGGAGAATCGAACTGCTCTTCGGCACGACGAGCGTATTGTCATCCGTCACGAAGAGAAGGTTCGCACCGCCCGTTTCTTCCACGTACGTACGGGTACGGGGATCGAGGTAGACGTTTTCCGCAAAACCTTCCTTATGAGCTTCCATTGTGGGATAAAGGCTCATGGCGTAGTTAAGCCCCGCTTTGATGTGACCGGTGCCGTTCGGGGCCGCACGGTCATAGTCGGAAACACGCAACTTAATGGGTTTCACACCACCCTTGAAGTAAGAACCCACCGGCATCACAAAGACCCGGAAGAGGAATTCAGGGGCCGGCGCCACCCCAATCTGGGGACCGGAACCGATCATCACGGGACGGATGTAAAGGGAAGCCCCGGTACCATAGGGCGGCACCCAGGCGGCATTGGCGCGCACCGTCTCTTCCACGGCCTTCACAAACTTAGCCGCCGGCATCACGGGCATCGCCAGACGTTCAGCCGTCTTTTCCATACGCAGCGCGTTCTGGTCCGGACGGAAGGTAACAATGTGCCCGTCCTTCGTCGTGTAGGCCTTCATCCCTTCAAAGCAACTCTGGGAATAATGGAACACACAGGCCGATTCCAAAAGCTTGATGTATTCGTCCGTAATAAGGCCGCCCTCATCCCAGGCGCCGTTTTTCCATTCGCTCTGCCAGCGATAGTCCGTCTTTGTGTAGCCAAACCCGAGATTGGCCCAGTCCAGATTCTTCTTTTCCATGTTCGAATACCTCTATATGCTGCTCAACGAGGCAGGTCACGTCTTTTTTTGAAAACCGCCCGTCCAAAACAGCCGACTGCAAAAAAAATCAATCTCAGCCGCCCCAGAGACAAAAACGCCGTCCGAAGCCGCAAGCACGATTTTTAGATCATACTCCCGGCCGACGGGCGGCGAGACGGGACCGAAGCCCCGATTTCTGAGCGATTTTGCCTACTCGAACAATTATTCCGTCGTCACGGACTTCGCGAGATTACGCGGTTTATCAACATCCGTTCCCCGTGCCAAAGCCGTGTGGTACGCCAACAACTGCAGCGGCACCACGTGAAGCACGGGCGAAAGATCCCCGTAGTTTTCCGGCAGCCGGATGACGTGCACATGTTCCTCGGACGCAATCGCCGAATCCCCGTCCGCAAAGACGTAGAGTTCTCCGCCGCGGGCGCGAACTTCCTGCATGTTGCTCTTTAACTTCTCAATGAGCTCATCATTGGGCGCAATCGTCACCACGGGCATATTTTCGTCGACCAATGCCAAGGGGCCGTGCTTTAACTCGCCCGCGGGATAAGCTTCAGCATGGATGTAGCTGATTTCTTTAAGTTTCAAAGCGCCCTCAAGGGCGATCGGATAATGCATGCCGCGCCCCAAAAACAACGCATGTTCCTTTCGGGCAAAGCGTTCGGCCCAGGCGATGATTTGCGGCTCCAACGCGAGCACCGCCGTCAAAGCCGTCGGCACGTGCCGCAACCGCGTAAGTGCTTCGGCTTCTGCCTTTTCGTCGAGCCTGCCGCGCAGCTTTGCAAACACCAGCGTCAGAAGGTAGAGCGCCGCCAACTGCGTCGTAAACGCCTTAGTGCTCGCCACACCGATTTCCACGCCGGCGCGCGTAATGTAGTGAAGCAGACTTTCGCGTACCAAAGCGCTCTGGGCGACGTTACAAACCGCAAGCGTCTTAGCCATTCCGCGGGACTTCGCAAATTTGAGTGCCGCGATGGTATCGGCCGTTTCCCCGGACTGCGACACGGTGACGACGAGCGTCTTCGGATCCGTCACGGGTTCGCGGTACCGATATTCGCTCGCGACCTCTACGTCGCACGGCATCCCGGCCACGGCTTCCAACCAATACTTCGCCGTCAACCCGGCGTAAAAACTCGTACCGCAGGCAATGATGAGCACGCGGTTGACGTCTTTAAAAACCTCTTCAGCCTCTTTGCCGAAGAGCGTCGGCGTAATTCCCTCCACGCCTTCCAACGTATCCCCGAACGCGCGCGGCTGCTCGAAGATTTCCTTCTGCATGTAGTGGCGATAAGGACCCAACTCCGCGGCGCCCGTGTAGGCCTGCACCTTCATCACCCTGCGTTCGACGGGGCGATAGTCTTTCCCTTCGTGCGCATAGATCGCCACCTTTTCCGTCGTCACGTCCGCCACGTCGCCGTCTTCAACAAAAATGATGCGGTCGGTGACACCCGCCAAGGCCATCGCGTCGCTCGCAATAAAGTTGCCTTCATCAGCCAACCCCACCACCATCGGAGAGCCCAGTCGCGCCGCAACGATCCGTCCCGGTTCATCCAGGGCCATCACGGCAATCCCGTAGGCACCGCGCACGCGGTTTAACGCCCTCTCCACCGCCGCCAGAAGGTCTCCCTCGTAGTAATGGTTCACAAGATGCGCCAGCACTTCCGTATCCGTCTGACTTTCAAACGTCACACCGGCAGACAGCAATTCCTCACGGATTTCAGCGTAGTTTTCAATAATGCCGTTATGCACCAAAGCAATCCGACCACCCGCAATATGCGGGTGCGCATTGCAGACCACGGGGCCGCCGTGCGTCGCCCAGCGCGTGTGGGCGATCCCCACCGTGCTGTCCAACTTTTCGGCTTCAACCTGCTCCGCCAATTCCTGTACGCGCTTCACGGAACGCGCACGGCGGATCGCTCCGCCCTCAATGACTGCCACGCCGCAGCTGTCGTAGCCGCGGTATTCCAAACGCCGCAAGCCTTCAAGAAGGATCGGCATGACTTTTTTCCGGCTGACGCCGGCCACAATTCCGCACATAGTTGTGTCCTTTGGGAGACAAGACAACCCGCAGTCGTCTTGTCCCGAAAATCAAAACGAGACGAAGCCGCCCTTTAGGCGCGATCCTTCGGACGCACCCAGCCTTCCACGGTCTTCATCGGAGCGCGCGACAACGTGAGTTTTCCGGCGGGCGCATCTTTTGCGAGCGTCGTACCGGCCCCGAGTGTCGCACCGTCGCCGACCGTCACCGGGGCAATCAGCTGCGTGTCCGAACCGATGAAAACGTCGTTGCCGATCACGGTCTTGAACTTATTCACGCCGTCGTAATTGCAGGTGATGGTACCGGCGCCGACATTGACGCCGCTCCCCATTTCCGTGTCGCCGATGTAGGAGAGGTGATTCACTTTGCTCCCCTCGCCGATCGTGCTCTTTTTGACTTCCACAAAGTTGCCGAGATGCACTTTGTCCGCGGATTCCATCCCCGGACGCAGTCGCGCATACGGCCCCACCTTATTGTCGTTGCCCACTTTGGCGCCGTCCATATGCGTAAAGGCTTCCACCACGGTTCCCGCACCGATTTCCGAATTGCGGATGACGCAGTAAGGGCCGACCTTCACGCGGTCGCCCAACACCACGTTGCCTTCAAACACGCAACCCACGTCGATCACGACATCTTCGCCGCAGGTAAGTTTTCCGCGGATATCCAGACGCGACGGATCGATCACGGTAACACCCGCGTCCGTCAGCTGTTCCGCCTGATGATCCTGCCAAATACCTTCCAAACGAGCCAACTGCGTCTTCGAATTCACGCCTTCGACTTCAAAGCTGCGTCGCGGCCGTGCGGAATTAATGCGCACGCCGTCACGCACCGCAAGACCGATCACGTCCGTGAGGTAGTACTCGGCCTGGGCGTTCGCGGGTTTCAATTCAGAAAGCCACCCCGAAAGACGCGCCGTCGGGAAAAGCATGATGCCCGTATTAACTTCACGAATCTGCTTTTGCCCTTCCGTGGCATCCTTCTGCTCCACGATGGCAACGATGCGGCCCCGTTGACGCAGAATCCGGCCGTACCCCGTAGGATTGCGGAGCACCGTCGTCAAAAGCGCCATGCCGTCGCCCGCGGCATCCCGCAGGCGTTCAATGGTTTCGGGCTGAATCAACGGCACGTCGCCCAACAGCACGAGCGTCGTTTCCGCCGCAGGATCCAGGAGGGGCAAGGCCTGCTGCAGCGCGTGCCCGGTTCCCAACTGAGGTTCCTGCAGCGCGTATTCGACGTTGTCAAACCCGGCCAAAGCGGCCTTAACTTCTTCGGCCTTGTGCCCCACGACCACCACGGTCTTAGCGACGTCCTTCACGGTCTGCACCGCGGAAAGCACATGGGAAATCATGGGACGCCCCGCCAAGGGCTGCAGCACCTTCGGTAAAGAAGAGTGCATGCGCTTGCCGAGACCGGCTGCCAAAATAACGACGTTGATCACAATAAAAGTCCTTCAATGTTTAACGCCCTTTCGCTGACATAGAGATTCGGGCGGATTTCGAGAAAACATTCGGATTTTATCGGACGCAACGATCTTGAACCGAAAAAAGCGTCATAAAAAACGGACGGCGAAGCTTTCTTCAGACCGTCCGTTTTTCGGGATGAGTTCAGAGCGCGTCAGACCGCCGCGGTAACCGCCTGCCAACGACGGTAACGGGCATTGCTGCGAGTGGGCATCAGGCTCCCTGCCACCATACCGACGCCCGCCGCCATAAAACCGCCCAACACCGACGGGAACACGCTTCCCGTAGGCGTTGCCGTCAGAATCACCCATACAACCGCTCCGGACACGATGGAAAGCCACGCACCCTGCGTCGTTGCACGCTTCCAATAAATGCCGCAGACCAAGGGCCAGAAAGCACCTACGACCGGGAACTGATACGCCATTGCCACCATGTCATAAATCGCCGTTCCTTCAAACCAAAGGCTGTAGGTGAGAACCGCCACGGCAAACACGAAGAGCGTCGCACGCATGTAAAAAAGCTGACGATCCGGCGTGATGCGGATGAAGTCCGCCAACACGTTCTTCACAAACGTCGTCGAAGGGGCCAACATCGTCGCAGATGCCGTCGACATCACCGCAGACAGCACGGCTCCGAAAAAGATCACGCGCAGCCATCCCGGCATGTAATCACGCACGAGCGTGGGCAACAAACGCTGAGGATCGGTGTTCAAAAGCATCTCTCCCACCCCCGGCATCGCGAGCACCGCCGCGCAGACGATAAACATCGGCACAAAGGCAAAGAAGATGTAGAAAATACCGCCCAACGCCGCACCGCGCGCCGCCGTACCGGCACTCTTGGCGCTCATTACGCGCTGAAACACGTCCTGCTGCGGAATGGAGCCGATCATCATCGTGATTGCCGCCGAAATCCAGAAGAGCCAATTCGTCACACCGGCTTCCGGCAACGGATTAAAGAGATGACGGGAATCCGCAAATTCAATGACTTTAGAGAAACCGCCCGCCATATCACCGGCACAGACGGCCACGGCTACAAGCCCCGCGACGATGATGATCATCTGGAAGAAATCCGTCACTGCCACGGACCACATACCGCCGTACACGGTGTAAAAGAGTACGACGAACGTACCGATCGTCATACCGGCGGAAACACTCACGAAACCTTCGGTGACGAGGTTCAACACCAACCCCAGGGCCGCAATCTGCGCTCCCACCCAACCGAGGTAGGAAATGATGATGAAAATCGAGCAGGCAAGTTCAATCTTCCGACCGTAACGGCGACGGTAAAAGTCGCTGATGGTCAGAAGATTCATCTTGTAGAGCTTACGGGCAAAAAACATCCCGACCAAGACCAGCGCCATGCCGGAACCGAAGGGTTCTTCAATGACACCGGCAATACCGCCTTCAATAAAGCGCCCGGGCAACCCCAACACGGTTTCGCTGCCGAACCACGTCGCAAACGTCGCCGTAATCACCATCATCAACGGAAGCGAACGTCCCGCCAACGCGTAGTCAGCCGTATTGCGCACGCGGCGAGCCGCCCACAATCCAATACCGACCGAAACCAACATGTACAAGCAGACCAAAACGATCAGCTGCGTCATCACACCTCTCCTTACCTAAAAAGCGAGGGACAGAGAAAAAACAATTCCTTGTAAAAAAGACCGTCGATGACTACACGTTTTGGCCGCTGCCTGATTCGATCTTTTTTCGGGGTGCGCAGTTTGCACACTTTTGCCCCAAATGAAAAGATCAGACGGCCAATTTTTTCCGCTAATGCCCCAAAGTTTCACCGAGATCAAACTTTCGTCAATTTCTCCCTCGCAAACCGAGAGGGATTTCCCTTAAGTCCGATGATGTATCCGTACCAAATACGCCACAGGGCAGACCCTTAGCCAAGCCGCGCCGACATTGGAGCGGAACGGCTTTCCCTATTTCTTCTGAATTTATAAATACGGATACAAAAAACCGCCTGAGACCCCTCAAAAGTCTCAGACGGTTTTACAGCGGAAAGGATCGTCTTTTAGGCGTGCCCCGCTACCGGATCCTGTACCTGTTCGATACCGGCCAAAAGCCACCCTTCCTTTTCATTCGTGGGCCGCGTGAGCACCCAACGTTCATGCACCGTTTCAAATTCGCCGGAATACTTCATCGCTCCCGTAAATTCCACAACGGCCACGTATTCATCACCTTCCGTCGTGAGTCCCAAAAACTTGGCGGAAAGATCCACGACTTCGGACGTCTGCTTCACGTTGCCGCGATCGCGGAGCTGATGCGTGACGGCAATGAAGAGATCGTTCGTCGTAAAGTCGCTGATTTCGACGACGTTACCGGTATCCCAGGCCTTCTGCAGTTTGATGAAGTTTTCTTTTGCCACGCGTTCGAACCCGGCTTTGTCAAAACCTTCGGGAATGGAGAGTTCGCCGTTTGCAACCGCGGCCGTCGTCGCAAACGTATCCATCACGCTCCCGGAAGCAGCCGGCATATCCGCAACAGCCGAAGCCGCCGACGGCATCGGCTGCTGACGCGGCGCTTCCTGCTGCGCGCCCGTCTGCGCCTGATTCATGCGGGAAAGCATATCCTGCAGATTACTGTTGCCGGCACCGGCGCCCTGCATCTTTTTTGCGAGAAAAAAGCCGGCCACGAGACGCACCACGAAGAAAACCGCCATCGCCATCAAAAGCATCATTACGAGCTGCGCGGCGCCTTCACCGAGCCCCAACGCGCTCAGAAGCCCGGCGATCCCCAGCGCAGCCGCCGCCCCCATCAGCATTCCCTTCCAAGGGGAAGCAGGCTTTGCAGCTGCCGCATTCGGAGCGGCGCTCTTCGGAGCCGCCTGCTGCTGGCGGTTGAAATTCTGCTGCGGCGCCGCCGCGGGTGCCTTACGCATCAGCGTAGGCGCCGAACGACCGAAAGAAGCACCGCCGCCGAAGCGCGCCGCAGCATCCGCGTCGGGCATCGTCGTCACAATCATGAGAGCCACGGCAAAAACCGCCAGGAGTTTTTTCATTCTGTTTTCTCTAAAAAATCGCGGACTCTCTTTCCTTCGACCCATCGCCGAAGTTTCCTTGAAAGTCCGCTTTCAATTCTACGGAGACCGTGCTTTTTGTCACGCCGTCGCCATGGTTAATTTGTATGCAACTTTTACCGTACGGGTTTGACGCCCACGTGCAGTGCACAAATGCCGAACAACATGTTGGTCCAGGTCACGGGTTCCATCCCCGCTTCCTTCATCATACCGGCCAACGTCGCCTGATCCGGATGCATGCGGATTGATTCCGCAAGGTACCGATAACTATCGGCATCACCGGCAATTTTGCTTCCCAGCCACGGCATGATTTTGAAGGAATAAAGATCGTAAAAAGGCTTCATCCACTTCGCGCAGTGCGAAAATTCCAGCACCACCACCCGGCCGCCCGGCTTCACCACGCGGCACATCTCCTTCAAAGCCCGATCTTTGTGCGTCATGTTCCGAAGCCCAAACGACACCGTCGCCGCATCAAACGTATTGTCGCCAAAGGGGAGTTCTTCGCAGTCGCAAAGCGCCGTATGCGCATTCGTATGCGTCTTCAAAAGACGTTTGCGCCCCTCGGCGAGCATCGCGTGATTGATGTCGGTCGCCCACACTTCCCCCGTCTCGCCCACGATCGGCGCAAACGCAATCGCGAGATCGCAGGTACCGGACGCAATATCAAGCACCTTGTCCCCATTTTTAAGTCCGGCCGACGCAATGGCCCGACGCTTCCAAAGACGATGCAGCCCCCAGGAAAGTACGTCATTCATAAGGTCATACTTCTTTGCGACCGACGCAAACACCTTCTCCACATCCGCAGCTTTTTCTTCTTCGGGGACCGTGGCAAAACCGAAGTGCGTAGTTTTTCCGGAAGCGGCTTCCGGTTTCTTTTCGTTCAAATCCGTCATGATCGTGTATTTTGTCAGTGATGCGAATGGCACTGCTTGGCGGCTTCAGCCGCCTTTTTGTCGGCGGCAAGTTTTTCCGCCGTCTTGGGGTCGCCCGGATCGCGGGAGAACCCGGAAGCTTCAATATCCTTCAGATAACCATCCCAAAGCGCCTCCTGATTTTTGCCGAGTTCTTCCAAATACTCAAAGCTGTAGAGTCCGGAATCGTGGCCGTCGTCAAAACGAAAACGCAGGGCATAGTTCCCCACGGCGTCCACGCCGTCGATGCCGACGTTCATTTTCCCGACCTGCAGTTTTTCTTCTCCGGGGGCATGACCCTGCACTTCCGCCGACGGCGAAAACACGCGTAAGAATTCATAAGAAAAACGGTACTCGGCGCCGTCATCAAAAGCAATGTCGAAACGACGGCTCTTGTTGTGCAGCGACATGTCTACGGGAAACGGCATGGTGAACTCTTCCGAAGCGAAGGCTAAAAAACGTCAGGCACAAAAAAACCGCCTGAAACCCGAATAATAGGTTGATCGGCGGTTGATTTGGTACCCCCGGCGGGAATCGAACCCACATCGCAACCTTCGGAGGGTCGCATTCTATCCATTGAAATACGGGGATGGAGCGCAGGATTATAGCCTGAAAAAACCGTAATCCTGCGTCAATTTTTCGTCCGAGCGTGAAAGGAGATTCTTTTCTTACCGGAAAAGCGCCCCCCTTCAAAGAACTCAGATGAAGAAACGCATCAGTTCCATACCGATGCAGGCCATGAGGACGGAGTTCACCATCAACACCGGCCAGTACTTCTTCGGCACATCAGCCACGCCCAACAAACGCCCCATGTACTGAATCTGGGACGCCATCAAAATGAAGCAGGGTGCGAGAATCGTGATGTCGTGCGGGGTAAGGGAACCGTGAGCGGCAAGGCTCGCAGCCACACCGACGCCGGCGCCGCAGGAGAGCCACGTCGCAAGAAGCACCGTAATTGCTTCGCCCGGCAGATCAAAGATGCCCATGATGCCGCCGCAGGTGTGACCCAAGAAATCCATCACACCGAAAAGGCGCAGGATCTGAGTGAGCACAAAAGCCATCAGGACGTTGGGAAGCAGGCTGTAGAGACCGATGTTGAGGCCCTTACGGAGCCCGACGATGAAAATATCAAACGGATTGCCCGATTCTTTCTTCTGTTCGGCGGCGTTCGTATTAGTTGTCATTTTCAAAATCCTTCTTATAGACCGTCGAGAGAACCGTACGGATCAGCGCACCGCCCACGAACTTGAGGCAGACAATGATGATCACCGGAATCCACACCGGGCAGAGGAACATCGGGAAAAGGGCCGACACCGTTGAGTAGTAGTTGTTGATGCACCCTGCACCCGCGTACTGCCAGGCGCAGATCGTAATCAACTGCTTACGGGTCACGCGCTTTTCATCGTAAAGCGCACGCGTCAAGGCCGCGCCGCCGTCCGTACTCTGAAAGTCCGTCACGAGCGCCAACCCCGTGTAACCCGGCACACCGAGAATCGGCTTCAAAAGCGGGGTCATCAGAACCTGGGCCGCGCGGAGAGCACCGTAGTGCGCGAGCACTTCGATGAGCCCCAAAGCAAGCATCACACCCGGGAAGAGAGAAAGAGAGAAGAGGAAACCTGCGCGGGCGCTGTCGCCGCCGGCACCGGTGAAGTTGTTCTTCGAACCGGCGATCGTACCGAAGTGACCGATCAACGTCGTGAAGTCAAAGGCACCGAGCCATTCTTTGCCGGCCGGCATCTTGTAGAAAACGCCAGAGAAGAGGATCACGGCCAACGCCAGCGCAATATACGCACCGATGCCGACCTTTTCCTTCTGCGGTTCCGCCTTGGGAGCGGTTGCTTGAGGTTCAGTCATGAGTGAATCCCTGTTGATGAATGAAATGTTTTTTATACGCTCGGCTTCAGGCTCAATTCCGTCAAAAACGGCGCATCCGGTAATGACCGGATCCCTTTCAGAAATAACCTGAAACAAAAGCGGCGGCAGATTTTAATCCCGATTTCATTTAAAAGCCCCGGAATCCGCCCGAATTTTTGGGGAATAGTGACTAGAAAATACGGAAAATTCCTTTGAGAGACCGCCGAATTTACGCCGACGGCGTCTCAGACTTCCTGGGGATCCACTTCAATGCGCCAAGCAACCCCGGTTTCTGAAGCCATCTGCCCCGTCCACCGTTTCAAAAAACGATGCAGCGCGGAGCGGCTCGCACTTTCCACCAAAAGCTGCCCGCGCTCCACATCCATCAGTCGAAACAGCGACATCGGCACCGGGTCGTACACAAAAACCGCTCCGTCTTCATTCACCGCGAGTGCTGCAGCCGCCGCCCGCGTGAGAAACCCCAACGCCCGTTCCAATGTATTCGCCTGTGCTTTTAAAAGCGCCTGAAATACAAAAGGCGGTGCATTCAAATCCCGGCGGTCGCTTAAAAGCCGCTCGGCAAAGACTTCATAATCCTGGTGCTTCAGAGCGTCATAAATCGGATGATCGGGAAACCGCGTCTGTACGGCGACTTCCCCGGTGGTTTCCCCGCGTCCCGCACGCCCTGCGACCTGCATCAACGTCGCAAAAAGCCGTTCCTCAGCCCGAAGATCCGGACTCACCAACTGCGCGTCAGCATTCAAAACCCCCACCACGGAGACTCGCTGGAAGTCGTGCCCCTTTGCAATCATCTGAGTGCCCACCACAATGTCGGCCTTGCCGGCGTGCACCTTCTCGAACGCCTCTTCCGCAGCCCCCTTCCTCGTCGTACTGTCGCTGTCGATCCGAAGAATCGCTTTATCAGGCCACGTGGCCTGCACCACCTCCTCAATTTTCTGCGTTCCGGATCCCAACGCCAACAAATCCGCGTTGCCGCAGGACGGGCAGTGCAGCGGAATCGGATACCGCGTTCCGCAGTGGTGGCACACGAGTTTCTTTTCCGCCTTGTGATAAACCGTGAAGCTCGAGCAATGCTCGCAACGGCTCACCCAGCCGCAGGCCGTGCACGTCAGCGTCGGTGCGTACCCCCGGCGGTTCACGAAAAGAAGGGCCTGTTCCTTCCTCTCCAACGCCGCATCCACTTCCGCCTTAAGGCGCCCCGTAATGACGGTGCCCCCTTTTTCTTCGCGTGTATCGATGAGTTTCAATTCCGGCAGTTTTGCGTGCGCCGCCGCCCGCGTCGTCATTTTGAGAAGCCGATACCGACCTTCCCTTGCTTTGGCCCACGTCTCAAGCGACGGCGTCGCTGATCCCAACACACAGGTAATCCCCAACGAATGCGCCCGTTTGACGGCGAGATCGCGAGCGGAGTAATAGATACCGTCGCCCGCCTTGTAACTCGCGTCATGCTCCTCGTCCACCAGAATGAGCGCGAGCTTCATAAAGCTAGCGAAAATGGAAAGCCGCGTTCCCACCAACACCCGCGCCCGTCCCTCGTGAACCGCGAGCCAATTCGCGGCCCGTTCCTTCAGAGCGAGTTTGGAATGCAGCGTCACCACGGTTTCTTCGGCAAACCGCGACCGCACCCGTTTCTCAAGTTGCGGCGTAAGGTTGATTTCCGGCACCAAAAGCAGTACCTGCGCTTCCGGATCGCGTTTCAACGCCGCCTGCATGGCGGTCAAATACACCTCGGTTTTTCCGGATCCCGTCACACCGAACAGCAGAAACGGCGCAAACCCCTGAGCGCTCGTAATCGCCGCCACGGCTTGCGTTTGCTCCGCATTAAGAACCGGCGGCACGGAAGGCGTTACCGGCTTGATTTTGAGTTTCCGCATCCCGGCCACCGTCGCTTCATGCCGTGCTTTGGGAACCCGTCGCCAAAAAGGGGGCAACGCCGCCAAAGCCGCCTCACCCCAAAAAGCGAGATAGTAGTCCGAGGCAAACTTGGTGAACTCAAGCCACTCTTCGGAAAGCGGCCGCGTATCCCCCAGGAGTTTTATCACCGAACGGATTTTTTTTGCTTCTATCGTCGTAGACGGCAAAAGTTGCGCCACTACGCCGACCACCTTACGGCTCTGCAGCGGGACAACCACCCGATCCCCCGCGGCAAGAGCCATGTCTTCCGGAACTTTATAGTCCAGAGGCGGCAGCGGTGAATCCACCAAAACCCGAGCAAACTGCAGAGCGGTCATAATCGTCTGTGTATAAGTCTGTGGTTAAGCGATACCGCATCCTACCCGATTCCTCAAACTGTCTTTTCGTACCGCTACCCGTAGGGATGATAAAGGGCTGTACCACAAGATACGGGTTGATCCACTTTTTCACCTGTGGATAACTTTGTGGAGAAGCATTTTCCCTCACTCACCGTCAGTGGCCACCCCACTGATGAACCGCGTTTTACCTCGTTGCCGGTAAAAACACAATTTCCTTTAAATTCATTGCTCAACAAATCCTGTCAAATGAAAAAAACAACCGCCGTCACTGAAAACAGGACGGCGGAGGTCGGAGAAAATCTTGTGGATAACTCTGTGGATTTATGTTCCACGGTGTTCCACGGGAAACTTTTTTCAAAGATGCTTGATGCGGGAGTAGTTGTGAACTTCGTCCACCAAAATCTGCACGGCTTCCGGATTCGTGAATTGGCTGATGCCGTGTCCGAGATTAAAGACGTGGCCACCCTGCCCCACCGGACCAAATTCATCGATCAAACGACGAGCTTCGGCCCTAATGGCCGCTTCACCGGCAAAAAGCACCGCCGGATCCATGTTGCCCTGCAACGCCACCTTATCCCCTGTACGGCGACGGGCCGCCGCGAGATTGACGCACCAATCGACGCCAACGCAGTCCGCACCGCAAGACGCGAGGTCTTCGAGCCAATTGCCGCAACCCTTGGTGAAAACAATGACGGGCACTTTCTCACCGTCCTGTTCCTTTTTGAGGCCGCGGATGATATCGGCAATGTATTTGAGCGAAAACACCTGATAGGCACCGTCAGCGAGCGCACCGCCCCAAGTATCAAAAATCTGCACGGCTTGGGCGCCGGCTTCAATCTGCGCGTTGAGATAAGCCGTCACGGCCTTGGCATTCACATCAAGAACGGCATGCAACAGATCAGGGCGCCGGTAGAGCATCTGCTTTACGGTCGCGAAGTCCTTGGAGGAACCGCCTTCGATCATGTAGCACGCCAAGGTGAAGGGCGAGCCCGAAAAACCGATGAGCGGCACACGGTTATTGAGGGTCTTTCGAATCAGACTCACCGCATCCGTCACATACTTCAGCTTCTCGGCAGGATCCGGCACATAAAGCGCCTTCACGTCGGCTTCCGTCCGCACGGGTCTGGCAAACACCGGACCCTCCCCCTTTACGAAGGAAAGCCCCAACCCCATCGCATCCGGTACCGTCAGAATATCAGAAAAAAGAATCGCGGCATCCAGTCCGAAACGATCCACCGGTTGCAACGTCACTTCGCAAGCGCCTTCCGGTGACTGGGCCAACGCGAGGAAACTTCCCAAACGTTCCCGCGTCGCGTTATATTCCGGCAGATAGCGACCGGCCTGGCGCATCAGCCACAGCGGTGTGTAATCGGTCTGTTCGCGCTTTAGAGCACGCAGGAAAGTATCGTTGGTCGGTTTCATGAGTCGAAAGAAAAAAATATCTGCAGTTGAACCCGGGGCGCAGCCCGTTGATGCCGCCGAGGCGGTGCCGTGGGTCACTTCCCATGCCGAAGGGGCTGTCTTGGCCGTTCACGCTCAGCCGGGTGCCAAGCGCGACGCGATCGTCGGAGAATACGACGGAAAGCTTAAGGTAGCCCTAACAGCGCCGCCCGTGGACGGCAAGGCCAACGAAAAGCTCATGAAGTTTCTCGCTTCCGAGTTAGGCGTCGCTAAATCCGCTCTCACTCTGATCACGGGCGACACCAATCGCTCCAAACGCCTTCTCGTACGCGGCATGAGCGCCGCAGACGTCGCCGCCAAACTCGGCTGAAAAAACAAAAACCGCCGAAGCCCCTCCGGCTTTTAACCGGAGACCCCGACGGCTTCTTCTCAAGGATCTATCAGCGGATCACGAGAACCGGACGATCGGCCTTGGCGAGCACCTTCTGGGTTTCAGAACCGAGGATGAGGCTCCCCAGGGTTCCCAAACCGCGGCTGGCCATCACAATGAAGCGGGCTTCATGACGATCGGCCACATCCAGAATCGCCTGAGCCACTTCCGTCGTGTGTTCCGCAACGAGTTCAAAAGGCACTTCAGCAGCTTCCGCAAGGCGTTTCACGGCAAGGAGCCGTTCCTGAACATCCTTGTCTTCGGCTTCGAGCCCGCCCGTCTGCGGCTTACCCACGACGGCCGTCATGCCGAGCACCGGCAGCCCCAGCGCCTTGGCGATTTCCACCGCCGATTCGATTCCCTTGTGAGACAGGTCACTGCCGTCCGTGCAGACCTGAACAACATCCTTCAACATAGCTCCCTCTCTCCCTTTAAAAGTCAGATTTCATCAGAGCGATCCGAATATCCTACCAAAAAAAAGACGCCCGGGAATTATTCCGGACGTCCTTTTTCGCTGTGCACCAGCCGCGGAAACCTCGGTTTCTCTTAGTGGCGCATTCTGCGGATGTAGGCAAGCTGAGCAGCCAGAGCGGACATCGTCGCTTCGAGCTTGGCGATTTCCGTATTGCTCTTGGCCTGTTCCCGGGCCTGCTTGGCATCTTCGAGCGCTTTCTTTGCCTTAGCTTCATCAAGGTCTTTGCTACGAATAGCGGTGTCGGCAAGAACCGTCACGCGATCGGGCTGAACCTCAAGGATGCCGCCGGCAACGAAAATATTTTCCTCTTTGCCCTCATTCGTCTTCACGCGTACGGCGCCCGGACGGATGCGGGTAATGAGCGGAACGTGGCCGGGCAGAATGCCGAGTTCACCTTCCTGACCGGGAAGCGCCACAAAAGACGCTTCGCCGGAGAAGATGCCTTCTTCTGCGCTGACGACGTCAACAAAAAGCGTTGCCATAAGTTGCTCCGTTTAATCGGCTTCGAAATAACCCTCAAACCGGAACCGAATGAACCCATCCGGTTCCGTTTCTGAGTCTTATTACTTGATCGTCTTGGCCTTTTCGAAGGCTTCGTCGATCGTACCGACCATGTAGAAGGCCTGTTCCGGCAGCTCGTCGCATTCACCGTCGACAATCATCTTGAAGCCGCGGATCGTTTCCTTCAGGGGCACGTACTTACCGGGAGCGCCGGTAAACACTTCGGCCACGTGGAAGGGCTGCGAGAGGTAACGCTGGATCTTACGGGCGCGGGTAACGGCGAGCTTGTCTTCCGGAGACAGTTCATCCATACCCAAAATGGCGATGATGTCGCGCAGTTCCTTGTACTTCTGCAGGGTTTCCTGAACACGGCGGGCCACGGTGTAGTGTTCTTCGCCGATGATGTTCGGATCCATCTGACGGCTCGTAGAGTCGAGCGGGTCAATGGCGGGGTAAATACCCAACGAAGCAATTTCACGGCTCAACACGATCGTGGCGTCCAAGTGGCTGAACGTCGTCGCAGGCGACGGGTCAGTCAAGTCGTCGGCGGGCACGTAAACGGCCTGGATCGACGTAATGGAACCGGTCTTCGTGGAAGCAATACGTTCCTGCAGCTTGCCCATTTCTTCAGCGAGCGTGGGCTGATAACCCACGGCGGAAGGCATACGGCCGAGCAGGGCGGACACTTCAGTACCGGCCAGCGTGTAACGGTAGATGTTGTCGATGAAGAGCAGGATGTCGCGGCCTTCGTCACGGAAGGCTTCGGCCATCGTCAGCCCCGTCAAAGCCACACGGAGACGGTTGCCCGGGGGTTCGTTCATCTGACCGAACACCATGGCCACCTTATCCAGAACCTTCGACTCTTCCATTTCGTGGTAGAAGTCGTTACCTTCACGGGTACGTTCACCAACACCGGCGAACACGGAGTAACCGCCGTACGCCTTAGCGATGTTGTTGATGAGCTCCATCATGTTAACGGTCTTACCCACACCGGCACCGCCGAAGAGGCCGACCTTACCGCCCTTGGCAACCGGGCAGATCAAGTCGATAACCTTGATGCCGGTTTCCAGAAGGTCAACGGCCGGGCTCAATTCGTCGAACTTCGGCGCAGCACGGTGAATCGTGCGGCGTTCATCTTCGCCGATGGGACCGGCTTCGTCGATGGGGCGGCCGAGCACGTCCATAATGCGGCCGAGCGTCTTGTGGCCCACAGGAACGGAAATACCCGCACCGGTGGACTTCACTTTCATGCCGCGGCGAAGACCGTCAGAAGAGCCCATGGCAATGGTACGGACGATGCCGTCACCGAGCTGCTGCTGCACTTCAAAGGTCAGGCCTGCCTCGGCCAGGGTATTGGTCTTGTCCTGTTCAAGGACGAGGGCGTCGTAAACCTTCGGCATTTCGTCGCGGGGGAATTCAATATCCACCACAGCGCCGATTACCTGAACGATTTGTCCGATACTCATGGGTTAATCCTCGGTATTCAAATCTCTTAAGACACCGCAGCGGCACCACCGACGATTTCGGTGATTTCCTTCGTAATGCCGGCCTGACGGGTCTTGTTGTAGACGAGCTGCAGTTCTCCGATAAGCTTCTTCGCGTTGTCCGAAGCCGCCTTCATGGCGACCATACGGGCCGACTGTTCAGAAGCCATATTTTCTGCAACCGCCTGATAAATCAAAGCTTCGACGTAGCGCTTGAGCAATTCGTCGAGCACAGTCTGCGCATCGGGTTCGTAGATGTAATCCCACGAGTATTGACGCGGTTCTTCACCGATCGCGGCGAGCTTTTCCTGAGAGAGCGGCAGAAGCTGCTCAATCGTCGGAATCTGCTTCATCGCGTTTACAAAACGCGTGTAAGCAATGTACACGGCATCAACCTTGCCCTGCGCGTAGGCATCCAGCTGAACGCGGATGGCACCGAGCAGGCGGTCCAGGCTGGGCCGGTCGCCGAGCTGCACGACCTGACTCACGACCTCCAGACCGAGGTGACCGGAGAAGGCAACCGCCTTATTACCGATCGCGGTCACGGAAAGGGACTGGCCCTTTTCGCGGAGTTCCTGAGACTTGTGAAGCACGAGGCGCTGAATGTTCGTGTTCAGCGCACCCGCCAGACCCTTATCCGTGGCGACGATGATCATCGCCGCCTTGCCGGACTGGGTCTTGTGCTTGACGAGGAAAGGATGCGCGTAAGCCGTCGAAGACGCCGCCAAGTGCGCAATGATGTTGCGCATCTTATCGGCGTAGGGACGAGCCTGACGCATCCGATCCTGGGCTTTGCGCATCTTCGAGGCCGCAACCATTTCCATCGCCTTCGTGATCTTGCGCGTGTTCTGCACGCTCTTGATCTTTCCGCGAATTTCCTTTGTACTAGGCATGTGGTCCTCTTAAAAATGCGCTGTTAGTAAGCGCCGTTCTTCTGAAAGTCTTCGATAGCGGCCTTCAGCGCAGCGTTGTCTTCCTTCGAGAGCTGCTTTTCGGCCTCAATGTGGGCGATCAGATCAGCATACTTCGTCTGCAGGAAGTCACGCATCGCGCGTTCGCACTTCAAAGCATCCTTCACGGCAACGTTGTCATAGAAGCCCATTTCCACCGCGAACAGCGTCACGGCTTCTTCCCAAACCTGCAGAGGCTGGTACTGGGGCTGCTTCATGAGTTCGGTCACCACACGGCCGCGTTCGAGCTGCTTGCGGGTCGCTTCGTCGAGGTCGCTCGCGAACTGGGCGAAAGCCGCCAGTTCACGGTACTGAGCGAGCGCGAGACGCACGCCGCCGCCCAACTTCTTGATGATCTTCGTCTGAGCGGCACCGCCCACACGGGACACCGAGATACCAGGGTTAATAGCGGGACGAATACCGGCGTTGAAAAGATCCGTTTCCAGGAAGATCTGACCGTCGGTAATCGAAATCACGTTCGTCGGAACGAAGGCCGTAACGTCGCCTGCCTGCGTTTCAATGATGGGCAGAGCCGTCATCGAACCCGTCTTACCCTTAACGGCACCCTTCGTGAAGCGTTCGACATAGGTCGGGTTCACGCGGGCGGCACGTTCGAGCAGACGAGAGTGCAGATAGAAGACGTCGCCGGGGTAGGCTTCGCGTCCGGGCGGACGACGCAGCAGAAGGGAAATCTGGCGATAAGCCCAAGCCTGCTTGGTCAAGTCGTCGTAAACGATGAGGCTGTCCTGGCCGCGGTCGCGGAAGTATTCGCCCATCGTCGCACCGGCGTAAGGCGCAATGTACTGCAGAGCCGCCGTTTCAGAAGCGGAAGCAGCCACGACGATCGTGTATTCCATGGCGCCGTGTTCTTCGAGCTGGCGAACGACGTTGGCGATCGTGGAAGCCTTCTGGCCGATGGCGACATAAACGCAGATGAGGTTCTTGCCCTTCTGGTTGATGATCGTATCGAGCGCGATGGCGGTCTTACCCGTCTGACGGTCACCGATGATCAATTCGCGCTGGCCGCGGCCCACGGGAATCATGGCATCGATGGACTTCAGACCGGTCTGCACCGGCTGGGACACGGACTGACGTTCGATCACGCCGGGCGCAACCTTTTCAACAACGTCGAATTCCTTCGTGTCGATCGGACCCTTGCCGTCGATCGGCTGGCCCAGAGCGTTCACCACGCGACCGATCAGAGCCGGTCCGACGGGAACGGAAAGAATGCGGCCGGTCGTCTTGACCGTGTCGCCTTCGGAAATATGTTCGTATTCGCCGAGAATAACCGCACCGACGGAATCACGTTCCAAGTTGAGAGCGAGACCATAGGTGTTGTTGGGGAATTCGAGCATTTCGCCCTGCATCACGTCGTGCAGACCGTGAACACGGCAAATACCGTCGGTAACCGAAATGACGGTCCCTTGGGTACGGAGATCAGCGGAGACCCCGAGGCCTTCGATTCGCTGCTTCAGCAGTTCGCTGATTTCACTGGGATTAAGTTGCATCATTGAGCTCCGAAATTTATGCGGTGAGCGCCGCCTGCATCTTCTTCAAGCGGGTACGCACGGAAATGTCGATGATCTGGTCACCGACCGTCACGCTCACTCCGCCGATCAGCGCCGGATTCACCGTCACGATCGGGTTGAGCTTCAGACCGGGGAAGCGGTCGGACAAGTCCGCGATAACCTGCTTCACACCCTTGTCATCCAAGGGGAAGGCGGTCTCAATGTAGGCGTCAGCGACGCCTTCGGATTCGTTCTTAAGAGCGCGATACTGCGCGGCAATTTCAGGCAGAGCTTCCAGACGACCGTTTTCGATCACCACACGGATCAAACCGGTGAGTTCGGGAGAGAGTCCCTTGCCCAAGGCACCGGTAATGACCTCGTAGACCTGATCGACGGTCAGTTTGGGATCGTTCACGAGCTCAGAAATCTGAGGATCGCGCGCAATCTCGGCCAGCGTTTCAAGGTACTGACCGATCTTGGTGATCTTCGCCGCAGAAGTGTCGTGTTCCGTAAGCGCCTGCCAGAGGCCTTCGGCGTACGGGCGTGCAATCGTCGAAAGTTCAGCCATAGTTAGAGCTTCGCCTTAAGTTGGTCAAGCATCTTCGCGTGGGCTGCCGCATCGACTTCGCGCTGCAGAATCTGTTCCGCACCGGCGACGGCGAGAGCCGCCACTTCGTTACGGAGAGCTTCACGGGCACGAAGCACTTCCTGCGCTGCTTCCGCCTTGGCGGCAGCAATGATGGAATCAGCTTCGACCTGAGCCTGCTCTTTGGCGCTCTCAACAATCTTGGCTCCGCGCTTTTCGCCGTCGGCAACGATCGTCGTAGCACGAGCACGTGCTTCGGCTTCGATTTCGCGGCCCTTGGCTTCAGCAGCTGCAAGAGCCACGTTGCTCTTGTCGGCCGCAGCAAGACCGTCGGCGATTTTCTTTTGGCGTTCTTCGATCGCATGGATCAAAGGCGGCCAGATGTACTTCATCGTGATCCAGCATCCGATGAAGAACACCAGCATCTGTACAAACAGTGTTGCGTTGATGTTCATTATGGGAACCCCGTTACGTCAGTGCCGCGCCGCTTAAAACGGCCGGCACCGACGGCGTCATTGATAAAAAAGACGTTATGTCGCGAGCTAAGGATTAGCCGGCGAAGGGGTTAGCGAACGCGAACAGCATCGAGATACCGACACCGATCAGGAAGGCCGCGTCGATAAGACCGGCGAGCAGGAACATCTTCGTCTGAAGGGCGTTCATCAGTTCGGGCTGACGAGCGGCAGATTCGAGGTACTTGGAACCCATGATACCAATGCCGAGACAGGCACCCAGAGCACCCAAGCTGATGATAAGGCCAGTGGCGAGGGCAACCATAGCAACGTTGGTCATTTAAAACTCCTTAAATTTCCAAAAGTGGAAGAAGAAAGAAAAAAGATTATAAAAGTGACTGTTAGTGGCTGTCATGAGCCTGACCGAGGTAAACCAAAGTCAGCATCATCATGATGAACGCCTGCAACAGAACGATCAAAATGTGGAACAGCCACCAGCACAGGCCGGCCACCACTTGTCCGAACACACTCAGAGAACCACCCACGACACCGAAAGAAAGTGCGTAGCCGCCCAAGAGCGCGATCAGGAAGAACAACAGTTCGCCAGCATACATGTTGCCGAAAAGTCGCATCCCGAGGGACACGGTCTTCGCCACATATTCGACGAGGTTGAGGATAAAGTTGAAGGGCCACAGGAAGATGTTGTTGCCGAACGGAGCCGTAAAGAGCTCGTGGACAAATCCGCCCGCACCTTTCACCTTAAATCCATAATAGATGCAGAGAACGAGAACGCTCACGGAAATACCGAGGGTACCGTTCAAGTCCGCCGTCGGCAGCGGACGCAGGTAATGGACACCGAAAAGACCGGCAATCGACGGAAGCAAGTCCACCGGAACCAAGTCGATGGCGTTCATCAGGACAACCCAAATGAACACAGTCAGCGCGCAGGGCGCGATGAAGGTTCGGTCGCCGTGCACGATGGCCTTACTCTGTTCTTCAACAAAGTCAACCACCATTTCAACTGCGCACTGCCATTTTCCCGGCACGCCGCTGGTCGCCTTCTTGGCTCCCAAATACAGGAGACCGAGGCAAAGCACCAGCATCAGCACCGAAAACACGACCGTGTCATAGTTGATGACGGAGAAGTCCACAATCGACGACATCTTGCCGGAGGCATTATGCGTCAAGTGGTGAACCATGTATTCGGTAGGGCTTTGAGCTGCTTCAGTAGCCATAAGTAAACCGATCCTAGGTTTTCAATGATTAAAAATCGGCAACAAAAACACACTCACGGCGGCAGCAATGATCCCGAAGATCATCGCCGGCCACACCAAGCCTGAAAACCATACGGCCGTCAGCCCCAGCAGCATGCACGTTGCCAGAATCTTCAGAAACTCCATCACGAGCAGCAGCATCGGCGCCACGGGTCGCTTCATCGCATCGCTGACGAGAAGGTTCATCACCACCAGCGAGTTTGGTATTGCTACACAAACACCGCCGGCCGCAGCGGATAACGCTGCGTTCCAACCAAAAAACGCTGAAGAAACAACGGTCGCAAGGACCAGCAACCACTGACAGACAGCGACGTGAATCAGCTCTTCGCGGTTCATTTCACCGTCCTGTGAGAAAAGTATCTGAAAAACTGCATTATTTTACGTACGCACACATTTTTTAACAAGTACTTTATTGACGAAAAGTACTAGTCTCTTTGAACTATTTCGCCCCGTTTTTACGGTATTTTGTGCCTCAGGCGTCGTTTTCACCGTTCGGAAGCAGTTTTTCAATGATGGCCTGCAGATCGTCGAGATCGGCGAAATCGATCACGATCTGCCCCTTGCCGCGGCGTCCCACATTCACATGCACCGGCGCCGCCAAGGCGTCGCTCAGGCGGCGTTCAAGAATTTCATCGTCCTTCGTGCGTTCCGGCGCCTTTTTGGGTTTGACCTCTTTTTCCTTATCCTTCCCCCAGTTGGCCACCAACTTTTCCGCCTGCCGAACACTGGACCCCTGACGGAAAATTTCGGTAGCCGCCAACACCTGATCCGCGCCCGACAGCGACAAGAGCGCCCGGGCGTGCCCCATTTCGAGCCGTCCGTCGGACACCATCTTCTGCACGGGCTCCGCCAAATTCAAAAGGCGCAGCAGATTCGACGTGGCGGGACGACTGCGGCCGATCGCCTTTGCCGCTTCTTCGTGCGTGAATCCGAATTCGTCGATGAGACGCTTCACACCGACCGCTTCTTCCATTACGTTCAAATCCTCGCGCTGCATATTTTCAATCAGCGCAACGGCCAGCGTCGTTTTATCGTCCAATTCCCGCACTATGGCCGGAATCTTCGTCTTTCCAGCCAACTGTGACGCACGGAACCGCCGTTCCCCAGCAATAATTTCATAACGACCGCCGCCGATCGGGCGAACAATGATCGGACTGATGACGCCCTGCTCTTTAATGGAGGCAGAAAGTTCTTCGAGTTTCTCCATTTCCATCTTAGAGCGCGGTTGGTACTTCCCCGCCTGCAGAAGCGACATGTCCATTTCGGTCACGGCGTCCCCCGTGACCGCCGGCGCATCCGACTTGTCGCCGAGCAACCCTTCCATCTGCACCATGGAAACGTCGTCGCCCAAGAGCCCCTTGAGTCCGCGACCGAGACCGCCGCGATGAGGTTTTGCCATGTCTTACTTCTCCTTCTTAGCCTTTGCGGGAGTTTCCACGCGTTTGATCAATTCACGCGCAAACTGCAGATACGCCTTCGCACCGCGGCTCGACGGATCGTAGAGCACGCCGGGGAGCCCGTAGGACGGTGCCTCGGCCAAACGCACGTTGCGAGGAATTACCGTGTCAAAAACACGGTCGCCGAAATTTTCCTTCAGCTGATCGCTCACCTGTTTCTGCAACGTCATCCGCGGATCAAACATCACGCGCAGCAGCCCGATCATTTTTAGGTCCGCATTCTTATTGAACCGCACACGTTTGACGGCGTTCACCAAGTCGCTCAGCCCTTCCAACGAAAAGTATTCACACTGCATCGGAATGATGACCCCGACGGCGGCGCAAAGTGCATTGACCGTCACGATGGACAACGTCGGCGGGCAGTCGATGAGAATCCAGTCGTACTTTTCCGACAACGGCGCCAGGATTTTCTTGAGACGCATATCAGCGTCGTCCAATTCCATCAAATCCATTTCCGCGGCGGCAAAATCGCGGTTACTCGGAATGACGTCGTACTTACCTTCCTCACTGCGGACAATCACTTCGTCCGTCGTCGCCGTACCAATGAGCAGTTCATAGATTGTTTTCTCACATTCGCTCTTTTCGATGCCGGAACCCATGGTGGCATTGCCCTGGGCATCAAGATCAATCATCAGAACCCGCTTGCCCTTTTTTGCGAGCGACGCCGCCAAGTTCACCGTCGTCGTCGTTTTGCCGACGCCGCCCTTTTGGTTGGCTATACAAAAGTTAAAAGACATACATTTCCTTACTAATCAATGGTTAACGAGGTAACGTAGCCCAAAGTTCCGAAAAACCGGCCCAGAAAATCGTGACACCGAGACAAATCAGGATAAAGGCAAAGATACGGGCCAACGCATCGCCGCCTGCCGCGCCCACGCTCTTATTGATGCGGTCGCAATACCGATAGCAGACCCAAATTGACAGTCCGCTCAACAGCACCCCGACCACGCACCCGACGGCGTCCCCGATGTTGTTCACGGGCGTTGCACCGATCGCCACGGCCACCGAAATTGCCCCCGGCCCCGTCGTCAAAGGCAAAGTAAAGGGATAAAACGCCATCGAAGAGAGCGCAAGCGGACTCTTCGGTTTCGGCTGAGCGGCGGAATCGTCCTGGCTCGGCGCATTCAATGCCGACCAACCGGCCCCGAACAAAACAATCCCCCCTGCCACACGCAGGGTCGCAATCGAAATGCCGAAGAAATTAAGGATGATGTTGCCGGCATACATACTCACAAAGAGCACGATGATGGAATAGATCGCCACCCGATTTGCCATGTGGGAGCGGGTCACCGTATCCACGCCCTTCGTCAGCGCCAAAAAGAACATAGCCCCGCCGATGGTGTTCAATACCGGGAAAAAGGAAACAAACACAAAAAGCGCCGTTGAGTAGGCACTGGAAATTTCCGTAGCAAACATAGAGTTATTTCTCCGATCAAGCCCCGCGCCGACGAATGACGACGAGATGCCGTTCTACTTCTGCGCCCGGTACCGATAACGGCACCGGACTCACTTCATACTTCTGACGATCCAGCCCCGCCATTTCGTCTTTCGTGAGTTTGCCCTTCATTGCAAGCCACACGCCGTTTTCCGCCAACAGATGCTCCGTCCAGGACGTCATGTCTTTTAAAGAGGCAAACGCGCGGCTTGTGATCACGTCAAAAGGAGGCAACGACAACTTTTCCACTCGGTCGTTGTAGACCGTAAAATTTCGGAGTCGGCACATCACCCCAGCCTGTCGAAGGAACACGGCTTTCTTTTTGACCGTATCCACCGCCGACACCGACAAATCCGGCCGCATTACCGCCAACGGCACCACGGGGAGACCGCCGCCGCTGCCGACATCGAGTACCCGCTTCGCCGCCGGCGCAAATTCCTTCACTTTCGGTACGAGCGTGAGCGAATCCGCCACATGCAGCGTCAAGACCGACGAAGCATCCGTAATCGTGGTGAGGTTGTAGGTGGCGTTCCACTTCAGCAAAGTTTCACAAAACGTCACCAAAGCCTGAGCCTGACTCAATTCATACGTGATTCCTAAGGACTTGAGACAGGCTTCGACGGCTTCCATCGTGATTTTTTCCATCAGTGCTTGCTCCCGTATTTGCGCTTGAGATAAATCAGCAGCAACGACACCGCAGCCGGCGTCACGCCGGAAATACGTCCCATCTGTCCCAACGTCATCGGCCGAGAGACCTTTAGTTTCTGCCGAATCTCAAAAGAAAGACCGCTTACAGCGTCGTAATCCAAATCCGACGGAATGGCCATTGTTTCGTTTGCCAACGTTCGCGCAATTTCTTCTTTCTGCCGATCGATGTAGCCGCTGTATTTCAATGCAATATCGACCTGCTCAATCTGCGCTTCATTCATGAGCTTCGTTTCCGACACCGCTCGACCTTCCTTGGTCGTCAACGTCATCAGCTTGTCGTACCGCACGTCCGGACGCGACAGAAGCTGTGCCAGCGAGTATTCCCGTTCAATGGCCTTACCGAGTACCCGTTCGGTTTCCGCCTGTTCCAACATCTGCGGATTCACCCACGTGGATTTCAGACGTTCCAATTCCTTGGCAACCGCCTCGCGCTTTGCTGAAAACCTCGCCCACTTCTCTTCCGTCAACAACCCCAAACGGTGAGCCGTTTCCGCTAAACGTTCGTCGGCATTGTCTTCCCGCAGACTCAGGCGATATTCCGCGCGACTCGTGAACATACGATACGGTTCCGTAACGCCGCGGGTCGTGAGATCATCCACCATCACGCCGAGATAGGCTTCGTCACGGCGGGGCGCCCATAATTCGCGTCCCAACGCTTTGAGTGCTGCATTGGTGCCTGCCAACAACCCCTGCGCCGCCGCTTCTTCATAACCGGTAGTACCGTTGATTTGTCCCGCGAAGAACAATCCGCTGATCTGCTTCGTTTCCAGCGTACGATACAAATCCCGCGGATCGTAGAAGTCATATTCAATGGCATAACCCGGCCGAACCATGTAGGCATTTTCCAAACCGGGTACGCAATGAATCATTTCCAGTTGCACGTCAAACGGCAACGACGTCGAAATACCGTTCGGGTAGTACTCGTTCGTCGTCAGTCCTTCCGGCTCCAAGAAAATCGGATGACTGTCCTTACCGGCAAAACGCTGCACCTTATCTTCAATCGACGGACAGTACCGCGGACCAATGCCTTTAATGATGCCGGAATACATCGGCGACCGATCCAAATTCGACAAAATGATATCGTGCATTTTTTTATTGGTGTGCGTGATCCAACACGGCACCTGCTTCGGATGCACGATATCCGGTTCCATCAACGAAAAATGCGGTACCGGATTCAAATCTCCCGGCTGTTCCTGGCACTTCGAAAAATCGATGCTGCGCCCGTCGATACGGCAGGGCGTCCCCGTCTTCAGGCGCCCCTGACGCAGACCGGCAGCAATCAATTTTTCCGCCAACGGCACCGCCGCCGGATCACCGGCGCGCCCGGCACGGTAATGTTCCAAGCCGACATGCACCAAGCCGTTTAAGAAAGTACCGGCCGACAGCACCACGCTCTTTGTCTTAAACGTCAGGTTGGTGCGCACCGTCACGGACGTCACTTCACCGTTTTCAATACCGATGTCTTCCGCTTCCTGCTGAAAGATCCATAAATTCGGCTGTTCCTCAATCCGGCGACGCATTTCCGTACGATACAGTTGGCGGTCGATCTGAGCACGCGTAGCACGCACAGCCGGGCCTTTGGAACTATTGAGGATACGGAACTGGATGCCCGCCGTATCCGTCACCGCCCCCATAGCACCGCCCATCGCATCTAATTCTTTGACGAGGTGTCCCTTGCCGATACCGCCGACCGACGGATTGCAGGACAACTGTCCGATGGTTTCTACATTATGGGTAATCAACAGCGTCTTAGCACCGATTCGCGCCGAAGCCAACGCAGCTTCCGCGCCGGCGTGTCCGCAGCCAATCACGACGACATCAAAGGAATCAGGAAAAATCATGAAAGTCAATGTTTCACGTGAAACAATAAAAAAGGACGCGTTTAGAGTCATCACATCGTGCGTCCTGAGATAGCCATATTTTAACGGGCTCACTTTCGTTTTACATCGCCGTATCTCATTTTTTTGTAATGTTCCACGTGGAACAAAAAAACACCTCATTACAAAAAAGCATAGGTTCCACGTGGAACCTATGCTTTTCGAAACAAGGTGTCGTCACCATGTTTCACGTGAAACATCGACCGAGTGTCTCTTTTATTTTCCGATGCAGAACCGACTGAAGATCATACCCAGCAAATCATCCGGCAAAACCTGACCGGTAATTTCACCGATTTCATTACCTGCCAGACGCAGTTCTTCCGCCGCAATTTCCAACGTCATCTGCTTTAAGTTCGCCTGAACCAACTCCAGATGGGTTCGTGCCCGCGCCAAACAATTCAGATGCCGACTACGGGCCAGAAAATCTCCTTCATTTTCAACGCTCTTGCCGGATATTGATTTCAAGTTATTAATTAAAGCTTCTAATCCTTCTCCTGTTTTTGCAGATAAAACAATCGTTTTATCCGCAACGGACAACGGACGCCTCAGATCTGCCTTATTGATGACGTTGATTTCCTCAATACCGTCCCGCAGACGTTTCGTAATTTTCATCCGCGCCCACGCATCGTCATTTTCCGCGCCGGACGCATCCGTCAACGCCAAGACCACATCCGCATTTTCAATCGCCGACAACGTTCGTTCCACACCGATTTTTTCCACCGGATCATCCGTTTCACGAACGCCCGCCGTATCGATCAAATGCACCAAGAGTCCGTCGAGATTGATGTCATGCTCAATGCGGTCGCGCGTCGTTCCGGCAATTTCCGTGACGATCGCAACTTCGCTCTGAGCTAATGCATTCATCAGCGAACTTTTACCTACGTTAGGCGCCCCCACGAGTACCACCGTCAGACCATCACGCAACACCTTGCCCCGCAGCGCCTTCTTTTCCAAATCGGTGAGTTCCGAGAGAATGGCATTCACCTGCTCGGCAATATGACCGTCCGCAATAAAGTCGATGTCTTCTTCCGGAAAGTCGAGTGTAGCTTCCACATAAGCCCGCAGTTCCGTGATGTGATCACTCACCTGCGTCAATTTTTCGGAAAACACGCCCTGAAGCGTCCTCGTTGCCGCCCGGGCCGCGGCGGCCGTACCGGCATCAATCAAATCGGCTACGGCTTCGGACTGAGCCAAATCCATACGACCGTTCAGAAAGGCCCGCTGCGTAAATTCCCCGGCATCGGCCAACCGAAGATTCAACGAACGCCCCAACTCCAGCACCCGATCCAAAATCATCTGCAGGACAGCCATTCCGCCGTGTGCCTGGATTTCCAGCACATCTTCCCCTGTGTAGGAATGCGGCCCTTTGAAATAAAGGATCACCGCTCGGTCAATGTCGCTACCGTCACTTTCCTTCACCGACAACAACGTCGCATGTCGGGGTTTGAGTTCCTGTCCGGGAAACAAACCGCCCATAAGCGCCTTAATGTCCTTTTGCTGTCCGGAGACACGCACAATACCGATACCGCCGCGGCCGGGAGCCGTCGCACGGGCCACAATGGGATCTTGATCTGAATGAATCATTTTTTCTGAAAGTGATTATTTACTTAGAAGACGCGGATTAACCGCTATCATTTTTGTTCGATGCTAACACTTTTCAACACTGCACCTATGTCACTTTCCAACAAAAATAACCGCTTGTTCGGCGGCGAACTCGCTGGTTCCTGTCTCGCCGTCATCGCAAGCGTTCCACTCACCGCCTGGCTAGGGCGGTTGTTCGGCACCACCTACGACATGAGGGTCGCCATTTACGGCGGCCTGCTTCTCTGGGTCGTCGTCGGAGCCGTCTCCATTTTTCTCATCACCCGCGGCAGCGCCGTGCGGCTCACCCTCGGCAAAATCGGTCTGTGGTTTGTGAGCACCTGGCTCTGGCCGATTCCACTCGCGATGCACTGTCTGAAAAACAAAAAAAAACGGTGAAAAACCTAGTGAGGTTCTCCACCGCTTTTTGAAAGCCTCCCGCCTTAAAAAGCGGGCGCTTACTTTTTCGTCACACCGCTACTTTTTGGAATTAGCAGCCGCCAGACGATTGGCTCGTTCCGTTGCAATCTGACGGTTCACGTACCACTGCTGCCAAATAGACAGAACGTTGTTCGTCAACCAGTAGAGCACAAGACCGGACGCAAAGAAGAAGAACATCACACCAAAGACGAGCGGCATGATCACCATCATCTTCGCCTGCATGGGATCAGTCGGCGTCGGGTTCAACTTGATCTGCAGGAACATCGTGAGCATCATGATCGCAGGCAGGATGAACCACGGATCCGGCATCGCCAGGTCGCTCACCCAGAAAATCCACTCAGAACCACGCAGTTCCACGCTAGCAAGAAGCACCCAATAAAGCGACAGGAACACCGGAATCTGCAGGAAAATCGGGAGGCAACCACCCACCGGATTGATCTTCTCTCGCTTATAGAGTTCCATCATCGCCTGCTGATAACGCTGCTTGTCGTTACCGTACTGTTCCTGCAGCGCCTTCATACGCGGCGTCACTTCCTTCATGCGAGCCATGGACTTATAGCCGGCCGCAGAAATCGGGTAGAGAATCGCCTTAACCAAGCAGGTGAGGAGCACGATCGCCCAACCCCAGTTACCGACGAGACCGTGGAGGAAATTCAAGACGGAGTAGATGGGTTTGGCGAGGAAGGTGAGCCACCCGTAGTCCACCACCAGATCCAAGCCGTCGGCGATGTAAGCAAGTCGCGCCTGATCCTGCGGACCCACGTAAAGCACTTCATTCTGCGTCACCGTCTGCCCGGGTTCCACCGCATTCATACGGACGATGGAACCGACGGCATAGAGGTCGTTGTCGAGCTTAGAGGTGTAAAGCTCACGCTGCACCTTCACATTCTCGCCGCGCACATCAGCCCAGGCGGAAAGGAAGTAGTGCTGAATCATGGCGACCCAGCCGTTGTCGGCCTTCACCGGACGCTGATCCGCCACATCGTCAAAGGGCACTTTGTGGAATTTATCTTCGTCGGTGTAGATCGCGGGACCGGTATAGGTGTAATAGAAAGAGCTTTCACCTTCGGGTTTGGCGCCGTCACGGGTCAACTGGTAGTAGATGCTCGGACGCACTGCCGTCGTACCATTGTTCGTGATCACGTCACGCACAGTAAGACCGTAGTGACCGTCAGGAAGAATAAACTGCTTCTGAACCTTCACGCTGCCCTGCTCGGCTTCAAAGGTCGCCGTCGTCACCTTGACGTCGCGCTTTAATTCCTCATCGAATTCCGTCGAGGTCTTCGTGCCGAGGAATTTGTACTGCGACTTATGGTTGGGGAAGTCGCCGCCGATCAGACCGCTCTGCGCCACGTAAACGTGCTTGGAAGACACATTGAAGAGTTCAATGTTCTTGGTTTCGGGAGCCGTCTTGCCGAGAATCATGCCGGCAAGCCCCACTTCCGTCCAATCCGCCTGCTGGTATTCCTGAAGCAGTTCAGCACGCGTTACAACCGCACCCTGTTCGTCGATCGTAAGTTTCAGAAGGTCGTTCTGAACATTCACCGGACTCTGCGTCTGGATCATGCCCTTTGCCACGGCTTCCGAGCCCGCTCCCACCTCGGGAACAGACACGTCGGGCTTTGCGGCCGCAGTCTGCCGAGCCTGCTGCTCAGCGACCGAAGGCGTACCGAGAAAAGACGGTTTACCGTTGTAGACCTGCCAGTTGTCCCACAACATGAAAACAGCTGCTGCGAGAACCACCCACAGGATGGTGCGTTGAAAATCGCTTCCCATTTCCGATCTGTCAGTTAAGAAGTAATTGAATTTCTGTCACGGCACTGAATTTAAAGCCGCTCGAGCCGAAAGGCGCATTGTAGGCCGTCCCGCAGACGACGCAAAACGCTCAGGACAAAGAATGATGAACCTCGTCCGGATCATGCCGCCAAGGATCCCAACGAAAGCGCTTCGGCACAGGATCCCAACCGCGGCCTCCCAACGGGTGACAGCGCAGAATTCGCATGACGGTAAGGTAGAGCCCCTTCACCGCGCCGAACCGCTCAAACGCCTCAATGGAATATTCCGAACACGTCGGAATATAACGGCAACCTCGCCCGACCCAAGCCGAAAACACCAACCGGTAGAACTTAACGAGCGCAATAAAAAAACGCGCTGCCACGGTCAGTGCTGCTTAAAACGCCCGACCGTCTCCGGCAGACGTTTCTTCACGGCCCGCAGACAAGCCTCGGTACCGCTGCGCACCGAGGCCTTCGCCGCGGCAACAGCAACGTCCCGTCCGATATTTTTCAACGGACGGCGGATTCTGAGTCCGATATCCAACCCGACGCCGAGTTCTTCGGCCAGAGACCGAAACTGCGGCAGATCGTGACGCGAGACATCGCGAAAAACGCGCTTCACGAGCGCACGATCCACGCTTCTCGGTACGTTGTGTTTGCCGACCGTAAAACCAAAACGGACGCGCCCGATATCCTTGTTCGGAAGAACATTGACGGATACCAGATCACGTCCGAGTCGGACTGCGCCCGGATTTTCCGAGCGCAACAGCTTTCCGAAATCCTCAGATTTGATAATCCGGACGGAACGCGGAAAGCCGAGGCGAGTGTTCTGCACAATCACAAAAGCACCCGAAATGCCTTCTCTGTCCGCTGCGCCGATTAGAGGGCGAGCTTATGACGGCCCTTGGCACGACGACGTGCGAGCACGAGACGGCCGCCCTTGGTGCGGGAGCGAACGAGGAAACCGTGCGTGCGGACACGCTTGATCTTGGAGGGCTGATAGGTACGCTTGGTAGCCATGATGAATCCTTGCCTTCAGTAAATAGCTTTAAAAAGCGGCTCCGTCGCTCAGTCAATAAAAGGAGGACAGAACCTGGTAAACACGGGGCCGAAAGGATGCCTCAGGGCTTCATCCGGCCGTATGCAAGTCATTCCCGAAGGTCGTCGTCGGACGCCCGGACTTGCGAAAACTCGATATTACACTCCATTTGATACCCTTCTGTCAACACCCAACCGGCTGAAAACCAAAGATTTTTTCATTTTCCGAGTTTAAGCCCAGTAGGAACGCCTTATCTTGTTTCACAGGTCAAGTTTTACACAACTACTTGTGGACAACCCGGAAAACTGTTGCAAAAACAATTTGAGACAACATTTGGTGAAACGTCATTTGCAGGCTAAAATTTCGGAGCTCTGGGAAAAATGACTCGCCCATCCCCTCGAAAGTCGACGAATGATTTTTCGGTCTGCGGGTATTCCGGGCGATTTTTTTGTCACTGAAAGAACAACAAGTAAAGCAGACTGTATGTCGGAATTCTGGAATAAATGCCTAGACATCCTGCGCCAGCAGCATGCGCAGGCGGTTTTTCAAACGTGGTTTGCCGATTTAAAGGCAGACGACACCGGACTTGAGGACGGGGTACTCACCCTCATTGCCGACTCAAGCCAGAAGTCCCGCATGACGCAGGAATCCTACGGCAAGGCAATTGCCGGCATCGTCAACCAGGTCGCGGGACGCAACATCGACATCACCTGGACGGTAGAACAAGCGCCGGAAGCGACGCCCCCCGATCCGGTTACGCCCCCCGCGCCCGCCGTCAATACGACCGAACAGTCGGGGCTTCTTCCCAACCTCACTTTTGAAAATCTGGTGTTGGGCAGCGCCAACCAGCTCGCCTTTGCGGCGGCCTCTCAGGTTGCGACCAACCCCGGCACCCAATACAACCCGCTTTTCATCTACGGCGGCGTCGGCCTCGGCAAAACCCATCTCATGCACGCCATCGGTCACCGTTTTCTTGAAACGCATCCCAATGCTCGCGTGCGCTGCGTCTCGGCTCAGCAGTACTTAAGCGAATACACGACCGCCATGCGCAAACTCAATGCACATGACGAACAGGCCCTGCAGCGCTTTGAAATGCGCTACCAGGATCTCGATCTGCTTCTGATTGACGATATTCAGAGTTTTGCCAACCGCGACGGTACGCAGACCAACTTCTTCCTGGCGTTCGAACGCATGGTGCCGCGCGGCAAGCAGATCGTCCTCACGAGCGATACCTATCCGCGCAACCTGAAGGATTTTCAGGAACGCCTGCTCTCGCGCCTCACGCAGGGGCTCGTTGTCTCCGTGGATCCCCCGGAACTGGACATGCGCATTCAGATTCTGATGCAGAAAGCGGCCCGTTCAGGTCTCGATATGCCCGAAGATGTGGCAGTCACCATCGCCAAACGATTAAAGAGCAACGTACGTGAATTGGAAGGCGCAGTGCAGCAGGTACTCGCCTACACCAATTTCCACGACGTGGACGTCACGATCGACACCGTCAAGGTGGCATTGCGCGACATCTTCAAGGTAAGCGCCGTCCCCGTGACAATCGACAATATCCAGCAGGCCGTGGCGGAGTACTACAACCTGAAACTCTCGGATATGACCTCCAAGTCCCGCAAGGGACCGATCGTCTACGCCCGTCAGGTTGCGATGTATCTCGCGAAAGAACTCACGCAGAAGAGTCTGCCGGAAATCGCCGAATTCTTCGGGAAACGGGATCACACGACCGTGATGTACGCCTGCCGCAAGATTCAGGCCGCCCGCAACACGGACGAAGGACTGAAGCACGAAATCAACATCCTTGAACAGCGACTGAAGAACTGACGTTTTCGAAGTTCGCCGTCCTTATTCGAATGCCGCCATTTGGCGGCATTCTTCAATTACAATAGTTCATTACGCTGCGTTCAGACGCAATGAATCTCTAACTGATTTAAAAGGGATTTTCCAAATGCCATTTATCAAGTGCACGCGTGACTCGCTTTTGAAGCCTCTGCAGATCGTCGGCGGCATTGTCGAAGGCCGTCAGTCCATGGCCATCCTTTCCAATATTCTCGTGGAAAAGATGAATGAAAAAGTGACCTTCACCGCAACGGATTTGGAAATCCAGACGCAGGTAACGGCCGACGTCGGCGAAGGCGAAGGCGAAGTCAAAACGACGCTTCCCGCCGCCAAGCTCACGGCGCTTTTAAACGCCATTACCGGTTCCGGTACTGAAGTAACCCTCGAAGACGAAGGTCGTCACGTAGTGCTGCGCTCCGGCAACGACGCTCGTTTCAGCCTCGCGCCGCTCGCCGCGGACGGCTACCCGAAATTAACGGCCGGAACAATGGACGCGGAAATTACGGTTCCCGCTTCCGTCTTGAAGCACATCATTCAGATGGTGCACTTTGCCATGGCGCAGCAGGACGTGCGCTACTACTTAAACGGCCTTCTCTTCGTCATTGACGGCGCCACGGTTCGTTCCGTCGCCACGGACGGTCACCGCCTTGCCTGCTGCGAATCAGCCCTTGAAACCGAAAGCCCCGTGAAGGTCGAAGCAATTCTGCCCCGCAAGACCGTGATGCAGCTTATGAAGATGCTGCCCGACAACAATGATCCGGTGAAGATTGAAGTCTGTGCTCAGCAGGCCCGGTTCACCTTCGGGAATATCTCTTTTCTCACGAAACTGATCGACGGCAAGTTCCCGGACTACAACCGCGTGATTCCGACCGCCAACGACAAGAAATTCCTCATCAACCGCGAAGCTCTCATCGGAGCGCTGCGCCGCGCCGCCATTCTCACGAACGAAAAGTTCAAGGGACTTCGCTGGGTGGTTTCCAACGGAAAACTCCACATCCAGAGTGCCAACTCCGAAATGGAAGAAGCCGCCGAAGACATTGCCATCGATTACGACGGCGAAGAACTCGATCTGGGCTTTAACGTGACATACCTTCTTGACGTACTCGGCAACCTCAGGAACACGGAAGTGTGCTTTGCCTTTGCCAACTCGCAGGGCGCCACGCTGCTCACAATGCCCGAAAGCGACCAGTTCCGCTACGTGCTGATGCCGATGCGCATCTAAAAACGGCCGTACCGCGGCGTTTGTCACTCTTTTACCGATTTGTTAAGCAACTACCATGGCTGATATTGAAACGACCGAAAATCCCGCTTCCGCCGCTGCCCCTGAGCAGTCGGCGGCGTCGAGCTACAACGAGACGAACATCAAAATTCTGGAAGGGCTCGAAGCCGTCCGTAAGCGTCCCGGCATGTACATCGGCGACGTGAGCGACGGGTCGGGACTTCATCAGCTCGTCTACGAAGTTGTCGACAACTCCATTGACGAAGCCATGGCAGGGTACGCGAAGAACGTCTTTGTGACGATTCACATGGACAATTCGCTCAGCGTCGTTGACGACGGCCGCGGCATTCCGACCGCCGTCAAATTTGATGACAAACACGAACCCAAGCGTTCCGCCGCGGAAATTGCCCTGACGGAACTGCATGCCGGCGGCAAATTCGACGATAACGGCTACAAAATTTCCGGCGGCCTTCACGGTGTCGGCGTTTCCTGTGTGAACGCTCTCTCAACCTGGTTGGAACTGAAGGTGCACCGCGACGGCCGCTCGCACTTCATCCGCTTTGAAAACGGCGTCACCGTCAACCGCGAAATTCAGACGGTAAAAGATCCCGTCACGGGCGAAATGGTAGAAATCAGTCCCATGAAGGATTTGGGGCCCACCGATAAGCGCGGCACAGAAGTGCATTTTCTCCCCAACAAGTCCATCTTCATGCCGATCACGGACTTCAACTACGACACGCTGTTGAACCGCCTGCGCGAGCTGTCGTTCTTGAATTCCGGCGTGGACATTGAATTGAACGACGAACGTACCGGCAAACACGTACGGCTGGAAAGCGAAGGCGGCGTCCGCTCCTTCGTACTCTACAAAAACACGACGCGCCACGCCATCCACAAAGATCCGATCTACATCCAAAAGACGGTGATGCAGAAATCGGCCAAGGATCCCGGTAAAGAAATCCCGGTCTACGTGGAAGTTGCCATGCAGTGGAACGATTCCTACAACGAATCGCTCGCGGCCTACACCAACAATATCGCCCAGCGCGACGGCGGCACGCACGTGACGGGGCTGCGCCTGGCGATGACGCAGGCCTTCAAGAATTACATTGCCAACAACGACATTCTGAAAAAGGCCGATAAGTTCGACATTACGGGCGAAGACATGCGCGAAGGGCTCACCTGCGTTTTGTCCGTCAAGGTACCGCAGCCCTCGTTCTCCTCGCAGACGAAGGACAAACTCGTCACGAGCGAGGTTCAACCGGCCGTAACGGCGGCGGTGAGCGAAGGGCTTAGCACATTCCTTGAAGAAAACCCGGATCAAGCCAAGGAAATCTGCAACAAGATCGTCGGCGCCGCCCGCGCCCGCGAAGCCGCCCGCAAAGCCCGTGAAGTCACGCGCAAACAGGTGTTTGGCGGCGGGCTCCCCGGCAAACTCGCCGACTGTTCGAGCAAAGACCCTGCGGCCTGTGAGGTATTCCTGGTGGAAGGTGACTCCGCCGGCGGCTCGGCGAAAACGGGCCGTAAGCGTGAATTCCAGGCCATTCTTCCGCTGCGCGGCAAAATTCTCAACGTAGAAAAGGCGTCGGTCGACAAGCTGCTTGACTCAGAACAGATCCGCACGCTCGTTCTCGCGTTGGGCGCACAGTTGAAGGACGACTTCGACATCAATAAATTGCGCTACCATCGCATCATTCTCATGACCGATGCCGACGTGGATGGCGCACATATCCGTACGTTGCTTCTCACGTTCTTCTACCGTCAGATGCCACAGTTGATCGAAGGCGGTCACGTCTACATTGCGCAGCCGCCGCTTTACGGCGTGCTCGTGGGAGGCCGCAACAAGCAGGGTAAGGAAAAGAAGATTTACCTCAAGGATGATGCGGAGATGGCCCGTTACCTTCTCAACATCGCTCTTAAAGACGCCGTTCTCTACAAAAATGCCTTCGACTTTGAAAACCACATTGGGCTGCGCGGCACGGATCTTGAAAACCTCATTACGGATTTCGAACACTCCAAGGCCGTCATCGAACGCCTCTACCAAGTGATCGACCGTGCAGCACTCCTCGCCATTTCGTCGGGCGTCGCCGTGGATCTCTCGGACGAACAAAAAGCCGTGCAGTCCGCCGCCGACCTGCAGAACGAAATGCGCGATCCCGACATCAAGGCCGAAGCACACTTTGACACGGAAAAGAACCGCTGGCACATCTGCCTGGCGCGCCACATCTACGGCAATACGCATGAAACCTTCATTGAGCAGGAATTCCTGCGTAGCCGCGACTACCAGACCCTCACCGAAAGCGCTCAGGCCTTGAAGGGGCTCATCGGCGAAGGAGCCCGCGTCGTGCGCGGCGACAAAACCGAAGCCGTGAAGAATTTCGGCGAAGCAGTGAAGTGGCTTCTCGCGCAAGCCGAAGCCGGCGTTCGCAAACAGCGCTACAAAGGGCTGGGCGAAATGGATGCGGCCGAACTCTTTGAGACAACGATGAATCCGCAGACGCGGCGCCTTTTGCGCGTCCGTCTGGAAGACGCGAGCAAAGCCGACGACATCTTCTCCATGCTGATGGGCGACGAAGTCGAACCACGCCGTGACTTCATTGAAGAAAACGCACTCTTTGCGAGTAATATCGACGTTTAGTGCTTTTTAACGACAATTTGTGTTGTTTTGTCTGCGGGAGGACATCGTGAGTTTCACAAATCATCAGTTGGTGATCGCAGTGTCCTCCCGCGCTTTGTTTGATCTCGAGCACGAGAACCGCATTTTCGAAACCGACGGTATCGCCGCTTACCGAACGTATCAGGAAGCGCACCGCGAAGAGCCGCTCGCGCCCGGCGTCGCCTTTCCTTTCATCCGCAGACTACTCAAAATCAACGAGCGGTTTCACGACGCCGAACCGTTCCGCGTCGTGGTTTTGAGCCGTAATTCCCCGGAAACCGGCGAACGCTTTTTTGCTTCCTGCCGCTACCACAACCTTTCCATCCGTGCCGGCGCCTTCACGTCCGGCCGATCCGTGCTGCCGTACCTCAAATCTTTCGACGTGTCGCTCTTTTTAAGCGCCGACGCCGAGGATGTTCAAACGGCGGTTGGCGCGGGCGAACCCGCCGGTCTGATTCTCCCCGGCAGTTCCGCTGAAACCGACGACGAAAACGACGACGAACTTCGCATCGCTTTCGATTTTGACGGCGTCATCATTGACGATGAAGCTGAACGCGAATATCGAAAAGACGGCCTCGCCGGTTTCCAAGAGCTCGAGGTCGCCAAGTCCGACACGCCACACGCGCCGGGCCCTTTGTCCGAATTCTTTCGAAAATTGGCCCGATTCCAAGACGTCGAAACCCGCCGGGGGCAAACCGATGCCGCTTACCGGCCGGCTCTGAGAGTCGCCATCGTCACAAGCCGCGGAGCTCCGAGCGAAACCCGGCTCATCACCACATTAAAGGCGCAGGGCATCACAGCGGCCGAACTTTTCCTCTTGGACGGCCTGTCCAAAGATCGGGTTCTCAATGTTCTTAAGCCGCATATTTTCTTCGACGACCAGCTCGTACATCTAAAACGCACGGTAACGACAATTCCGAGCGTCCTGGTACCTTTCGGCGTTAGCAACCGCCAACCGCGCTGAGAACGCATTTTCGGGGCCTTTACGGGGTATCTCTGAAATCATCGGGGTAAACGATCTCAGGTTATCCACAATCTTTATGTGGATAACCGCTGCCCCGTCTACATTTTCACGTCAAGCGAATCGTCGGCCAATGTCCGCCGTACCGTCATACCGAGCGCCCGCAGTGAAATGCTGACTTCCATTGAAAAAAGAACGGTGGAAATTACGATGAATCCGACGGCCGTGAACAAAAAGAGGTCTTCCCCAAGCCTCAGATTGAGGCCGAACACCGTCGCAATGACACTCGTCAGCACCAGAAGCCCAGAAAAAGCGGCCGACATCACGACAAACAAAATGGCGCGTTTCAGCAATTTAGAACGGTGAAAGATCAGAAGAATTTCTTCATCTATCAATTTCAGATCGTCTTTCGCAAGTTGTCCGGCGGCCAGCAGTTGCAGCCGCGTTTTCAAAAGTTCACGAATACGGTTGGTGGTGTGCGCATACCGCGCCGACATGGTGAGCATCAAGAGGCCGACACCGGAAATTAACGTCACCGGCGTCAGTGCGGAACTCAAAACAGAAACGAAGTCAAGATTGTTCATAATTTATAGTCCTATGTTTATTTGTAATTTTTATTATAAAAAATAGAAATTACCCATAAGCTGAGAGGAGGGATTTTAGTCACCTGCCGGAAATCTCCCCCCTCTTTTTTTGTTGTTTTTGCTCTAAGACGAAATAGAGGGAACGCTTTTACTTATCCACTAATTCGTCGGGATAAGTTGTTGTACGAAGTTTTTTCCCTTCTTTTCGGTTACCGCATTGGTTCCGTTATCCTCAGGTCAACGGTGGATTTTCAGAGTGAAAAGTTATGTTGGGGTTTTTAAAAAATTAAATTTTTTACATAACAGTAATAAACAATAAGTGTGGAAAAAACTGTTGATAATTTAATAAACACCTTTTATATCAAACGACTATGATGTGGAAAACTTCGAGGAAATACCGAAGAATCGGCTGTGAGCAACCTGTGGATACCTGTGTGAAAAACTTTGGCCGATTCCAATCGTAAAAATTTATCCTCAGCCGCCGGAAAGTTTTGCGGCGGTTTTACGCTGAGTTATCCACAATGGGGCGGAGGATGCCCCTGCATCTTCATTTTGGGCAGCGGTTTTATTGCGGAGGGGGTGGAAATAGCCGGCGGCAAGGAGAGGATTCAAAAAAATAGATGCAGAAATAGGTGGATAAGTGTTGTTTTATTGACTAAATTTTCTGTTATTCACAATTAACTTGTGGATTTCATGAGTTATTCTTACGATTGTTCAAAAAAATTTTAAATTTTTAATAACAGAAATAACAATAACAGCGGATAACTCTGTGGAAAATTTTGAGAAACACTGTAAAATCAATTGGCTAAGCTGTGTAGAATTGGTTGGATATCTTTCGGGACAGCCTGTGCAGTGCTTGTGGATGACTGTGTGGAAAAGACAGGGCGATTGTCGGTGAAAAAAATTGTTCCGAAGTTTGTCGGAGTTTTAAGTCGGTTTATCCACAGACTTCTTCACACGGCAGGGGGAGCCTTTCGCGTTTTTATGAGTTGCAGAACTACGCAAAACGCATTAAATTTTCCGAGTTTTTCGAGTTTCGTTGGAAGTAGGCATGGTTAGCCTCGAAGTCATGCCGTGGTTTTCGCCGGCGGTGTCGCCGGAGATTTCGCGGGTTATGCACAATCTGGGATACCGTACGGAGTTTTGGCCAGGGGACGAAATCGGCCGCCGCTTTTTCCACCGTGTGGTGTTTATGGCGTCGGGGTTTGCTGCGGGTGCGGTAATCGCTCCGGGGCAGCATGCGCCCCTTTTGATGACGCTGGCCGGGGCAGGGAGTTTTGCCGTGACGGGGTCGGCGCTTTCCATTGACGACAATCAGCCGCGGCGCTGTTGGGCCCTGACCCGCTGTACGACGCTTTCGGTCAGCCCGGAAATCCTTCTGCGGTTGTCCGAGGTGGAGAGTGCTTGGAATAAAGAACTGACGTCTTATTATGTGCGGCGTTGCGTGAGTGAACGGTTCGGACAAATGGTGTGCCACGTGGCCAAACCAGATCGGCGGTTGGGGGTGCTGATGGCGACGAGCCTGGACGCCGTGGCGCAGCCTGTGCACGCGAAGTCGCGGGAAACGGCCGACGGTTGGGTGCGTTTGCCGCACCTGCCGTCACGAAAACTGATCGCTTCCGTGATTTCCTGTTCGTCCACGACATTGGATCAGGTGATTCGGGATTGGTCGGATCAGGGTATTCTTCGGCATGCCGAAGGGGCACTGTGGATGAAAAAGACCGCCGTGACCGAACACCGGCAGTGGCTGACGCCTTTTCTGCAGATGCAGAAAGACATTGAAAATGCCGTCAACGTGCGGCAGAACTTTCATTTTCCGGAGTAAAGACGCGATGCGCACTTCTTTCAAACTTTCGCTTTTGGCAGCGGCCGCGGCGTCGGTACTGACGACGACGGGATGCGCGCCGCTTATTTTCGGCGGTGCCGTTGTTGCCGGCGGTACGACGGTCTCTTCAGCCACCGACCGGCGTTCGACCGGGGCTCAGGTGAACGACGGCATTCTGGAAACCCGGGTTCGCGGGGAAATTCTCCGGGTCTTGGGGAGCGACGCCAAGACGCACTACAGCGTGACGGCCTACAACGGCAGTGTGCTCCTTGCCGGGGAAATTGCGACGGCCGCAATGAAGGCACTGGCCGTCAATACGGCCCGTGCGAGCCTGGACGTGAAGCGGGTTCTGGACGAAGTCGCGGTGATGGAACCTGTGAGCGTCGGTCAGCGCATGAGTGACTCGACGTTGGCGACCAAGGTTCGAAGCAACATCATCGCCAATCAGAACGTGTCCATCAATCAACTCAAGATTACGGTGGAGCGCGGCATCGTCTATGTCATGGGGCTTTTGACGCCCGAAGAAAACCGGACGGTGTGTGAAATTGCGGCCAAGACGAGCGGCGTCGTAAAAGTCGTGTCGCATGCCGAACTCTTAAACGCCGAACGTATTGAGAAGATGCGTCAGGAAGAAGCTGCCCGTAAGGCAAGGCTGGCGGAACAAAAGAGTGACGATATGACGCCGTAGGCGACGGAACGATTTCGGACGACAAAAAAAGGGAGCCCTGAACGAGGTTCCCTTTTTTGTCGCCTGCAGAGGTGTTAAACGCGGGGGAGCACGAAGGCCGCGATGGCTCCGGCGGTCAGAAGTAGCGAAAAGAGCAGTTCCAGCCGGATGACGGCAAACATCACGCCGTTTAATTCCAAACCCTTTTTAAGGCTCAGGTCGCGTACGGATCGCCAAGCCAAGGGGATGGTACTCCAGCTTATGAAAACGGGCCACAGCGACGGATTTAAGAGCACCAAAAGTGCCGTGAGTGCGTAGGGTATCAGAACGGAAAAACCGAACGCCTGAAGCATCCCCTTTTGTCCCAAAAGAACGGCCAACGTGCGGCGGCCGACGGACGCGTCGTGTTCTTCATCACGGTAATTGTTGACGGCGAGAACTGCGGCGGCAATGAAACCGACGGCTGCTGCTGCCGTCACGGCTTCCGCGGAGACGTTCCCCGTCTGTAGATAGTAGGTGCCGCAGACCGCGACGAGACCGAAAAATAGCAAGACCGTGATTTCGCCGAAGGGCGTGTAGGCAATGGGTTTGGGGCCGCCCATGTAGCAGTAGGCGGCGATAATGGACGCCGCGAAGATGATGAGCATCACCCAGCCGCCGGACAAAATGAGGTAGAACGTGTCTGCCAGAGCGAGAACGGCGAGGCATTTGATCGCTCGTTCGACGGCGGCGACGGTGAGCCACCCGTTGGCCGTGGCGCGAGGCAGACCTTTGCGCTTGGTGTTTTCGGCTTTGCGCTTTGTGTAGCCCGCATCGTTTTCCATGTTGCTTACGATCTGCATCAGTACCGACAGTAAAAGCGTGGCGGCGGCCACGGGAAGGTTGAGCGTTCCTGTGACGGCAAGCGCCAACGCAAGTCCTGTGAGCACTGGGGCGAGAGCAATGAGCCATGTTTTTGGACGGGCGCAGGCCGCCCAAGCCGCAAGGCTGTTTTTTTGAATGTCCGCCATGATCAGAGCACGACTTTAACCATAGGATGACTCGTGAGGAGCCGATAGACAGTATCGAGCTGATCTCGGTTTTCGACGTGCACGACGAGGGTGAGCGACGTGTATTTGCCGGTTTTTGATTTTTCCGTTTTGATCGTTGCCGGATCAAAGGACGGAAGAATTTCCCGGACGGCGGCGCCTACGACCGCGGCGTAGTCCGGAGTCGTCAGCCCCATCGCCTTAATGGGAAAATCGGTGGGATAGGTAATGAGGGATTCTTCCACGGCAACCGTGCCGTCGGTTTTATTTTCAGTCATAGTGAGTGAATCCTTAAGGATGAACGGGTTCCGCGCTGATTTTGAGGCGGACGGAATCAATGAATCGGCTCAGGGAACTGCCTTCTCCGATGTCGTAACGGGCAACGAGCGGAAAACTTGCAAGACGCCGCCCTTCAAAATCTACGTGCAACGTGGCGACGACCGTGTTTTTTTTCAAGGGAGCCCAGAAGGGCTGCAGGTGCTCAATCGTCGTGGACAGTCCGCCGGTTCCCCGGCTTTCGAGGTCTTTTTTGCTGATGCTCACCCAGACGTCATCAGTGGCCTGCACTTCAATGCGGTCGCGGTTGCCGCCCAACACTTCCAATTTGGCGATGGGGTCGTTCGCTTTAAAAAGCCGGATGGTTTCAAAGTCGGTTCGCCCCTTCACAAAGAGAGACAGAACGGCGTTGGCGGCGGCATCCGACGAGCGGCTTTTTTTGTCGTCGAGGTAAACCACGACGAGGTGTCGGTCGTTTTCAGAATCACTTTTATGGTAAACGGACGAGGCGATAAAGGAGGTCTGATTTTTGGAACTCATGACGCCGTCTGTTTCACTGCTGCGCCAAAGCAGAATGTTGCGGCTTCGTTGGGTGTTGCCGAGGTAAGTAAAAGTCTTTTCAGAAAACCAGCGGTAGACCTCGGGGTAGTCGTGACGGAGGGCCAGGGTGAGCCGCGCCAGGTCCCGGGCGGATGAACGGTTGGCAGCGGCTGCCGTCGGTGAGACGAACAGGCTCTGCGTGAGCTGAAGTTCATGGGCGAAACGATTCATGTCGGCGACAAAGTCGGATCGTGAAGCGGCAAGGGCATCTGCAAGCGCAAGGCAGGCATCGTCGGCGCCCGTGACGGCGACGGCCCGTAGCAAAATGCCGAGTTCAACCGATTGTCCGGCGGAAAGATAAATCCGCTGTTGACCGCGTATCGACGCGGCGGCAGAGGAAATCGGAATTTTTTTAAGCAGTCGGTCGTTTTCACCGTCCGTGAGCCGTAGCGCGGTGTAAATCGTCATGAGTTTGGCGAAATCACCGGGGTCGACCACTTCATCGTCATTTTTCGCGGCAAGGATCATGCCGCTCGTGCTGTCGAGCAGCGTCCAGGAGGTCGCTGCCGCGGAGAAAGAGGCAAAGGCTAAAAAGCCGCTTAGAACCCACCTGACCAAGAGGCGGCCGTGACACAGAAAACCGAGGACGGACATGTGAAAAAAGAATCGGAGCAGTACGTAAAATTTTCGGCACCGAGGCGCCGTGACGCGATTTCAGGCAAAATAAGACGTCTCTGCAGACGGAAAGCGGGTGCTTAAACCGGACTGCAGATTTCTTTTGAGCCGACGCTGTGCCGCATTGTAAGGTTTTGCGGCGCAGCGCTGAAACAGGACACCTAAACGTGACGGTTTTACTGATTGACTTGGGCAATACGGCTTTGAAGTGGGCGACGTTGGATTCGCCCGACGAACCCCATACGTATGTGCACGGCGGCAGTGACACCGTGGCTGACAGTCTCTTGGAAGTGTGGCTCAGCTTAAAGCCCTCCCGCGTCGTGGGTTGTATGGTTTCCAGCGAGACGCTGGCGTTGACGCTCACCCGGTTTTTCAATCAGCACGGCATTGTCTGGGAGTGGTTGCATTCCGAAGAACGGTTTGAAGATGATTTCACGCTTGTCAATCGGTACGAAAACAGCCGTCAGTTGGGAAGCGACCGTTGGTACGCCGCCATTGGGGCCGCGGGCCTTTATCCGAAGGACGCCCAGTTGGTGGTGCACATGGGAACTGCGACGACTGTGGATACGATTCTGCCCGAAGGGGATCACTTGGCGTTTATGGGGGGACGGATTCTTCCCGGCCCCCTCATGATGTATGACTCCCTTTTGAAGGGAACCCGTTGCCGTCCGGAAGGTGTCGTGCGCATTGAAGAGTTTCCGCTTTCGACGGACGCCGCCATTTCTACCGGGATTCTGGAAGCGCATCTCGGGGTATTTGAGCGGGCGCTTAACGCCGTGCGGCGCCGCGGTTTTGAACCTCGGTTCGTGTTTGCGGGCGGTGCTGCACCGCGTTATGCGGATTTCATCCGGGCCGAGTACCCACAGGCGGTGTTAAAGCACAATATGGTGCTGAGGGGACTTGCGCTGAAGGCCTCTTTGACGAAGAAGGGGATGTGCGGATGAAGGGTTTGATCTTTCTGTGCACACTTATTTTGACCGGCGTCACGCTGTGGGGGCTCAAAGACGTTTCGTCCGACGACTTCGGTTCCACCGAGATTGCAGGGGCAGCGCAGATGACCATTGAAAAACCGAAGCCGACGACGGCGGCCTCGGTGACGGCAGCGCCGAAGCGGACGGAAGACGCCTGCATGATTTGGGGCGGATTTCCCGTGGGCGACTTGGTGCGGGTGCGCCTGCATTTAAAGCGTCAGCACTTGGAAGACAAGGTCTTGATTCAGGATCGGTTCGGACCGGAACGTTTTATTGCGTATCTAGGGCCGTATGACAACCCGACGGCCGCGAGAGCATTCGTCAAACAGTTTCGGCAGCAGGGATACGGCACCGTGCGGCCCATTCTTTCCGGAGAGCTTTCCTACGGGGTGGAGATTGCTTCCTTCGGAACCCGTAAAGAGGCTGAAGCGTTTTTAACCGGCAAACGGGCGCCCGACATGAAGGGAATCAAAATTACCAACCGGCTGGGGGAACCCACCGGTATGGTGGATCTCGTCTTTCAAAATCTGACGAAAGACGAGACCCTTCGGCTGCAGTTGCTGCACGGGCACTACCCGAGAACGCTCATTAGGCCCTGCGGCACCGTTATTGAGGAAAAGCCGCTTTAAGCCGGAGCGGGAGTTCTTCCAATAACCGGCGGTGCCGCGCCGCACGCTCCGCAAAGACGGCGGGAGCCGTTTCCCGTCTTTTCGGTGCCCAAACGGCGTCGGGAAAGGCGGCATCGTCCTTAAAGCGCGCAATGACGTGCCAGTGCACATGGGGCACCATGTTGCCCAACTGCGCGAGATTGACCTTATCGGGCGCCATGACGTCGCGCACGGCCTTTTCTACTTCGTTGACGACGTCATACAAATGGTGGCGTTCTTCCAAGGAGAAATCGCTCATTTCCTTCGTGTGCGATTTCGCTACGACCCGAATGAAGCCGGGCCAGTCTTTTTCCGCCGCATCAATGACGAAAATTGCTTTGTTTTCCCAAAGGACGTGCCAGCGGGAGCGGTCACACAAGGGGCAGGTATGTTCCATTTTTTTCCTCATACCAAAACGTGTTCGATGCCGTCTTTCTTCACTTCCGAGAGAAAAGCGGCGAGCCAGTGTTCACCGTACATGAGGCGCGCCATTTCCACAATGAGAAATTCGGCTTCGGTGCCGACGGCGTCGCTGTAGCGGCTCATACCCTGGTAGCAGCCTGGACAGGCGGTGAGAACCTTCACTTTGCCGTCAAAACCGTCAGCAATGAGACGGGCTTTTCTCAATTTCAGATCCTCTTCTTTTTTAAATCGCACCTGCGTAGCGACGTCGGGACGGCCGACCGCAAAGGTACCGGCTTCGCCGCAACAGCGCTCGGTGAGCATAACGGGCGTGCCGTCGACTGCTTCCAAAAGTGACTGCACGGTTTTAATGGGCGTTGCCGTATTAAAGGGGCTGTGGCACGGATCGTGGTAAAGGTAGCGCGTGTGGTCGGCTCCGGAAAGGTGTACGCCTTTTTCCGCGAGGTAATCGTGAACGTCGAGAACGCGACAACCCGGGAAAATTTCCTCAAAGTGATAGTCCTTGAGGGACTTGAGGCACGTGCCGCATGATGCAACGACCGTGCGGATGTCAAGATAGTTGAGCGTGTTGGCGATACGGTGAAAAAGAATACGGTTGTCGGTGACGATTTTTTGCCCCAGAACAGGGAGGCCGTTGCCTTTCTGCGGGTAACCGCAGCAGAGGAATTTCGGCGGAATCACCGTTTGGATGCCGGACGCAAACAACAGCGTTAAGACGGCGAGCCCTGCTTCGGGGAAAAGGCGTTCGTTGCCGCAGCCGGGAAAGTAGAAAACGGCCTCCGCGTCTTTGGCGTCCGGCCGCCGGATGATCGGTACCGTCGTCGGATCGTTGAGTTTCAGTATAGAGCGCAGCGTCCGGTGCAGACGCGGTTCCGGCATCTTGCGGTTCACAAGCGTGATGACGGTTTCCTTCAAAGCGGGCTGCCCCGTGGTGTTCGAGGGACGTGCGAGAGTCGGCGCTGCGACTTTTTTCATGAGATCCGCTGCTTTTCTCTCCATCTTAAAGCCCATGTCCACCATGCCGCGGCGGGCAAGTTCAACCGCACGGGGATGGGAGAGCGCAAGAAACTGCATCCCCATTTTCTTGAGGGGATTTTTCGACGTACAGTGCATCCGCGAGAGGAAATTTCGGAGAAGCATCGTCACTTCGCCGAAATTAATTTTCACCGGACAGGGCCTCTGGCATTTCAGGCACACCGTGCAGTGATCGGCAATGTCGGAGAAAGACAGAAGATGCTCGAAATTTACCCCGCGTCGGGTCTGCGATTCGTAGAGGAAGGCTTCCGTCAGAAGACTTACGGCAATAATTTTGTTGCGCGGTGAATAAAGAAGTCCCGCCCGCGGCACGTGGGTGGTGCACTGCGACTTGCATTTGCCGCAGCGCAGACAGTTTTTGACGGCATCGCTGATTGCCTTCAATTCCGTCTGCTGCATGATGAGGGATTCTGCCGTGAGAAGGTTAAAGCTTGGTGTGTAGGCGTTTTCAAGCCCTAATTTGAGTTTGCCGGCATTAAAGCGCCGCTGCGGATCCACCTTATCCAGGTACTCGTAGAAAGGTACCAAGTCTTCGGGCGGCAGAAATTCAATTTTGGTGAGCCCCACGCCGTGTTCGCCGGTGATGGAACCTCCTAAGGCTTTTGCGGTCTTCATGACGAGGCGGACGGCTTTTTGTCCCAACTGCATCATACGATAGTTATCCGAGTTCAGGGGAACGTTGGTGTGAACGTTGCCGTCGCCTGCGTGCATATGCAGCGCGATGAAGACGCGGCCCCGAAGGACTTTGGCGTGAATGGCGTCGACCTGGGTGCGGATTTTTTCAAAGGCGTCCCCTGCGAAGATATGAAAAAGCCTGCTTCTCAGTTCCTTTTTCCAAGAAATACGCAGTACCCGGTCGTAAACAGCGTCAAAAACCGTCTTTTGTCGGTAATTTTCAAAAACGGCGTCGTCCGCCGGGATACCGCAGGCGATGAGTTTTTTCCGGGCATCTTGCCACGGCGTATCGAGCAGCGCGAGAACGGTCTGCCACCGTCGGGTGACTTCCTCAACGGCGGCGAGAGCTTCCGGCACTGTGGTGTCGAGAAGTTCCTTTTTGGTAACGCCCGCGGTCATCGTGGGATTGCCGAGCGAAATGTAGCCGCGCAGGTACTCTTCGACGGCTCGTGCCATGTCGATTTTGTTGCCGATGGAACATTCGATGTTAAATCGTTCGCAGGTCAAGGTATATTCCCCGATCCGGTCCAACGGGATGACGACGTCTTCGTTTAATTTGAAGGCGTTGGTGTGGGCGCTGATGGCGGCCGTACGGCTTCTTTCGTGCCAGAACTTAAAGCGTTCGGACTCGGTTTTGGCAATGAAGCCTTCGCCGTTGCGTTCGGTGCAGATGGCGACGACGCGCTGAGTGATTTCGTCCAAGGCGGCTTCATCATCCCCGACGATGTCGCCCACGAGCACCATCTTGGGGTACTCACCGCGGCGGCTTTTGACGGGGTAATTGACGGCGTGCAGATACCGGTCGTCCAAGTGTTCGAGACCGGCCAACATGCATCCCTTGGGGTGCGAATCGAGAAGCTGCGTGATTTCGACGATGGCGGGACCCGCGAGACCCGCAGCGCCGAAAAATTCCAGACACACGGTGCGCGCAAAAGGCGGCATCTTGTGCAGAATCCAAGTGGCGGAGGTGATAAGACCGTCGCAGCCTTCCTTCTGAACGCCTGGGAGTCCTCCAAGGCATTTGTTGGAGACGTCTTTGCCGAGACCTTTTTTACGGAAGGAAACACCGGGCATTTTCAAGACGTCGGTATGAAGCACCCGAGCTTTTTCCGGATTCCGTTCGTGACCGTCCTTGAGGGTGATTTCCCAGACGACTTCTTCCTGTTTGTGAATCTTGCCGAGATTGTGGTTGACCCGGACGACCTCAAGCCAGTTGCCGTCCGGGTTGACCATGCGGAATCGGGCGAGATTGTCGACGGCTGTGCCCCAGAGGACGGCTTTTTTGCCGCCGGAATTTTCGCTGATGTTGCCCCCCACGGAACTTGCGTCGGCGCTTGCGGGATCGACCGAAAACACGAGTCCGTCCAGGGCGGCCGCTTCCGTCACGCGGCGCGTGACGGCACCGGAACCGGTGTCGATGACAGGGGTGGGGGTTGTGTGTCCCGGCAGCACTTCGTTATGGGCGCGGCCTATGAAATTCATTTTTTCCGTATTGATGACGACGCTCATCGACGTCATCGGTACGGCGCCCCCGGTGTATCCCGTACCGCTGCCGCGGGGAATGATGACGAGCCCCAATTCCACGGCGTCGCGCACCAAGTCAGGAATCTCGCTTTCGCTGTCCGGAGTGAGGACGGCGAACGGAAATTCCACGCGCCAGTCGGTGGCGTCGGTGACGTGGCAGGCACGGGCAAATCCGTCAAAACGGATGTTGTCTTCGTGGGTATGGCGTTTGAAGCTTTTTAAGGCCCGACGGCGCAGTTTTTCGATTTTCGGAAATTCGTCTTCAAAGCGCTTCACCGCTGCGTGAACTTTTTCCAACAGTTTGCCGACGAGAGCGTCGCGTTCGGGCTGAGAGGGATCTCGGCGCTTTTCGGTTTCCGTAAGGCGGTGTTTCAAAGCATCGATGAGTAGTAGCCGGCGGCGTCGGTTGTGCAGCAGATCGTCCTGCAGATAGGGGTTGCGCTCGATGGCCCAAATGTCGCCCAGCACTTCGTAAATCATGCGGGAGGAGCGGCCGGTACGGCGCTGGCCCCGCAGGTCTCCCAGAATCGTCCACGCGTCGCTTCCGAGAAGGCGCATCACGATTTCTTTGTCGGAAAACGACGTGTAGTTGTAGGGAATCTCTCGAATACGTTCCGGGGCGGGCGAAGTTTTGACGTCCTCGTTCTGCATGATCAGGCTGAGAAAAAATGGGGGTCGGAAAAATCAGTTGGAAGCGTTGCGTATCAGGCGGCGCAGGCCTTTTTCAATGGGCCGATCCACCAGATGGTAGACGCCGCTGCCGTCGTCAACGATGTCATAGTCCCACTTTTTGTTGCCGCGCATGTCTTCGAGCCACACGTTGAGCGGCAGATCGAGTTCGTCGACGTTGCCGTTGATGAAGCTTTCGGCTTCGTAGGGGGTGGCGAAGTTTTCCCAGAATTCACCGTAATCCACGATAACCTGAACGACTAAGTCTCGGCGCATGACGGTCTCCTTTACGGCATGGCGCGGACAATGTCCGCCACCGCAGCGGTGAGTTTGGCAACATAGGGTAAGTTCAGCATCTCATCCGGGCCGTGAGCGTTCGAAGCCGGTCCCAAAACACCGGTTACGAACATTTGAGCGGCCGGGAATGAATCCGTGAAGAGATTCAGAATCGGAATGGAGCCGCCTTCGGCAATAAAGGCTGAGGGGGCGCCGAAAACGCGGTGGCCGACGTCGGCGACGGCTTTCTTAAACCAGTCGGTTTCGGCGGGCGCATTCCACCCGGCCGAGGCCTGGATTTTCTCGATGGATACCGTGGCGCCGAAGGGCACGTTTTCGGTGAGTTTCTCGGTGAGAGAAGCGAGGGCCTTTTCCGGATCGACGCAGGGCGGAATGCGGATAGAGAGACGCAGGGCCGTTTCGGCGCGCAGAACGTTGCCGGCTTCAGCGATCGAGGGCAGTCCTTCGGCACCGATCACCGCGAGCTGCGGCTTCCAGGTCTGAGCCAAAAGGTTTCGGGCAATCGTCTTATAGCGGGGCTGCGTCGTACCGACCCAGGGAAAATCGCTGATAATGGTTTTAGCGAGAAGTTTCGCGACAGCCTTCAATTGGGTGTTGCGTTCCGGCGGAACGTCGCAGTTAAAGGCCGGATCGCTGATTTCGCCGGTGGTACTTTTTTCTACGCGGGAGAGGAGTTCCCGGGCAATCATGAAGCTGTCGGGCACAATGCCGGAACCGGACCCCGAATGCACGCCGTGATTCAAGACTTTGACACGCAGCGTGGCGGCCACGACGCCGCGAAAGCTCGCGGTGATCCAGAGACGCTCGTAGTCACCGGCGGCACTGTCCAATACTGTCACGAGTCCCACCTTACCGCAGCGGGGAGCGACGGCGGCAAGCCAGTAGGGGAGGTCTTCGGAGCCCGATTCTTCGCGGGTTTCAATGAGGCCGCAGCAGCGGGGATGCTCTAGTCCCGCTTCTTCCAAGGCTTTGACGGCAGTGAGTGCCGCGTAGACGCTGTAGCCGTCGTCGGCACAGCCGCGCCCGTAGAGACGGCCGTCTTCGATGACGGGTTTGAAGGGGGCGCGGTTTTTGGTCCAGCCGGCCGCTTCGGGTTGCTTATCAAGGTGCCCGTAGAAGAAGGCCGTTTGCTCCGAGGTGTTCCCCAACGCCGGGATGTCGAAAAAGAGGCAAGGTGTTTTCCCCGGTGCTTCGAGCACTTCAAACTTACCGTCGGGAAAGCGCTTTTCGCCCCAGAGGGCGGCTTTCTGGCAGGCGGCTTTCAGAAAACCGTGCATTTCCCAGTCAGCATCAAACGCCGGGGATTTAGCAGGAAGCCGGACGAAATCAATAAGGGCATCGAGCGTGTCGTCTTCCCAGTGGCGTTCGATGAGCGTTTCCAAAACAGAGTTTTGCATGATTAACTTCACTTATAAGCGGCAAAAGCTGATGTGCCGAGACGGTCTGAAATTGTACGGGCGATTTCCCGGGCCCTTGCCTGAGACGTACTCCCTACGAGGATGCACCAACGGTTGTCGGACGGCGCAATGCGTACGGGTTCTTTGATGTTTTCGGTAGCAAGCATCATTTCGGTGTGCGCGGCAAAGGTCTGAGCGTTGATTTTGTCGTCAAATGCCCCGATCTGTGCGCCCCAGGCGGGGGCTGCGGAATCGAGTGTCGACAAAGCTTGTTCTTCCGCAGCGTCGGAAGTGGTTGAGGCAACGCTGCCTTCTTCCGAGAAAACGCTGTCAAACGGCGTGTCGTCTGTCGGGGTGTCGTCTGCGGCGGCTGAGAGTGTGACGGTCGGCGGCTGCGTCTCCGTCTCCGTCGGAATGAGTGATGCGAGCGGATCCGCAGTTTGAACGGACACGGTATTCTCTTGCGGCATGTAAGAAGCAATCGTGTCTTCTATCTGCTTAAATTCCCGGGCGGTATCTGCCCCCGTTTTGCGGGCCGCGGTGATTTTTTGAGTCACGGAAGCTGTTTTTGCGGAAGTCGAGGCGGATTTTTCAGACGACTGATTTTCTAGGAAGGAAAGACTCTGGCGCACCGTTTCCTTTACGACCGCCGTACGGCCGGAAGCGCGGGCGCCGGCGACAGCGGAAGCGGCCGCGAGCAGGGTTCCTGTTTTGGAGACAGACGACGTCGAACTTTTGGCGGTGACTTCGTTCGCGGCCAGCGCCGTGGCAAGCGAGACATTCGTATGGGTCGCCGTAGGAACTTTGCCGGCTGCGATCTGCTTACGCGTAATTCGTTCAATTTTGACGCGGGTGGTGCCTTTTTTCTGATAGCCGAGTTTTACGGCCGCCGCGTAACTCATGTCGATCGCCCGTCCGCCGATGAAGGGACCACGGTCGTTGACGCGGACGATGACACTGCGCCCGTTGGCGAGATTGGTCACTTTGGCGTAACTAGGCAGTTCCATCACGGGGTGCGCCGCCGTCATGGCGTACATGTCGTAAATTTCGCCGATGGCCGTTTTCTTGCCGTGAAACTGCTTGCCGTACCAACTCGCCGTTCCCGTCTGGGTAAAGGGCTTGTCGCCGGTCATTGGGGTAAAGGACTGCCCCATCACCTTATAAGGACGGTTGGCCCACTTGTTGGCAGGCTCGACCTTGATTTTCATCGTGCCCGTCGAAGACGCCCGCCAGGCGCTCATCGTCGAAGGCGGGCCGTCGCGGTCAAAGTATTTGCCGTTGTTGCTGCCGGTGGAAGCACACCCAAAAAGGGTGGCGGCGAGAAGAAAGGTGAGCCAGTAAAAATGTCGAGAGAGCATAGCCGTCAGAAAAAGAAACCTCGGCTGACGCAAAAATCCCGAATTTTCGAATCAGCGCCGCCACCCGTAATGCTAGACTGTCGGACGCTCAAAAACCGCCGTTTTTCAGCCGCTGTTACAGAACTTTGCCGCAGCGGCCGAAAGAAAAGACGGCGCGGTTCACGTTGGGGCTGCCCCAATCTTTATTTCCGCAGAAAAATTACAGGTAAGAACATGTCCCTTGGTTTGGAGGACGTTCGCCGCATTGCCGAACTCGGTCACATCGACATCAGTGATGACGATGCCGTGCGCATGCAGGGTGAACTCAATGACATTTTCAAAATGATTGAACGCATTCAGGCCGTTGACACAAACGGTGTGGAACCGATGATGCACCCGCATGACGGCGTGCAGCGTCTGCGTGAGGATGAAGTGGTCTTCGGTGACGACCGCGAAGAAAATATGAAGAATGCGCCGGAAGAATACGAAGGGCTCTTCTTGGTGCCCCGCGTGGTGGAATAAGGAGTGCCGTTGTGGAAGATGTGAAATTTGCCTCCGTGAAGGAGCTCTCCCGTGCGCTTGCCGCCAAGGAAGTGAGTGCGGTGGAATTGGCGCAGGCCTATTTGGACCGCATGGAAGCGCATAAGGATTTGAATTGTTTCCTGGACGTCCGTCCGGAAGTGACGCTGGAAGAAGCGCGTGCCGCCGATAAGCGCATTGCCGAAGGTACAGCTGGTCGACTCACCGGCATTCCGATTGCCCATAAGGACATTTTCGTCACGAAGAAATGGGCTTCAACCGCCGGCAGCAAGATGCTTGAAGGCTACATGAGTCCCTTTGACGCGACGGTCGTGAAGAAACTCGCGGCTGCGGGCATGGTGACGTTGGGTAAACTCAACTGCGACGAATTTGCCATGGGGTCCGCGAACGAAAACTCCGCCTACGGCAAGGTTTATAACCCGTGGGATAAGAACGCTGTGCCGGGCGGCAGTTCCGGCGGTAGCGCATCCTGTGTCGCCGCAGGCTTGGCGCCCATTGTGACGGGGACGGATACGGGCGGTTCTATTCGCGAACCCGCGGCCTTTACGGGGATTACAGGTTTGAAGCCCACGTACGGGCGTCCGAGCCGTTTGGGGATGATTGCCTATGCGTCGAGCTTGGATACCGCCGGTCTGATGGCGCATTCCGCCGAAGACATCGCTTGGGTGCTGGGCGACATGGTGGGTTTTGAGCCGTGGGATTCCACGAGTGAAAACCGGCCGACGGAAGACTTTACCCGTGACCTCAATAAGGGCGTGAAGGGGATGAAGATCGGTGTGCCGCGGGCATGGTTCACGGATGCCTTGGATCCTGAAGTGGCCGCCGCCATCGAAAACGTCGTTGAAGAATACCGCCGTCAGGGCGCTCAAATCGTGGATATTGCGCTCCCCACTGCTGAACTCGGCGTACCGGTTTACTACGTCGTCGCCTGCGCGGAAGCAAGTTCCAACCTGTCGCGTTTTGACGGTGTGCGTTACGGGCACCGTGCCGCCGACTACGGCGATATTCAGGACATGATCAAAAAGAGCCGCAACGAAGGATTCGGGGCGGAACCGAAGCGCCGAATCATGATCGGTACCTACGTGTTGTCTCACGGTTACTACGACGCCTACTACCTCAAGGCACAGAAGGTGCGTCGCCTCATCACCGAGGAATTTGACCGCGCCTTTGAAAGCGTGGATGCCATCCTGAGTCCGGTCGCGACGTCTACCGCCTTTGATTTCGGTGCGAAGAGCGACCCCGTGGCCGCTTATCTGAGCGACCTTTATACGGTGCCGATGTCTTTGGCGGGACTCCCGGGGATGAGTCTTCCTTGCGGCATTCATTCCAACGGCCGTCCGATCGGCGTGCAGCTGACCTGCGCCCGTTTTGAAGAAGCCAAGATGCTGGGAATTGCCCAGGCGTGGCAGAACGCCACGGATTGGCATCAGAGACATCCGACCGGTTTTTAATTTGAGAGAATGAACATGGAATGGGAAGTTGTCATCGGTCTTGAGACGCACGTTCAGCTCTCAACCGACTCCAAGATTTTTTCCGGGGCAAGCGCCGCGTTCGGCGCTGAACCCAATACGCACGCCTGCTACATTGATTTGGCGTTGCCCGGGGCTTTGCCGGTTTTGAATAAGAGCGCCGTGGAAAAAGCGATGCGCTTCGGGCTGGCGATCGGGGCGGAAGTGGCGGAAAAGTCCGTTTTTGACCGCAAAAACTATTTTTATCCCGATTTGCCGAAGGGTTATCAGATCAGTCAGTTCGAACTTCCGATCGTGAAGGGCGGACAGCTCACCTTCATGGTGCAGCCCAAGGACGGCGAACCCTACGAAAAGACGATCAACCTGACGCGTGCGCACCTTGAAGAAGACGCCGGTAAGAGCGTGCACGGGATCGTGGCGCACAAGTCCGGCATGGACTTAAACCGTGCCGGAACACCGCTGCTGGAAATCGTGACGGAACCGGAAATGAGAAGCTCCGCCGAAGCCGTCGGATACGCCCGTGCGCTGCACGCCTTGGTGGTTTGGCTCGGTATGACCCGCGGCAACATGCAGGAAGGAAACTTCCGCTGCGACGCAAACGTTTCCGTGCGTCCGAAGGGCGAGACGAAGTTCGGTACGCGCTGCGAAATTAAGAACCTCAATTCCTTTAAGTTTCTGCAGGACGCGATTGACTACGAAGTGCGTCGTCAGATCGAACTGATTGAAGCGGGCGGCAAGGTTGTGCAGGCCACGCGTCTTTATGACCCGGATCAGAACGAAACACGTCAGATGCGCAGCAAGGAAGATTCGATGGACTATCGCTACTTCCCGGATCCGGACCTGATGCCCCTGATCATCAGCCCGGAATGGAAGGCGAAGGTGGCGGCGACGATGCCGGAACTCCCCGGCGCGATGAAAAAGCGTCTCGTGGCGGAATTCGGCCTCACGGATTACGACGCTGCGATCATCACGGCTTCGAAGGATGTGGCGGACTACTTCATGAGGGCCGCCGACGGTGTGAAGGATAAGAAGATCGTCGCCAACTGGGTGATGGGGGAAGTTGCGGCGGCCGTCAATGCGGCCGAAGGCATGACTTACGCCGACGCGGCCGTGAAGGCGGAAGTGCTCGGCGAGATTCTGAAGCGACTTACGGACGGGACGGTGAACGCGAAGGGTGCCAAGCGTCTCTTCAGTCTCATTTGGGAAGGTGCTGAAGATACGGTCGACGCTTTGATTGAGAAGGAAGGCTTAAAGCAGATCTCGGACGCTTCGGCGATCGAAGGCATTATTGACGAAGTGCTCGCCAACAACGCCAAGATGGTGGAAGAGTTCCGCGCCGGTAAGCAGAAGGCCTTTAACGCTCTCGTGGGGCAGGCTATGAAGGCCACCCGCGGCAAGGCGAACCCCAAGCAGGTGAACGAAATCCTGCGCGCAAAACTCGCGGCGTAACAACGTGGGTTGAGTGAGAAGACGCCTGCTTTCCTGAAATCTAGGAGGCGGGCGTTTTGCTTTTCAGGGTTATTGAGTCCCCAAAGATTCATTCCGAGGGCGACCCACGCCGTGGGCAAAAAATTTTTTCGTCGTGAAATTCTCTGCTTTCAGTCAATGTTGTCACCCCTTTGACCGAGTGAAATACGGTCGCGTCAGTCGGCAGGTTTTTTGGACGACGATGGCGGCAGATGGAGTGTTGCTCATCGTCGCGTTTTTCGGACCGCTGGAAGCAGCTTATCGGCTGCAGGCGGATCCGCAGGGTTGGTTTATACGGGGGTGGCTTCTGGGGTTGGGGTGGCTGGCGGTGACGCTTGCCGTCTGCGCATTTCGTTTGGCAAGACGACGCCTGCATGACGCGGCTGTCTCAGGTTGGGCCATGCTGTGGGCGGCAGTGCCCGTCATCGGTTGGCTGTGGCTTATTCGACTTTTGGTACGGCCGTCTTTTTCCGGAAAAACGCGGTTTGACGAAGAGCGTCAGAAGTCGCTGTCGTCAAAACCGCTCTCGTCGTAAAACTTGGGCAACTTGTCGCAGTGGTAATAATCATCGAATGAATACGGAAAGTTGTAGTGAGCACCGTACCCATCGAAAAAGACAAACGAAAAGGGAGAAAGCAAAACCCCTTCTCCCTTAAGATATGATGAGGACGACCTAAATTAGGCGCCGTACTTCTGACGGTAGGTCTTCACGGCGTCTTTATAGGCGGAAGCGGCCTTGGCGGTGTCGCTCGTGCCGTCCATGAAGGACAGAAGGTCAGCCAAGTTCGCAATCGACACCACCGGGATGCCGAGCGTCTTTTCCACATCCTGTACGGCAGACGTTTCCGTCATGACTTCGGCATTTCCCCCCTTTTCCATGCGGTCCAACGCGATGAGAACGCCGGAAGGCGTAGCGCCGTTGGCTTTGATGAGCGACACGGATTCGCGGACGGAAGTTCCCGCGCTGATGACGTCATCAATGATGACGACGCGGCCCTTTAATGGCGCTCCTACGATCGTGCCGCCTTCGCCGTGATCCTTGGCTTCCTTGCGGTTGAAAGCGTAGGGAACATCGAGCCCAAGTCGGGCGAGATTGATGGCGACGGAAGCCGCAAGCGGAATGCCCTTATAAGCCGGACCGTAAATCATGTCGAAATCCACGCGGCCGGCCTTCTTGGCAGCAAGGAGAGCCTGCGCATAGAAGTGGCCGAGCTTATCGAGAAGCGCGCCGGTGTTGAAAAGTCCGGCATTGAAGAAGTAGGGGCTCAGACGTCCGGCTTTGGTTTTGAATTCGCCGAAACGGAGCACGTTGGCCTGAAGAGCAAACTCGATGAACTGATGATGATTTTCGGTCATGACGATAGCAATTCCGTCGGTCGGACACCGAACGGCGGAAAAAGGAAAAAGGGACACAAACCCTCATTCTAATCCGCCGGCTGCCGCCGCTAAAATGAAGAGAACTTAATGAAGGAGACTTTTCGCCATGCTGCGACTCATGACATTCAATGCCAACGGCATCCGCAGTGCCGACAAAAAAGGGTTCTGGACGTGGTTTGACGCGCAGAGTACCGACATTCTCTGCGTGCAGGAATTAAAGGCGCAGGAAGTGGATATCTCCGAAGCAATGAAAAAGCGTCCCGGCTATCACGCGTATTTTCATTGTGCGGTGAAAAAAGGGTATTCGGGGTGCGGCGTATGGTCGAAAGTCGAGCCCCGACATGTGCAGATCGGTTTCGGAATTCCCGAATTTGATGACGAAGGTCGGTACGTCAGGCTCGATTTTGAGCATACGTCGGTGATCGGCGTGTACTTTCCGTCGGGCACCAGCGGGGACGATCGTCAGGCGGCAAAATACCGGTTTCTCGCTGCTTTCGAAGCGCACGTGGAAGAGCTCCGAAACTCCGGTCGCGAAATTGTGTTCGTGGGGGACGTCAACATTGCGCACAAGGAGATCGACCTTAAAAATTGGAAGGGGAATCTTGATCACACGGGATTCCTGCCGGAAGAACGTGCGTGGATGACGCACCTTTTTGATGATCTCGGTTGGTGCGACGTGTTCCGCCGGCTCGATCCGCGTCCCGATCAGTACACCTGGTGGAGTCAGCGCGGACAGGCACGCGCCAAGAACGTGGGGTGGCGCATCGACTATCAGATTGCAACCCCGCAATTGGCGGAAAAGGCCGTGGCGACGTCGATTTACACCGGCGAGAAATTCTCCGACCACGCTCCGTTGACGGTGGATTACGACTGGAGTCTCTGATGCGTTTGGAAGATGTGTTGTTTACGCAGGGGTTCGGCACGCGGCATGAATGCCGGGGTTTGATTGCCTTGGGACGCGTGACGTTTGACGGCCGCGAAGTGGATGATCCGGATGAAACGGTGGATCCCGTAGGAAAAGTGTTTACGGTGGACGACACGGAGTGGCCGTACCACGAAAAAGCGCTCATCGTTCTGAATAAGCCCGCAGGCTACGAATGTTCGCAAAAGCCGCTGCATCATCCGTCCGTCATGCAGTTGCTGCCGCCCCCTTTGCGGGTGCGCGGCCTGCAGCCCGTGGGCCGGTTGGATGAAGACACGACGGGGTTGTTGCTGCTGACGGATGACGGTGCGCTGATTCACCGTCTGACGCATCCAAAAAAGCACGTAGCCAAGACGTATGAAGTCTCCTGTAAGCATCCGGTGACGGACGTCATGATTGAAAAACTTCTTGAGGGCGTCATGATCGAAGGGGAAAAAGTACCGGTCGCGGCGGTTCGATGCGAGAAAACGGGCGAGACGACGATGCGCATGGCGATCACTGCGGGGAAATACCATCAGGTAAAGCGTATGACGGCTGCCGTCGGTAACCGCGTGGAAATGTTGTCGCGGTCGGAATTCGGGGCGTTTAAATTGCCCGAAGATCTGCCCGAGCGATCTTGGCGCTGGTTGACGGCAGAAGAAGCAAAAGCCGTCCAGCAGAAAAATTTTTGAGGTTTTGCCATGAATTGGTTATCCCGCCTGGCAGCACCGTACCGTAATCCGGCGGCGCTCCGAATGTTTTTTCTGGGGTTCTCCTCGGGGTTGCCGCTTTTATTGGTGTTGGGAACATTGTCTTTCCGGTTGCGGGAGTGCGGGATTGATCTCAAAACCATCGGCTTCATGAGTTGGGTCGGACTCTGCTGGGGCATGAAATGGTTGTGGGCGCCGTTGGTGGATCAGCTGCCGTTGCCGTGGCTCACCGCCCGATTGGGGCGACGCCGTTCGTGGCTTCTGTTGGCGCAGGCGGGACTTTTGGTGGGACTGACGCTGATTGCGTTCTCCCATCCGTCTGAAGACCTCACTCAGACCGCGCTTTTTGCGGTGCTGACAGCGTTTTTCGGCGCGACGCAGGACATTGCGCTGGATGCCTACCGCATTGAGTCGGGCACCGAAGAGGAGCAGGCTTCGTTTGCCGCGATGTATCAAACGGGGTACCGCCTCGCGATGATTTGGTCGGGGGCGGGCGCTTTGGCGTTGGCGGCGGCGTTTGATGCGGGCGCCGAAGGCGGATGGCGGGCGGCTTATCTCATCATGGCGGCGAGCCTGCTGCCGGGCATGGCTACGGTGCTTCTCGCGCCGGAACCTGTCAGAAAGGCGCCGGTCAGACGTGCCCGGAATGCGGCGGTGTGGTTTTACGAAGCGGCCTGCCTGCCTTTTGTGGACTTCTTTAAGCGTTTCGGCGGATGGGCCGTCGTGGTGTTGCTTTTGATCGCCACTTACCGCATCAGCGACGTGGTAATGGGCGTCATGGCCAATCCCTTTTACAGCGACATGGGGTTTACCAAAGAAGAAGTTGCGGCGGTGAGTAAGGTGTTCGGCGTCGTGATGACGCTCGCGGGGGCTTTCGTGGGGGGCGTCGTGGCGCTTCGGATCGGTGTTATGAAAACCCTCTTTTTAGGCGGTGTTTTATCGGCGGTGACGAACCTTCTTTTTTCTGTTTTAGCCACGCGCGGACACGATTTGACGTTTCTCATCTTTACGGTGAGTGCCGACAATTTGGCAGGGGGCTTAGCCTCCGCGGCTTTCGTGGCTTATCTGTCGGGTTTGACGAATACGGCGTATTCCGCGACGCAATACGCGCTCTTCAGTTCCGTGATGCTGTTGCTCCCCAAATTCTTGGCTGGGTTTTCCGGTGTGGCGGTGGAAGCCGTCGGTTATGCGGGGTTCTTTACAGCTACGGCGTGTTTGGGGGTGCCCGTATTGGTACTCGTGGCGTTGGCGGGCAAGGCGCGCAGCGAATTAGCCAAGAAACGGGTTGCCCCCACTGAAGCAGGTATTCCGGCTAAGTAGACGAAAAAAATGCCTATGCAATGCCTGGTCAAATGCATAGGCGTTTCAGCGAGCTACCGCCGCCGTGAGCTTAACGACGGTGTTTTTTAGTGCCGCCGCGCTGTGCGCGGGCGATATCCAACGCACGGGTGACTTCGGCAATTTCCTGAACGCAGGCCTGCACGTCGGCCAGTGCTTCGTCTAAATCCGCAAAAGCGACTTCGGAGTCGATTTCGTTTTCGATCGCTTCGGTTTCCTCGGTGTCTTCCGAGGCCTTTCCGTCGTCTGCCGTTTCGTTTTTACCGGCCCAGCGCATGATGCCGACAAGCCCCGCCTGCACGGCTTTGGTGTTGTTTTTGACGAGTTCGGGCCACAAGGCGCAGGCGGCGGCAAAACCGTCGGCAAAGGGGGTGAGCGCGGCAAGCGACGTTTCGCCCGTGAGTTCCTCACCGCTCTCTTCGTCAAAGTCAAAGAGAATGGGATCAATCGGTTTTTCCGCGAGAACCGTGGCTTCGATTTCCGCACCGCGCCGCAGGATGAGTTTCTTTAACTGCGCCTGCAGGGGATCGGCGAGTTTGGCGCGGGGGTTCCCCTCGCTGTCAAAAACGTAGGGGAGCCAATCGGCCTGTTCGGGCGGATGCTTCATGAGCGTCAACGCCGTCAGAAAACCATCCAACATATCAGGTTCCATCGCGGAAAAATTGTCCGGGATGCGGGCGAGCAGTTCGCCCAGCGTTTCGATTTCTTCAAGCGTGAGCGGTGTTGCCATCGTCAGTTCCTTTTTCGTTGGCGGCCGGGTAGGCCGATTTCAGATTGCTGTAGCTGATCGTCGGATCCGAGCCCGTGACGAGGCGACGGATGTTGCTGAAGTTGTGCATGCGGTTGATTTTGCGCACGAGCACTTCGGCGTCGGCGCACTTCATTCCCAGAATCATTTCCTTTAAGGGAAGAATGCGCGCGCTTTCCATGGAAAGGTGCCGTGCGCCCATACCGATCAGGAGTTTGGCCATTGTGGGATCGCCGGCGATTTCGCCGCAGACGCCGACGGGCTTTTTAGCCTTTACCGCCATCCGGATCACCTGGTGCAGCAGCGTCAGTACCGCCGGATGCAGGGGATCGTAGAGTTCACTCACACCGGGATCGTGACGGTCTACGGCGAGAGTGTACTGAATGAGGTCGTTCGTTCCGAGACTGATGAAGTCGAGGGTGCTTAAAAACGCCGGGAGCGCAATGGCTGCGGCCGGCACTTCTACCATGCCGCCCAGCGGAACGGCGGCCGCGTGCGTAATGTTGCGGTCGCGAAGTTCTTCCTGTGCCCGGCGAATGAGGCCGCGCGTAATCTCGATTTCCGAGGGGCGCGTGAGAAGCGGCAGCATCAGCCGTACGTTGCTGCCTTCGGCGGCGCGCAAAACGGCCTTCAACTGCGTCAGAAAGAACCCCGGATGATTGAGACTGAAACGGATGGCGCGACGTCCCAGGGCCGGGTTGGGGAGGAGTTCTTCGGCGGGGAAGTTCAGCGCCTCCATCGCTTCCGCTGAGAGTACCTTGTCACCCCCCAAGTCCATCGTACGGATGGTGACGGGTTTGCCCTTCATCGCTCGAATGACGCGCCGATAGGCTTCAAACTGCTCATCTTCCGACGGGGGCGTCGGTCGGTTCATGAAGAGAAATTCTGAGCGGAAAAGCCCGATGCCGTCCGCGCCCAACCGTTGAGCATCCCGGACGTCTTCCGGTAGGGCGATATTGGCCTGCAGCGAAACGGGAACGTTGTCGGCGGTGACGCAGGGGCAGGAAATGAGTTTTCGCTGGCGATTGCGGACGGCGCTCAGTTCCCGGATGCGTTGGGAGACCTGAGGCATCAGGGCCGGATTCGGATGCAGCGTGAGGGTGCCCCGGTCGGCGTCCAGTAAGACGACGTCGTCGGAAGCAATACGGCTCACGGCACCTTCGACGCTCACCAAGGTCGGAATTTCCAGCGAACGCGCCAAAATGGCCGCGTGCGACGTGGTGGAACCCGAACTCGTCACGAGCCCCGCAAGCGACAGATCCCGGCGGCGCTTCAGAATCAGAATGTCCGCGGGATCGAGGTCTTCCGCGATCAGGATGACTTTATCTTCGCTCGTGGGAAGTTTCACCGTATCGGCCGGACGCCGGCGACCGCTTAAAACGCGCTGAACGCGTTCCACCACCTGAGAGATGTCGTCGATGCGTTCGGCAAGGTAATCATTGTCGATCGCTTCAAAGGTACGGCGCAGTTCTTCCATGCGCAGCGACAGGGCCCATTCGGCGTTGACGAGGCGTTCCTTGAGAATGGCGAGCGTATCGTTGATGAGGCTTTCGTCGGCAAGAATCTGGCGCTGCAGATTGATGAAGGCGAAGGCTTCGGGCGGTGTATCTTCGTTTTGCGAAAGGCTTTCCTCAACGTCCGCGAGTTCTTTGTCAACTGTGTTGACGGCCGCCCGCAGACGGAGGTTTTCCGAGCGCGTCTGCGTTTTCTCGATCGAAAAATGCGGGATGTCGAGGTCGCCCTCAGAGAGAATCTGAGCCTGCCCCAAGGCCACACCGGGGAAGACGGCGATGCCGGACAATGTGACGGATTCTTCCTCTTCGCGGGGCGAATCCGATGCGGTGGGCGCGCCTGTATCCGGGGCTTTCGGTTTTTCGGTGTCTTTGAGATCGGCGCTTACGGGGGGCACGTTACCGACACCGATTTTGTCGGTTTCGCTCATGCATTAATCCTCCCCAAAGCCGGAAGAAACGAGCGACGCGAGACTTTCAAGTGCGGCGTTTTCGCCGGCGCCGTCCGTGGTGATCGTGATTTCGTCCCCGCATTTGGCGGCCAACGTCATTACCGACAAAATGGATTTAGCATCAATAGTCTTACCGTTTTTCGTAATGGAAATTTTGCAACTGAACAGATTGGCGGTCTTCGTGAGAAGCGCGGCGGGACGGGCGTGCATGCCGAGTTTGTTGGTGATCTTGACGTTGCGGGATTGCATGGTACTTCCTGACTGGGTCAGAAAAAGACTGTCCGCGGGAAACTTTTGAGGCGGAAAGCCTAATGATGTTCAAGGGTTCCCTCAATGATACTCATCATTCCGGCTTCTTTGACGAGTTTGGTGACGTTTTCAAGGGTTTCGTCCCGGTGGCAGAGCGCGGTGAGAACCATGGGAAGGTTGACGCCCGCGATGACCGTCACTTTGTCGTGTTTCAACATGCGGTGCGCGATATTGGAAGGCGTGGCGCCCACCACATCGGTGAGGATGAGGGTGCCGTCCGTATTTTTTTCCGTACCGAGCGCCGACGTGACGAGGCCGGCGACGGCATCGGTGTCGGAATCGGGCAGCACATCAAACGCCCGGATGCGTTCGGCCGTGCGTTTGTCGCAGCTGTACACATGCACGGCGCAGTCTTTGAGCGCCTGTGCGAGCGGCGAATGTGCAATGAGGAAAATGGAAACGGACACAGTACTTTTCTAAACGCTTTTCGGAGCGTTTTTTCTTTAACTGCCTACTTTTTCGGCGAATTTTTTGACGGCGGACAGTGTACCTGAGTGCGGCGTTTTGTGCGTAGTGTGTTAATTGCACGGAAAATTGTCGATAAATGACGTGTGAACGGTGCTGGTTGGTGAAAAATACGCTTTTTATCGGTAAAACTCGTTTAAAAGTTGCTTTCGTTGGTTAATTATCGAGATTTTTTAATCCTTCGGTGCTGAAGGAGGGGAAAGGCGTTATTTGCCTTCCTGCGGAAACCTGCGGAAAATACGGAGACGATTGATCCAGTTTTTTGAGGAACCTTTCATGGCGCTTTTGGAATTCCGCAGCAAGGCAGCAGCCGGTTTTTACATGATGTCCGATACCTTTAAGGCGGTTTGTCGGGTATTGGGGCGGGACTACGGTGAATCGGGGTGCCTGCCGCCGGAGGATCTGCCGCCCTTGATCGAAAAACTTTCCGACGAAATTGAACGGGAGAAGGCATGGATTGCCGAGCAGGCAGCCAAACGCGAAAAGCTCGAGCGCGAGGGCCGCGGCGGTTTTATGACGTTTGAAGAAGAGGAAGAAGAAAAGAAGGCGAGGGAACACGTGCCGATGAGCGTGCGGATTTTCCCGTTGCTCGACATGATGCAGAAGGCGGCGAAAAAGAAGCAGAACGTCATGTGGGGCGTGCCGTAGGGAAAAAACGCCCGGACAGCGGATGTCTCGGGCGGTGGATTCTCATTCGGCGTTTTCAACGTCGTCTTCCGGTTTGTCGGTATGACGGGGAATCGGGATGCCGAGGGCTTTTAGTTTGCGGTAAAGATGCGTTCTTTCCACCCCGGCGCGTTTCGCGACGCGCGTCATTTGGTTGTTTTCGTAATTCATGAGCGCCTTCAGATAAGCGCGCTCCGTCGTTTCCCGAACGTCTTTTAGGGTCGATGTGAAGTCGATCGTAATGTCGGTGCCCCGCACGTTAAAGACGGGCAATTCTTCTTTGACGGGTTCGGGCATCGTGGGAATGGGGACGACCGGGATCGGCTTTTCTTCGGGTTGATCCGGGCGGTATTTCGCCATAGCACGGATGCGGTCGCAGACTTCCAGCCCGTGTCGGACGCTCTCCAAGAGCTTCTGCATGGAAATAGGTTTTTCCAAACAGGCAAGCGCTCCGAATTTAGTGGCTTCCACTGCGGTTTCAATGGTGGCATGACCGCTCATCATCAAAACCGGGCAGTGAAGCAGATTCCGTACCTTGAGTTCTTTTAAGAGGGAAACGCCGTCGGTATCCGGCATCCAGATGTCCAGCAGGATCAGGTCAAATTCCTCGGCGCCGATGCGGCGACGGGCCGTTTCAGCGTTCTCCGCGGTTTCGACGGCATAGCCTTCGTCCGTGAGAATGTCGGATAAGAGTTCGCGGATGCCGATTTCGTCATCAACGACGAGAATTTTGGCCATGGTGCAGGATGCTCCCAAAGTCTCAGGCGGGTGAAAACAAGAACCCTGGGATTTTAATCTTAGACGGCGTTTTGTTGCAGAGTGTTTCTTTGATCGGCGCCAAAAAAAATGAGTCGACGAATCGTTAAGCGGCAGTCTCAGCCGGATTTTCCGGAAGCAACACCGGGAAGATCATGGTAATGAGGGCTCCCGTGATGCGGCCTTCTCCGTCGGTTTTGTTGTCAAGCGCAATCTTAGCGTGATGTTCCTCAATGATTTTTTTCACCATCGGCAACCCCAGCCCCGTACCGGTGGGTTTGGTGGTGACGTAGGGTTCGAAGGCTTTGTTGAGAATATTTTCGCTGAACCCCGGTCCGTTGTCTTCAATGGTAATGCGTACGGCTTTAGCGTCTCCCGCACTGTTGCGTACGGCGGCCGCGGAAAGCCGGATGTCGGCGTGCGTGAGGCCGGCCGTAGCATCAATGGCGTTCCCCACCAGGTTGTGAACAATCTGCCGCAGTTGCGCTTCGTCGCCGCGGATCAAGGGCAGTGCTGCCTGCGGTGCGAATTCGACGGGGGTGCCGGCTGTGCGGTAGAAGTCCGTGAGTTCGGTGAAGAGTTCGTTTACGTTGAGAGGGCGCAAAACGGCGGTGGGCAGCTTGGCGTAATCCCGGAAGTCGTTCACCATCTGTTTCATGGCGTCCACCTGATTCACAATGGTGCCGCAGGCTTTGGTGAGAAGCTGATGATCCTTTTCGTCGAGTTTGTCCGCGAGCTTCATGTTGAGGCGTTCGGCGGCAAGGCGAATGGGCGTGAGTGGGTTTTTGATTTCGTGCGCGAGCCGTCGGGCAACTTCTCCCCAAGCGAGCGCACGCTGTGCGTCGAGCACGCTCGACATATCGTCAAAGACGATGACCCAGCCGCGGCCTGTTTCAAGTTTGATACGTGAACCCCGCACAAAGAGGGCAAGCGGCGCGTCGTTGGCGCGGCGCTGCAGTGTGAGTTCGGTGTGGAAATTGTCGCCGTCCGTCACCTGGATTTGTTCGGAGAGAACAACGCTGAATTCCGGTTCAACGTCGGACAAAACAACGCCGGTGTTGAGGGTGTCGTTTTTGAGAACGGTCGCGGCGGCGGTGTTGGCTGAATAGACGAAGAGCCTGTCGTCCGTCACGAGAACGCCGGACGAAATGGTAGAAAGTATCCGTTCGAGCGACGCACGGGCGCGTTCGGCCTGAGCCCGTTGGTTTTCCACGAGCGTACGGGATTCCGCTAACTCCGCTACCATGGTGTTGAAGGATTGGGTGAGGGTGTTGATTTCATCGTTTCCCTGGTATTCCCGGATGGGGCGCAGGTCGCCTTCGGCAACTTTGCGGGTACCCTTCGCAAGTTGCAGTACGGGGGCCGTCATGGCTCCCGCAAAGCGGAGTGCGGCCGCGATGGCGGCGAGTACGACGAGCAGGAGGGTGAGCGTCAGTGTCACGCCGTAAATGTTTCGCAGCGCCCCTCGGGTGAGAACGAGTTCCTGGTAATCCCGGTAGCCTGCCAGGAGGTCTGCAATGTTGGCGGAGAGCGCGGCGGGCGTCGCCTGCGTCAGTTGCAGAAAGAGGCGGTCTCGTCCGGTATCGGTGACAAAGACGCCGATGGGGACGATGGCCCGCACCTGAAGCGGAGCATTCTGTTCGCTTTCGTCTTCAAGAAGGGTGAGCGACTGCTCTTCAAGGGCGGTCGCCAACTGATCCGGCGTCGGTGCGATGAGGGGGAGTTCGCCGGGGTTTTTCTCGGTCTGAGCGATGAGGGCGCCGTTGTTGCGGAAGATGTCGGCCCGACTGAAGTCGGAAACGTCCCGTAGTTTCTCAAGCTGCGTCGCCAGGTCTTTCCAACGAACGCCGGCCAGGCTCCTCGCGGTGCGGACGGCGGACGTCTGCAGGCGGTTTTGTTCCCGAGCGAGTATTTCGCCCGAGAGCGACACACCGGAATCAAGGGCATGCTCCACCCGCACATCGAACCAGGAGTCGATGCTGCGCCCGATGAATTGGCTCGAGACGAGGTAGATGAGAAGGCAGGGTAAGAGCGCGATGAGCGAAATGGCGAGCACCAGTTTTCCGGTCATCCGTGAGCCGAAGGCCCGTTCTTTCCACCGCTTGACGAGTCGGATGACGACGGCGGTGATGAAGATGAAGAGCGTGATGACGGCAAAGAGGTTGCAGACGAGGAGAATGGGGAACCAGCGGTCAAAGAGTTCAGAACTTGCACCCCCGGCCGCGGCAAAAAAGAGGAGGATAACGGCAGCGGCTAAGAGAAATCCGAACGAAAAACGTAACCAGCGGGGCATCTATCGGCGAGTGAGGTCTTTGGAGAGATGAACGTTTTCCCAGTCGCTTTCGAGCGCCCAGTCGGAGTTGCCTCCGATACTGACCTGCAACGGCTTGGGAAGTTTGGTGAGATCCAGATGCAGACGGGTTTCGGCCTGAAAGTCATCAATGTCGTCGATGGCGTCCACGTCCGCCACCCGCCAGTCGCCGACGTGTTTTAAAAGCGGCAACACCTCTTCAAAGGTGTGAAACGACTGAATGAGACCGCCGCGTGAAAAACGCCAACGGCGCGACAAAGGACTGTAGCCCACACGCTGCACGAGATGAGACTGTGCGGCTTTTTTGTTGGTCCAATACCAGCGCGGTCGCTCCAGGCGGAATTCGTACTCAAAATAAAGCGGGATACCCCGCTTCATGCTGTCCACCAGAATTTCCGAGAGATCAAATTCCCAGTCCACCGTAAGGTAGAGGCCGGGTGTGATGTCTTCGGCGACACGCGAAAGCTTGGCCTGCATCAGTTGCGCGTCGTTGCCCGCGGCGCGCACGGCAAAGCTCGTCGACAACAGGATCGGCGAACAAAGAGCGCAGGTACACAGACGACGACGCGTGAGCATAAAAAATTAATGCGTTTTGGTTAACAGGGCATAGAAGAAGCCGTCGTGCGGCCCCATGATTCCGTATTCATCGGGGCCCGCATCCGCCGGAGTCAGACGCAGTTCACTGCGATCGATCCCGGGGAGAGTCGTGAGGCGTGCTTCCGGATGATTCTCCGTGAAGCGCCGGATTTGACCGCGGCCTTCTTCGTCAAAGATTGAGCATACGACATAGAGCAGTCTTCCGCCAATTTTGAGGCAGGGCCAAAGCGCTTCGAGGAGTTTGTGTTGTTGTTTTGCCAACTCGATGACATCGCGGGGCTCCCGAAAGAAGACGATGTCGGGGTGACGGCGTGCGATGCCGCTTGCGGTGCAGGGGGCGTCAAGAAGAATTTTGTCAAAGGGTTTGCCGTTCCACCAAGTGCCCGTTTGTGCGGCATCGGCACATGCGACGCGCGCTTCCAAGTGAAGGCGCTCAAGGTTTTCCTGAATGCGGGCGGCGCGCACGGGGTCGATTTCGAGCGCGGTGACGTCGCAGTCCGTCATTTCCAAAAGGTGCGCCGTCTTGCCGCCAGGAGCCGCGCAGGCATCGAGAATGCGCTCGCCTGCTTGGGGGGCGATAAAGTTTGCCGCTAGCTGAGCGCCTGCGTCCTGGACGCTGACAAGTCCCTCTTTAAACCCGTAAAGCACTTCGACGGGAAGGGGCTCCGCGACCCAAACGGCGTTGTCCGAGAGGCACCGGGCGGACTGCCCCAGCGCCGACGCTTTTTTGCACCAAGCTTCGGGTGTCGTCCGGCGCTGGTTGACTCGGAGCGTGAGGGGCGGACGCGTGAGGTTTAAGGCGAGTACGGCGTCTGCGGTCTGCCGGCCCAACGTACGATCCAGCCGTTCAATCCACCAGCGGGGAGCATTAAACCGGACGCAGGGGTCTTTCATGAGACTTGCGAGGAGCGCGTCTTTGTCGCGCGTAAAACGCCGCAGGCAGGCGTTTAAAAAGCCTGCGGCAAATGCCGTTTCCGGATCGGCTTTGGCGGCCGCAATCGTTTCGTTCACGATGGCATAACTTTTTTCCGGACGATCCATTAATTCAGAGAGCGCACAGGCGAGAAGGTGCTGTACGGCGGGCACGGGGGGGCGCTTCGCGAACTTTTTGATGAGTCCCTCGGTGAGAAAAATGCGCCTCACGGCGCTGTAAACGAGGGCCTGCATGGCGGCGCGTTCGTCTTTGCCGACGCCGGCACCGGCTGCGGCAATCGCTTTTTCTAAGGTGGCACCCGCTTCAATCAATTCCCGGGCGCGGGCGGCGAGTTTCAAAGACCGCCGCAGTTGGACGCCGTTGCCGTTCATACCAATACCTCACCAATTTTGAGCTGCAGACTTTGAGCGAAGGGTTTTGCGTCCATCGCGGGTTTTCCGGCGCGCTGCAGCCGTGTGCAGGCGACGGCACCCGTACCGCAGGCAATGACGACCGCGTCGCCCACAGCGAGAATTTCACCGGGTTGCCCTGAGCCTTCAACGGCTTTTGCAAACCAAATCTTGACGGTTTCGCCGTTGCGGACGGCGGTGGAACCGGGAAAAGGCGAAAATGCGCGGATGCGGGCGGCGACCTGCCGAGCGTCCTGCGTCCATACGATGGGACTTTCTGTCTTAAGGAGTTTTTTGGCGTAGGTGACGCCGTTTTCGAGCTGCGGGCGGTGTGTGAGCGTCTCAGGGTGTTCGAGCGCCGTTACGATGAGGCGCGCACCGACCTGAGTGAGTTCTTCGGTGAGCCGCGCGGCGTCGTGGTCTTCCGTAATTGATACGGGCGCCGAACAGATGACGTCGCCCGTATCAAGACCGATGTCCATCTTCATGAGATCAACACCGGTTTCTTTGTCCATTGCTTCGATCGCGCGGTTGATGGGCGCGGCGCCGCGCCAACGCGGAAGAAGGGATGCATGAATATTGATGCTCTTGATCGAACCGTCTTCCCCTACGCCGCGGGCGGCGTTTAACGCCCGTTCCGGGAGAATCAATCCGTAAGCGGCAACGACGAAGACGTCGCTCTCACTTTCTTCCAGCGCCTTCAAAGCGGCTTCGCCTTCGTCGCCCGCCTTGGGGCCCCGAAGCGCCAAGGGCGTCAGGACGACAAGGCCGTGTTCAAGAGCGACGGCCTTGACGGGGGAGGGTTTCAATTTCATGCCGCGGCCGCTCGGGCGGTCGGGCTGCGTTAAAACGAGGGTGATGGTGTGCCCCGCCGCGATGAGTGCCTTTAAGGCCTCGGCAGCGAAGTCCGGGGTACCGGCAAAAGCAATGCGCATGGAAAGGTGTTCTCCGTATCGGAAGGTGAATCCCGGACGACGAACGGACGTCGGGAACAGTAAGAAAAAGATTGTACCCGCAGCGAAACAGCTTTCCACGGGCTTTATCATGGCGGCATAGTCGTTTTTTGAAGAAGTTTTCCCCATGAGTACGTCCGGCGCTCTTTCGCTTTCCTACAAAACCTACGGTGATCCGCATCTGCCGCCTTTAATCCTGTTGATGGGATTGGGGACGCCCTCCGTTGCGTGGCCGCGGCCTTTTATCGACATGCTGGTTCAGCGGGGGCTTTACGTCGTGACGCCGGACAACCGGGATGCCGGTGCGAGCCCCGCGGGCAAGGGGCTCGTAACGTCGCGGGAACTTTTCTTTTCCATCATGCGCTACGTGTTGGGCGGTCGGGTGACGGCGCCTTATACGTTGACCGACATGGCCGACGACGTCTTGCTTTTGATGGATACGCTGGGCATTCGCCGGGCGCACGTCGCCGGGGTGTCTTTGGGCGGCATGATCGCGCAGTGCGTGGCGTTGAAGGCTCAGCATCGGACGCTGTCGCTCACCTGTCTTTCAACGGCTTCGGGTAACCCGCGGACGGGATTAGGAAAGATGAAGGCCCTCAAGGCCATTTTGACACCCCCGGACGCCCAGACGGATCCCCGGGAACATCTGAAAAAGACGATGCAGGCGGTCGGTACTCCCGGCGAAACGTATGACGACGATTTTGTGACGGCCGTTCTCAAAGCGGCGGCGCAACAGAAAAACCCTCAGGCAGGCGTTCGCCGTCAGGTGATGGCGCTTTTAGCCGAAGGCAACCGCACGGCGAAACTGCGGCAGCTTTTTGTGCCGACTCTCGTGATTCACGGAGAGTCGGATACGCTTCTTCCCGTGGCAGCCGGTAAAGAAATTGCCGCGGCGGTACGGGGTTCTACGTTTGTGGGTATTCCCGGCATGGGCCACGATATTCCGAAAGTGCACTGGAAGAAAATTGCGGATGCCGTAGCGCGTCACTGTTATGACGCGGCGCGGGAGACGCGGCTCTGAAAAGGAAACCGCTCCGAAAGAAGGGGAGCGGTTTCTGGACGATCGGGGAATCAGGCCTCGGTCTTTTCCTTGGCTTCGCGAGCTTTTTCTTTGCGAAGTTTTGCGAGTTTCGTGACGGCACGGCTCTTTTTGAGGCGGCTCAGATGATCCACGAACACGATGCCGTTTAAGTGATCCGTTTCGTGCTGCACGCAAACACTCAAGAGTTCGTCGCAGTCGATGGAAACGGGGTTCCCGTCTAAATCCTGAGCGGTGACGCGAACCCGTGCGGGGCGCGACACCTTTTCGTAGACGCCCGGAAGCGACAGGCATCCTTCTTCGCATTCCACTTCTTCCGGCGAGAGTGGTTCAATGACGGGGTTTACCAAGGTCATCAGCTGATTTTTTTCTTCGCTGATGTCGATCACCACCATGCGGATGAGCTTGCCGATCTGAGGCGCCGCCAAGCCCACGCCCGGGGCTTTGTACATGGTTTCGGCCATGTCGGCGGCGAGTTTCTTCAGATCATCATTGAATTCGGTGACGGGTTCAGCGACCGCGGCAAGCCGCGGATCAGGGTACTGAACAATCTTCAGCAGGGCCACAAAAGTCTCCACAAGTAAAAAACGGTGCGCTCTAATCGCGAGGCTGATAGGATACAGCAGACGGCAATTGCCGAAATTTTCTAAAAAATGAGCACCAGTTCTGTTAATGATACCGCCCGCGTGGTCGAAACACTGAGTGACGAGGAACTTCTCGCTTGGCTCAGGCTGGCGTTTGTCTTTCGGGGACGGGCTCGGGAAGCCGTTCAGTTGGTGGCGGCCTTCGGTCTGCCGGAAACGATTTTTGAACTGCCGCGAGCGGCGGTGAAGGATCGGATTGGTCGGGGATCAACGGAACTTTTTTCCGATGAAGCCGAAGCCGCTGCCGAAAAAGCACTCACCTGGCTGCGCCGTACGCCGACGGCGGACGTGGTGCTCGTGACGGATCCCCTGTACCCCAAGGAACTCATTGCGTCCGGTACGAGCGACGTTCTTCTTTTCGTTCGCGGGCGCCGGGAAACGTTGGCGCGCCCCCGTGTAACGCTTTTAATTTCAGCCAAAGCCGACGCCGAAGGACGACGGAATCTGAAGGATTTTGCAGCGGCGTTGGCAGAAAACGGCGTTACGGCGGTTCTGGCGGGCGAAACGGAAGCGGAATTGACGGGGGTGGCGGCTGCGTCACAAACGCCGGGCGGCGTCATCATCGCGGCAACGGCGGGGCCGGATCGTGTGCCGTCGGCCCTGTGCCTTCCGGTGTGGAAAAAAGTGGAGCAGGCGGGGCTCATTCTGACCGGTCATTTTCCGGGAACGAGTGCGACTGACGTCGGATACGAAGCGCGGGATTACCTCTTGGCCGCCATGTGCCGCGGGCTTCTGGTGGTGGAAGCCGAACGCCGGGATCCGCTTTTGGACATCATGCGCCGTGCGGCGGAATTGGGGCGGGACGCTGCGGCGATTCCGGGTTCCATTCATTCACCGCTTTATAAAGGCAATCATTTGCTGATTCGACAGGGCGCCAAACTGACGGAAAGTTTGGAAGATCTCATGAAAGACTTCGGGTTGACAGGGGACTGAGACAAAAAGTCATTGCAAGGCGCTTTTCAGATGCCCCTAAAACTCGCTATGCTAAAAAAAGACTGCGCCGCCCGTCGAACCTGTCGGACGGTGAAATTTTTATCGGCAGCGGCGTTTGCCGTTCACTATGAAAACACTCATCATTGCAGAAAAACCGTCAGTTGCGACGGACATCGCCCGCGTTATCGGCGGCCTCAAAAAGAACGGCGACTACTACGAAGGCGACAATTACATCGTCGGCAACGCCTTGGGGCATCTTTTGGAATTGGCCTGCCCGGAAAAGTACGAAGTTAAGCGCGGCAAGTGGACGTTTGCGCATCTGCCGGTGTTGCCGCCGACGTTTGACTTAAAGCCTATCTCTCGGACGGCGGACAAATTAAAGAGCCTTGCGAAACTCATCAAGCGTCCGGACGTGGGCGAAATCGTCAACGCGTGTGATGCGGGACGAGAAGGTGAACTTATTTTCCGGTATATCATGCAGGCGACGAAGGCGAAGCAACCGATTAAGCGTCTGTGGCTGCAGTCGATGACGGCAGCGTCGATCCGTGAAGCCTTGGGGCATCTGCGCACTGACGAAGAGATGCAGTCTTTGGCTGCGGCGGCAAAGTCCCGTTCGGAAGCTGATTGGCTCGTGGGAATCAATGGAACGCGTGCTATGACGGCCTTTAACAGCCTCGGCGGCGGCTTTTTTCTGACGACCGTGGGACGAGTGCAGACGCCGACGCTCGCCATCGTCGTGAAACGCGAAAACGAAATCCGTGCATTTAAGCCCAAAGACTATTGGGAAGTCAACGCAGCGTTCGGTTTCTCGGGGGGCAGCTACGCCGGCCGTTGGTTTGACCCGGTCTTCAAAAAGGACGCGAAGAATCCGGACTTGAAGGCGGAACGCATTTTTGACGAGGCTGCGGCGAAGGCCGTGGCCGACCGCTGTCGCGGTAAGACGGGGACGGTGGAAGAAACGAGTAAGCGTGCGACGCAGCTGTCACCGCAGTTGTTTGACCTCACGAGTCTGCAGCGCGAAGCGAACAACAAATTTGGGTTTTCGGCAAAGACGACGCTTTCCTTGGCGCAGAGTCTTTACGAGAAGCACAAGGTGCTCACTTACCCGAGAACGGATTCTCGGGCGCTCCCCGAAGACTATCCGGCAACCGTGAAGGAAACGCTGCAGCATGTGGCGCAGATGCCGTCGTTTAGCAAAGCGGCGGAAAAGATTCTCGCGAGCAATTGGGTCAAACCCAATAAGCGCATTTTCAACAACGCCGGCATCAGTGATCACTTCGCCATCATTCCGACGCTTGCCGTGCCCGCGGGCACGATGAGCGAAGCTGAAAGGAAGGTCTACGACCTCGTGGTGCGCCGTTTTATGGCGGTCTTTTACCCCGCAGCTGAATACGATGTGACGACCCGCATTACGACGGTGGGCGAGGATCACTTCAAGACAGAAGGCAAGGTTCTGGTGAATCCGGGGTGGCTCGAGGTGTACGGTAAGACCGGCACGGGGGAGGGAAACCTCGCGGCGTTAAACGGCGCCAAAACTGCGACGGCGGAAAGCGTAGATGTTGAAAAACTCGAAACGCGGCCGCCTGCCCGGTATACGGAAGCTACGCTTTTGTCGGCGATGGAAGGCGCGGGAAAACTCGTGGCGGATGATGAGCTCCGGGACGCTATGGCTGAAAAGGGCCTGGGGACGCCTGCGACGCGCGCCGCCATCATCGAAAACCTCATTGATCAGGCCTACATGGTGCGCGACGGTCGTGACCTGCGGCCGACGGCGAAGGCGCAGCAGTTGTTCTCGCTGCTGAAAGGTCTCGGTATTTCGGCGCTTTCCGACCCGAAACTCACTGGGGAATGGGAATACAAACTCGCTCAGATCGAAAAGGGGCGTCTCTCTCGCGACGACTTCATGAAGGAAATTCGCGGTATGACGACGGATATTGTGGAAGCCGCCAAACGCTACGAGGGCGACACGGTGCCCGTGGAACATCCTGCGCACCTTCGTCACCGTTGCCCCAAGTGCGGCGGCGAAATTGTAGAAAACTACCGTGGGTTTGCCTGTACGACGAAGGGGTGCGATTTCCGTCTGCCCAAGCACCCCGCGGGGCGCACCTTTGAAGTGGCGGAAGTGGAAGAGTTGTTGGGTAAGGGCATGATCGGCCCCTTGACGGGCTTCACAAGCAAATTGGGGCGCCCCTTTGCGGCGGCGCTGAGGCTTAATTCCGAATGGCAGCTTGAATTTGATTTCGGCGACGGCAACAAGGAAGACGATACGGAAGACACGTCGAATTACCCGGTGATCGGTAAATGCCCCAAGTGCTCGGGGCGCGTACTGCAGGGACCGGCCGCCTACTTCTGCGAACACGCGCAGGGGAGCGCGAAAACGTGCGACTTCCGTATCGGACGCGTCATCCTGCAGCAGGAAGTGAGCCCCGAAGAAGCCGGGAAAATCCTGACGGAAGGGAGGTCGACTCTGCTTTCCAACTTCGTTTCCAACCGCAGTCACCGTAAATTCAAGGCGTTCCTTGTGTTGGATCCCAAGACGAAGAAGGTGGGGTTCGAATTTGAAGCGCGGGAACCCAAGACGGCCAAAACGACCGCCAAGAAAACGACGACGTCTAAGAAAAAAGCCTGATTTTTCGGCGTTGCCTAATAGGTGAAGTACTCAGACGGGTTGACAGAGGCTAATTTTCGGTCTTTCGTCAACCCGCTTTGCTGAGTTGTCTCGTTAAACTGAGGGCAATTTAAAAACGAAGGCGTCTTTTTTCAGGGCGACTTCCTTTCCCTTTTTGAAGATTGAACTTTTTACAGCGGAGAAACTCATGCAGTTGAAGTCAGTTTGTCTCGCCGTCGCTCTCGCGAGTGCCGCTTTGAGCGTACAAGCCGGTCCGGTTCTGGACGCCGTTCGTGCCCGCGGTCAGGTGATTTGCGGCGTCAATACCGCAGCGCCCGGTTTTGCCGGTGCGGACAGCCGCGGCAATTGGAACGGTTTGGATGTGGATACGTGTCGCGCCGTGGCAGCGGCCGTTTTGGGTGACGCTCAGAAGGTTAAGTTTGTGCCGCTGTCGTCTCCGCAGCGCTTTACGGCTCTGCAGTCGGGCGAAATCGACGTTCTCGCCCGCAATACGACGTGGACGTTGACGCGTGACGCCAGTATGGGGGCCGTCTTTGCCGCGATCAACTATTACGACGGTCAGGGCTTCATGGTTCCGAAGAAGTTGGGCGTAAAGAGTGCAAAGCAGTTAAACGGTGCGACGGTCTGCCTGCAGTCCGGCACGAGCTCCGTGCAGGCGCTCGCCGACTACTTCAAGGCGAACAACATCAAGTTTAAGCCCGTGATGTTCGATACGACGGAAGCGACGCAGAGCGCATTCCTTTCCGGCCGTTGCCAGGTCTACACGACGGACATGAGCGACTTGGCCGGGGCCCGTACCCGTGCGCGCAACCCGCAGGATTTCGAAATTCTCCCCGAAACGATTTCGAAGGAACCCTTGGGGCCCTCCGTGCGTCGCGGCGATGACGAATGGTTCCAGATCGTGCGTTGGTCCTTCTACGCGATGGTGGAAGCTGAAGAAAACGGCATTTCGTCTCAGAACGTCGATGAATTGCGTGCTTCGTCGAAGGTGCCGCAGGTGATGCGCCTCGTGGGCACGGGGGACGATGCAGGGAAGCTTCTGGGCCTGGATAAGGATTGGTCGTACCGTATCATCAAGCAGGTCGGCAATTACGGCGAAAGCTGGACGAAGAATTTCGGACCCACGACGCCCTTGAATTTGCCGCGAGGCCTCAACAATCTGTGGACGCAGGGGGGCATCCTCTACGCGCCTCCGATCCGCTGATTGTCGTAGTCTGACGTCAAAAGAAAGCCTGCCCGACCTATCCTCGGGCAGGCTTTCCGATTTTCGGGCGCCGAAAAACTATAATTCGCGCTCCTTTGATTTGATTTCATTTTCAGCACCACCTCATGCAGACCGGTCAATCTCACTTTTCTGCTGTGCCTGAACTCGATCCGGCATGTCGAGCGCGGCAGGCTGCAGCGCACCGCCGACAGTTTTTGGTGCAGGCCGCGGTACTTGCCGTAGTCTTTGCCGTGCTTTATTGGCTCGCAGGCAACGTCGTCGACAATCTTGAACAGCGCAATATCCGCAGCGGTTTTGAATTCTTGAAAAACGCGTCCAACATCGAAATCGGGGAGGCGAGCATTGCGTTTTCTTCAAGCGACAGCGTGGCGCGGGCGTTTTTCGTCGGGCTGTTGAATACGCTCAAGGTATCGTTTTTTGCCGTGATTTCGGCAACGGTCTTGGGAATCATCGTGGGGTTGATGCGGCTCGCGGCGCACCCCATCCTGCGGCTTTTGGGAACGGCGCACGTCGAGTTTTACCGCAACATCCCGCTCATTATTCAGCTCTTTGCGATTTACCTTCTCATCACCGAACTTCTTCCGATGAGCACCGACGCCGTCAGTCTCGGCGGTTGGGCGCTTCTTTCCAAAGCGGGGCTGCAGGTGGCGGTGCCGAAACAAGCGCTTTTGTCGTTGACGGCTGCGGGTTTGGCGGGCATTCTGACGCTTTTCCTAGTCCGGCTTTATGCGCTTCGCAATATGACGGGCCTGATGGCAAACCTTACCGGGGTTCTCGGTGGCTTTGCGATGGCGATCGTCGTGTGGCTGCTCTTCGGGTGGCTGAGCGGCTGGAGTAAACCTGTCATCGAAGGGTTTTCGATTGAAGGGGGGGCTGCGCTTTCGCCTGAATTTTTGGCTCTGTGGTTGGGGCTGACGCTCTTTACGTCGGCTTCCATTGCGGAAATCGTGCGTGCCGGCGTCATTGCCGTGCCGCCGGGACAGTGGAACGCGGGGTTGGCGTTGGGGATGACGCGCATACAGACGGTGAGTTACGTCATCTTCCCGCAGTCGATGAAACTTGCGGTGCCGCCTTTGGCGAGCCAGTATATGAACCTCACCAAGAATTCGTCGCTCGCCGTCGTCATCGGCTACCCGGACTTGGTGGCGATCGGCAACTCCACGATCAACATTACGGGGCAGGCGCTGGAAGTCATTCTCCTCATCATGGCGGTGTACCTCACCATCAATCTGGTGATCAGCGTTCTGATGAATGCCTTGAATTCCCGTGTGACGCGGACGGTGCGATAAGGAGAAAACGACCATGCAGACTTATTCTCCGAATCTCACGCGTACCTGGTTTGAAAACGTGCGGGATCGTTTCTTTTACTCTAAGGCGGCCACCGGCATTACGATCGTCGCAGGCTTTTTCCTGACGGTTCTGGCGGTGGTGCTCTTTCGCTGGGGCGTGACGGACGCGGTATTTCGCGCGGACGCCGAAGCCTGCTACGCCGCGGGCGGCGCCTGTTGGGGGTTTGTCACGGAGAAGTGGCGTCTCATTCTTTTCGGGCGTTACAACTATGACGAACAGTGGCGGCCGGCCGTGGCGACCATTGTGATTGTGGCGATGCTCGTTTTGACGGCTTGGCCCGCAATGTGGCAAAAACCCCGTTCCCGCTGGCTGATGGCCGGATGGGCGGCGGCGTTCGTGGTTTTCTTCACGCTTATGGCGGGCGGCGTCTTCGGGTTGAAACCGATTGACAGCGACAATTGGGGCGGTTTGCCCTTGACCGTGATTCTCACGCTTCTCGGTATGAGCGTGTCGGTACCGATCGGGGTAGTGCTCGCCTTGGGGCGCCGCAGCGAGATGCCGTTGATCCGTCTCTTGAGTACGGGTTACATTGAAATCGTGCGCGGCGTGCCGCTCATCACGGTGCTCTTTGTGGCGAGCTTCGTGTTTCCTTTACTCCTCCCGTCTGCGGTGCGCATTGATCCCTTCTGGCGCGTGGCTTGGGGCATCATTTTGTTCCAGGCAGCCTACATGGCGGAAACCGTGAGAGGGGGGCTGCAGACCATTCCCCGCGGGCAATTCCTGGCGGCGGATTCGCTGGGGTTCGCCCGCTGGCAGGTTTATGTTTACATCATCCTGCCGCAGGCGTTGGTGGCGGTGATTCCGGCTTTTGTGAATTCGTTGCTTTCGACCTTTATGGATACGTCGCTCGTGACCGTCGTGTCGATGTTTGATCTCACGGGGAGCCTGCAGTTGGCGTTGGGCGACGCCCAGTGGCGCGATTTCTTCCGCGAAGGCTACATCTTCATTGCGGCGATTTACTTTGTATCGAGCTTCATTATGAGCCGCTACAGCCAATGGCTGGAAAAGCGTCTGCAGGGAAATAAGCGCAATACGGCAATCCAGTTCTGACGTTAAGACGTGGTGCCATAAGAGCCCAATCTGCTTCGGTAGGTTGGGTTTCTTTTTGAGGACAACACCAAAGACAAAAGACTTTCAAGAGACGCAAGCGTTCATTATCATTGCCGAATGATTGAAGTTGCATTAAAGGAGGCAATATGGCGAATTTGCAGATTCGTGTGGACGATACCGTTCGGGATCGCGCACGCGAAGTCGCTGCCGGTATGGGAATGGATTTGGGTGAAGCTGTCCGCATTTTTCTCAGCCAAATGATTCGGGAAAACGGCCTTCCTTTTCGTCCGTCCGCGGAAAAGTTCTGCAGTCAAGAAAATCGAGCGTATTTGAAAAAGGCGGCAGCAGAAATGGATGCGGGCGTCAACGTTCATGCTCATGAGCTGATTGAAGATTGACGGCTGTGTGTGGGTACGGTAAGAAACAAAATTTCAGTTATTTTGGAGAGATACGGTGACAGTTTTAAGACCGGTGTTTGAACACGAGGTGACGCTTCCCGCCACCGCAATGGAAGGCGAGGCGGCAGCGGCGGCCGTGCGCGTGCGTTTGGCGGCCTTATTGATGCAGTTTGCAAAGCACCCGCACGTGTTGATTGAAGGGCTGCACTGCCGCAGCGTGAAGGAATACACCAACGACGCGGGGGCTACGGTGTTGGAACGGGAGCTTGTCGCCGGTCATGCGGTTTTTCATGATACGGTGACCGTGACGGAAGACCGTGTGGTGTTTGCCGTGCCGGAAACAGGTGACATGAAGGCGTCTACCTTTGCCATTAGTCTGGAAGGCGGTGACGGCAAAGACCTGGTGCTGCGGTTTCATTACGAAGAAGATGAAACGGTAAAACTCCCGGCGCATATCGAAGGGTTGCGCACGAAAGCGTGGAAGGCCAAGGATCAGGATCTCGCCGCATGGTGCGCGAAACACCTCGGAATTTAACTTTTTTCGGAAGTCAGACAACATGACGGAACTCGATACGGCGGCGCAGAGCCGCATCAATGAGCGCATTGCGCTTTTAATCGGCGCAAAACGTGCTCAGGTGCAGGCTGCGGTGGATTTGTTGGATGAAGGCGCAACGGTGCCTTTCATTGCCCGCTACCGTAAGGAAGCGACCGGGGGGCTCGATGACACGCAGTTGCGTAATCTGCAGGAAGCGTTGGTGTACGGGCGCGAAATGGAAGAACGTCGTGCGGCGGTCATCGCGTCGGTGACGGAACAAGGCAAAATGACGCCGGAACTCCTGGCGCAGATTGAAGCCGCCGACAGCAAACAGCGAATTGAAGACTTGTACCTGCCCTTTAAACCGAAACGCCGTACGCGGGCGCAGATTGCGATTGCGGCGGGGTTGGCGCCTTTGGCGGATAAGCTCCTCGCGGATCCGACGTTGACGCCCGAAACGGAAGCGGCGGCCTTTGTGTCGGCGGAAAAGGGGGTGGCAGATGTGAAGTCGGCCTTGGACGGCGCGCGCGACATCCTCGCGGAACGCTTTGCGGAAAACGCCGATATGCTTGAAATGCTCCGCAGCTGGCTCTGGACGCATGCCTTCATTGTGTCCGCGGTGGTGGAAGACAAACGTAACACCGAAGAAGCCGCGAAGTTCCGCGATTACTTCGACTACAGCGAAGGCATCAACGAAGTGGCGAGCCATCGCGCGCTGGCGCTTTTCCGCGGCCGTCAGGAAGGGGTATTGACGTTGAAGATGCTTCTCACCGAAGACGAGGAAGCTCTGCCCGTGCATCCGTGCCAGGTGAAGATTGCGGACTTTTTGGGGCTCACGAACAAAGGACGTGCGGCGGATGCGTGGTTGGCGAGCGTCGTGCGCTGGACGTGGCGCGTGAAGTGCCTCACCACCTTGGAAACGGATCTTTTCACGCGGCTGCGTAACGAAGCACAGGAAAAAGCGATTGGGGTGTTCGGTACGAACCTCAAAGATCTGCTGCTTGCGGCGCCCGCGGGCCACAAGGGTGTCATCGGGCTCGATCCCGGCATTCGGACGGGGGTCAAGGTGGCGGTTATTTCGGAAACGGGAGCCGTTCTTGAAACGGGCGTCATCTTTCCGCACGAACCGCGCCGCGAATGGGATAAGTCCATCGAGATTCTCGCGATCCTTGCGAAGCGCAACGGCAGTCGACTGATTTCCATCGGCAACGGTACCGCGAGCCGCGAAACTGATCAGTTGGCGGCGGATTTGATTGCCCGTCACCCGGAATTGGGCCTTACGAAGGTGGTCGTGAGCGAAGCCGGGGCGAGTGTGTATTCTGCTTCTGCGTCGGCAGCCGCCGAACTCCCCGGGATGGACGTGAGCTATCGAGGTGCGGTGTCGATCGCTCGGCGTCTGCAGGATCCTTTGGCGGAATTGGTGAAGATTGACCCGAAGGCGATCGGCGTGGGGCAGTATCAGCACGATGTGAACCAGACGGAATTGGCTCGCAAACTGGACGCGGTGGTGGAAGACTGCGTGAACGCCGTGGGCGTGGATTTGAATACCGCGTCCGCCGCCTTGTTGGGTCGTGTGTCAGGTCTCACCGGTACGCAGGCAAAAGCCATCGTCGCCTACCGCGACGCCAATGGCGCTTTTGCTGACCGTAAGACTTTGCTGAAGGTGCCGCGTTTGGGTGCGAAGACCTTTGAACAGGCGGCGGGTTTTTTACGGATCCCGGACGGCGCCAATCCCTTGGACGCCTCTGCCGTGCACCCGGAGTCGTATCCGGTGGTGGAACGTATTTTGAAAAAGACGGGACTCGACATTAAGAAACTGATCGGCAACGAAGAAGTGCTCCACAACCTGCACGCCGTGGAATTCACTGACGAAAAGTTCGGACTTCCGACCGTGACCGACATTCTCTCTGAACTCGAAAAACCAGGGCGTGATCCGCGTCCGCAGTTCAAGACGGCAAAGTTTGCGGACAACGTGCATACGTTGGCGGATCTGACGCCGGGGATGGAATTGGAAGGCGCGGTGACGAACGTCGCAGCCTTTGGGGCCTTCGTCGACATCGGTGTGCATCAGGACGGTTTGGTGCACGTTTCCGAACTCGCCGACCGCTTTGTGAAGGATCCGCGTGAGGTGGTGAAGGTGGGCGATATCGTCAAAGTGCGCGTGTTGGACGTTGACGTCGCCCGTAAGCGGATTTCGCTTTCCATGAAGTCGAAATCCGCGGGGGATCGCGCGAAGGTGTCGCACGGCAGTCATTCCGCGGGCAGCATGAAACCCGCCGCAAAGCGCCCGGAACGTCCCGCCGCGGGCGCGATGGCTGCGGCCTTTGCCGGGCTGAAGCTGCGTCGTTAAGCGGCAAACGTTAAGACAAGAGGCGGTGCCCCTCTTTTCACAGAGATTGCCGCCTTTTTTGCGCCCTGCAAAGTAGGTAAGCAAAACTATGTAGTAATATCTGAACGTTTTGCTTTTTATTGATGTGGAGAACCCCGCATGTTTGATTTGAAAGACCTGCCCCCCGTCAAGGCGGAGGTAACGACGGTTGCGGATAAGCTCAAAGCGGATCCGCGTATCGTGAAGTGCCTCGAAGACTTGAAGCGCGACGAAGCGAAGACCGTTGCCGACCAGATTGCCATCACCGAAGTTGAAGCGCCTCCGTTCCATGAAAAGACCCGCGGCGAAGACTTGATGCGCCGCTTTAAGGAACTGGGCCTCACCGACGTCACGATGGACAGCGAAGGCAACGTCATTGCCGTGCGTCCGGGGACGTTGAAGGGCGAAGGGCCGCATCTCGTGTTGGCTGCACACCAGGACACGGTGTTCCCGGCCGGTACCGACGTGAGAGTTCGCAATGAAAACGGCATTCTCCATGCGCCTGGCATCAGCGACGATGCCCGCGGGCTTGCGGTGAATCTGCAGGTGCTGCGTACTCTGCAGGAAGAAAAGATTGAAACCGTGGGCGACATCTATTTCGTCTGCACGGTGGGTGAAGAAGGCAACGGTGACCTCCGCGGTTCGAAGTACCTCTTCCACAAATCGGGTCTTGCGATCGACGGCTTTATTTCCGTGGACGGCGTGGACGTGGGTCGGCTTCTTTACGCGGCCACCGGTTCTAAGCGCTACCGCGTGCATTTTGATGGTCCCGGCGGACACTCCTGGAAGGCGTTCGGTACGCCTTCGGCCATTCATGCCATGGGGCGCGCCATCGCGAAGATTGCGGACGTTCAAACCTGCTCCGATCCCCGCACGACCTTTACCTGCGGTACGGTGGCGGGCGGCACGACGGTGAATTCCATCGCGGCGCACTGCGAAATGGAACTCGACATGCGCAGCGCCGGCGCTCAGGAATTGGTGGATCTTGAAAAGCAGATTCTCCCCCTGATCGAAGCGGCCTGTGAAGAAGAAAACAAGCGCTGGGGTGCGACGGGTGATAATGCGGTGAAGCTTATGCTCGAACCCATCGGCCACCGTCCCGGCGGCCAGCAATCGCACGACGTCTCCGTGTTGCAGGCGGCCCGCGCTTCTATGAAGGAACTCGGAATCGAACTGAAGGGCTATGACGCAGCGTCGACCGACCACAACATCGCGGTGAACTGCAGTATTCCTGCCACTACGTTGGGCGGCGGCGGAGCCGAAGGCTTTAACCACAACGTGAAGGAATGGTACGATCCGAAGGACAGCTACTTGGGCTCTCAGCTGGCGTTCCTCACGACGGTGCTGCTCGTCGGCGTTGACGGCGTGACGGAACCGTTGCTCGAAAAGCGGCCGCGCAAGTAACTCGGGTTACGGAAAACGGTGTTTAAAGCGTCGCCCCCGGTGTTTTGGTATCGGGGGCGACGTGCATCTGGAGACTGAAAAGGGACAGAGAAAACTTTGATTTTTTGCATCGTAATCCAAAAAAGTTAAGCTTTTTTGGGAACATACTGCAGAAATGTCAAACTTTTTCGTCTACCCATTGATTTTTCGTCACGCCGGATTTTGGGTCTCCATTACGGTGTAACAAGTCTTTCCCGAGAAAGCGGTACCGTGGAGGTGAACCGTTTTGCGGCCGACGTTTATGAAGTCTTTTGACAGAGTGCTCAGATCGCCGTCATTTGGTCAACGAGCGGAAGAGGTTCATTGAGGTTGTGAGAAAGCATCTATCTTCCGCTTTTTTGCGGTCAGCGTACCTTCCTTCGGCGCTTTCCTCCCCCGCCCAGGGTGGGTTCGTTTTAGTGTCATTTGTCCCGGTTAATGACATTCCAACCCGTATCGTTGAGCTTGCGGCCCATCCACACACGGGCTCGTTCTTCCGGTTTGAGGTTGGTCATAAGTGAGTGTTATGAAAGGCGACAACGAATGCTGTTGAAACGATTTGTTTCTACAGGGGGTTATGGGTTTAATGCCCAATAAGCGCCGTTTTTCTTTTTTACTAACTGAGCGGTTGTAGATTTCGGATCCGACAGCGAAAGCGACAGCGGCGGTTTGCCCTGAGGATCGTAGTAGTTAACCTCCATTTTGTACTGTGTCGCCGGAATCGGTCGATTATTGTTGTCTTCAATGACGTCGGATTTATTCGCGATAGTAACAACGATCGTTCCGGAACAACTGACGCCTTTGCAACTGTCGCTCCAGTTTTTTTTGTTGAGTCGCCAAATGATCTGACTGGTATCTATACCCCCGGTTTTGAGGGCGTCGGTGACTGTAGCAGCCATTGAATTTTTATTGACAGCGGCTTCGGAATCAATTTCTGCCGACATACTGTTGGAACTGAAAAAACGTGATAAATCGGTACTGCTGCCGTATTGCGGGTTAGACCACTCCTGACCTTCCGGCAAAGAGAAATTGTCCCTTAGCCACTCCGCGAACTTGGCGGAATGCTCTTTAGTGATGACCGTGTCGTTGTCGGCACTCCCGTCCGGCGTTTTCGGAGCATGCACGGCACAATAGACGTGATACTCATAATTTCCGTCGGAAGTTTTGACAGCGGCAGCGGAAAACTTGCCGCCGCTGGGACAAAGATTCTGCTGTTTGTCGGAAAAATCCTCCTCGAGCACTTTTTGGGCGGACTTAGTGGCGTTTTCCTCAGAAGAGTCATCAAACAGTTGTGAATCGTCAGCCATTTTGGCGGCAGACATCTGCATATGAATGGCTGACAGGACAACACCTCGGTTGTGTTGACAAGCTTTGGCTTGGGCTTCTTCCTGAAGATCAAAATATTTCGGAACGGCAACGGCTGACAGGATGCCCAACAAGACGAGCACCATAACGATTTCGATCAATGTGAAACCGAAAGCCTTGCTACGCATTTCGGTGAACTGATCCATACGGTTTTCCTTTGAATAAATATAAGAGACGTACAAAGACTATACACGTAATGAGAGCTTACGTTTTTGGAGCCGTATCGGTAGTTTGCCGTGTTTCCTGCCGTTTCACGTTGACGGTAGCCACACACCCGGCGGCGATGATGAGCGCCATCCCGAGCGTCATTACCCAAGTGATGTTGTCCCCGAAGAAGAGCCAGCTGAAAAGCGCGGAGAAAGGAATCGCCGAAAAGCCGAGGCAGGACGAGAGAAGCATATTCCCCGAGGCGTAGGCGCGGGTTGTACAGAGTTGCGCCAGTGTCGCAGTGACGGCGATCCCTAAAAGGTAGGCGCCGGATTCCCAGCTGATGGAATGCAGTCCTCCGGTGAGGAGCGTACCGATGAGCCCCGCGACGGTGCCGAAGAGAGTGAAATAGAAAACGATGCGCCAGGAGGGTTCCTTCATGTCGCCCAGTTCTTTAATCTGCCAGTAGATGACGAGATCAATGAAGCCGATGGAAAGGCATAACAGGCTCGGCATCAGGGCGTCGCTCGCAAAAGAAGGCTGCAGCGTAATGACGACCCCGGCAAAACCTCCGACGATCGCAAGGCACAGTGTCCAGGGGATCGCCCGGTGGCGCAGCAGAGCGAGAAGAATGAAGTTCGCCGCCATAAATAGGGGCGTTGTGTAGGTGAGGGTGACGTTGGTGCTCAACGGCATCAACCCCAGCGTAAAGAACCATACGAGAATCGAAAGCGTTCCCAATCCCGAGCGTTTCACGTGTCCCCAAAAGTATTGCGTTCGGAGGGTGTAGTGATGGCTGAAGACGAAAAAGCCGATCGAAAGAACGCCGAAAAGCGATCGGTAAAACACCAGTTCAAAGGTGCCGAAATGTCCTGCGCAGAGCTTCACGAACGCTGCCATAAGAGAAAAAAGGGCGGAGGCCGCGAGGGACCACAGTGACTGCTTGAGCATGGTGTATGTTGATGGAAAGAAACCCGCGGCGGGAAGTCCTCACGCGGGTTTCTGGTTAACTCAATGGAGAACGATTATCGGGATCGATTCATCAGAGCGTTCAGAATGATCGCGCCGAAGGTTGCAGTACCGATGCCGCCGAAGGTGAAGCCGAAGAGGTTGAGGGCAAAGTCTCCGCCCCCGAGAATGAGCGTCACGGCGGCCACGATGAGGTTCTTGTTGTCACCGAAATCGACTTGGTTCACTACCCAGATACGGGCGCCGGCGATGGCGATCAGACCGAACACGACGATCGACGTGCCGCCCAGGATGGGCTGCGGAATCGTATGAATCACGGCACCGAATTTGGGCGAGAAGCCGAGGAGGATTGCAAAGCAGGCGGCGATCACGAAAAGAAGCGTGGAGTAGACGCGGTTCGCGGCCATCACGCCGATGTTTTCACCGTAGGTCGTCACGCCGGTACCGCCTACGGAACCCGCGACGATCGTCGCGATACCGTCACCCAGGAAGGCGCGGCCCATGTAGGGGTCAAGGTTGCGGCCCGTCATAGCGGTGACGGCTTTGACGTGGCCCAAGTTTTCCGCAATGAGAATGATCACCACCGGCACGATGAGGAAGATCGCATCGAGGTTGAATTCGGGTGAACGGAATTTCGGAATGCCGATCCAGTCGGCGTTGGCGATTACTGAGAAGTCGATGGGTTTACCGAACCCGAGGCCGTTGGCGAGCACCATGTAGATGAAGTAGGCGAGGATGAGACCAGCGAGAATCAGCAGTTTCTGCAGCAGGCCGCGCGTGTAAACCGCGACGCCCCCGACGCAGAGTACGGTCACCAAGGCCATCCAATGGTCAAAGTCCGTGACGCCGCAGCTTTTCACGGCCGTCGGAGCGAGATTCAAACCGATGACGGCGACGACGGCGCCCGTGACGACGGGGGGCATCAGTTTTTCAATCCACTGCACGCCCGTCCACATGACGATGAGGCCCACCAGAGCGTAGACGACGCCGCAGGCAATGATGCCCCCGAGGGCAACCCCGATATTGGGATTGACGCCGCCTCCGGTGTAACCCGTTGCGGCGATGACGACGCCGATGAAGGCAAAGGAAGACCCCAAGTAGCTCGGAATGTGACCGCCCACGATTAGAAAGAAGATGAGGGTGCCGATACCGCTCATCAGGACGGCAACGTTCGGGTCAAAGCCCATCAGGAGCGGTGCGAGAATCGTGGAACCGAACATGGCGACGACGTGTTGGACGCCGAGCGCTGCCATCTGACCTGCGGGAAGCCGTTCATCCGGCCCGATGATGCCGTCCGTTTTCAGACGCCACTGAGGAAAATAACCCATAACAATCTCCAAATTTTCTTTGCCGACTCAACGAAAAAATTTCGTGCTGCACCTGCAAACACGGCGCAAACGGCCGAGATTCTATTGAGGTTTTTGATTTTTCGCTTGTTTTCTTGTCGGTTGGAAGTCAAAAATGTGGGAAAATACGCACCTTTCTTTATGAATCGGGCGAAACGACAAAGTGATCGTCGCCGATTCCGATGCCCCGATTTTTAATTGTGTCTCCGGCCCTTTGAAGCGGCGCCGGGGAAGTTGTTAACGGAAAACTCATTTATCCATGTCCAAACAGGCGATTCTCCGCGAAGTCAAACGCCGCCGTACGTTTGCCATTATTTCTCACCCTGACGCCGGTAAAACGACGTTGACTGAAAAACTCCTTTTGTTCGGGGGCGCCATTCAGATGGCGGGCGCCGTGAAGGGGCGTAAAGCGAGCCGTCACGCGACGAGTGACTGGATGGAAGTTGAAAAGCAGCGCGGTATCTCGGTGACGAGCTCGGTGATGCAGTTCGAATACCAGGATCACATCATCAACCTCTTGGATACCCCGGGGCACGAAGACTTCTCCGAAGATACGTACCGCGTGCTGACGGCGGTGGACGCCGCTGTGATGGTGATCGATGCCGCCAAGGGTGTGGAAGCTCAGACGATCAAACTTTTGAACGTCTGCCGCATGAGAAACACCCCCATCATCACCTTCATCAACAAACTCGACCGTGAAGTGCGGGATCCGCTCGATCTTTTGGGTGAAATCGAAGACGTGCTCCATCTGCAGTGCGTGCCAATTACGTGGCCGATCGGGATGGGGAAGACGTTCCGCGGCGTGTATTCGCTCTTACACAACCGTCTGCACCGCTTCTCCGCAGGTACGGAAAAGATTGACCGCAACGGCGAAGTGATCGAAGGACTCGACAATCCGCGTTTAGACGAACTCTTCCCGATGGAAATCGGCCCGGTGCGCGAAGCGATCGAGCTCGTCCAAGGTGCAAGCGAACCCTTTAATCTCGAGAAATTCCTCGCGGGTCAGCAGAGTCCCGTCTTCTTCGGTTCCGGTGTGAATAATTTCGGTGTGGAAGACGTACTGCAGGCGCTCGTGAATTGGGCGCCCGAGCCCCAGCCCCGCGACGGCGGTGTGCGCACCGTGGAACCCACGGAAGAACCGTTTACGGGGTTCGTCTTTAAGATTCAGGCCAACATGGATCCGCGCCACCGCGACCGTATCGCTTTTTTCCGCGTGTGTTCCGGTTGCTACACCCCCGGTATGAAGGTGCAGCACCTGCGCGAAGGCCGCGAAATGAAGATTGCGAACGCCCTTACCTTTATGGCGAACGAACGCGTGCACATGGATTCGGCGTACGCGGGCGACATCATCGGTATTTACAACCACGGACAGCTTCACATCGGTGACACGCTGACTGAAGGCGAAAAGCTGGGATTCACCGGTATTCCGTACTTTGCCCCCGAACTCTTCCGCTCGGCCCGTGCCCGCGATCCCTTAAAGGGGAAGCAATTGCACCAGGGGTTGAAGGAACTCGGTGAAGAAGGTGCCATTCAGGTCTTTGAAGGCGAATTCGGCAACCTGATGCTGGGCGCCGTGGGTCAGCTGCAGTTTGAAATCGTGGCGCAGCGTCTCGCGACCGAATACAAGGTCGACGCAATTTATGAGCCGACCGATGTGTCCACGGCCCGTTGGCTGGTGTTCCCGGACGACGTGACGAAGAAGAACTTCATGAACGAACAGTCCAACCGCCTGGCGCACGACTGCGAAGGCAACATCTGCTACATGGCGACGTCCATTTACAACCTGCAGACGACGATGAAACATTGGCCCGACGTGAAGTTCCTCACGACGCGCGAACAAGGTCAGAAGTTTGAGTAAGGGTATGGCGATGACGGAAAAACTCGTGTTCCGCCGGGCGGACGCAACGGACTTGGATCTCATTACGTCGATTGAAGCGACGTGCTTTCCGGCGGCGGAAGCGGCAACCCGCGATCAGTTTGCTGAGCGCCTCGCGGCGTACGGGGATCACTTCTGGATTCTCGAAGCCGACGGCAAGGCCGTGGGTTTTATTGATGGTATGGTGACGAATCAGGAAACGATCAGCGACGATTTGTTTGCGGATGCGTCGAAACACAACCCGACGGGGGATTGGGCTGCGGTTTTCGGACTCAATGTGCTTCCTGGTTCCCGTCGTCGCGGCTACGCCGCCAAGCTCGTCGAAAAGTTTATTGCGGAAGCGAAGAACGAAGGGCGTCGAGGCTGCATTCTGACGTGCAAAGAGCATCTGCTGCATTACTACGCCCGTTTCGGCTTTGTGAACACCGGAGTTTCGGCTTCGGTTCACGGCGGTGCGACGTGGTACGACATGCGTTTGGTTTTCTGAGGTGAAGTATGACGGTTCGTGCCGTTCTTTTTGATCTTGACGGAACGCTCGTGGATTCCGTGCCGGCGCTGACGGCGGGATTAAACGACGTGCTGGCGACTTATGGTTCGACGCCGATGACCGAAAAAGCGGTGGCGGATCTCGTGGGCAAAGGCGTTCGGAAACTGATTGAAGACGTTTTTGCCGTGAAGCAGCTGCAGACGGACGACAAAACGATCGACGAAGCCTGTGCACTTTACGTCGCGCGTAACGTCGCACGCGGCAATCACGATGCAAAGTTCTTCCCAGGGGCGTTGGATGCCGTGGCCGCGCTGCGCCGGACGGGCGTAAAAACCGTACTTGTTACCAACAAGTCCCGTGCGATGGTGGAAACCTTCGTGCGGGATGCGGGGCTCGGTAACTACTTTGATGCCGTTGTGGCCGGGGATGATACGCCGCATCCGAAGCCCGCGGGCGACATGCTCCTTTTGGGGGCAAAAAAGGTGGGCGTGTCGATTGCGGACTGCGTGATGTTGGGCGATTCCCGTAACGACGCCGAAGCCGGACGCAATGCCGGGGTTGCCGTACGCCTGGTGAAGACTGGGTACAACGAAGGTGTCCCCATTGAAATCTGGGGGCCCGAAAATGGGTTTGACGCGGTGTACGAGGACGTCCCTGCGGCGCTCAAAGATCTGACGGTTGTGTAGTTCTACTTCTGGACTATTCGGAAACAGACAGCCCTGTCGAGGCGGTGGAAACATCGGCATCGGCAGGGATTTTTTTGCACACGGCGATTTTCGAAAAAACAAACCAATCCGCTTGGCCCTTGAGGCAGGCTTTGCGAGGGATTCGGTGTTGCGCAGTGTTCCGCCGGGTCGCTCGCCCGCTGTTGCGGGATGGGTTGAGAACCAAAAACTGCCAAAAGTTAACGCCCGCGAGACTCGTGATCAAGCGGACGTTGGGAGGATTGCGATGGCGCTTCCAAACACACATCGCGTACCTGTCTTTTACTCGATCGTCCGGATTGAGAACCCGTCGAGTACGAAAGGCGGTAGCTCTTAATCGCTGAGAACAAGACGTCCCGATGATGCAGGAAACTCGGGAGAGCCGGTGAGGTTGTATCGCTAGTACTTGCTGTCCTTGAAGGCTGTTTAACGAATGCTCCCTTTTACCCGCAGATTTTCCTGCGCTTCGCGGTACGCCTGCATGGCCGCCGGATGCAGTTCCAGCGCACGTTCCAATACGCCCTGCAGGTAGCTGATGGCGACGCCGTAGTTCGTCATCGCCACGTTTTGACGTACGGCTTCGCGCACGCGCGAGAGCATGTGGCGGCGTGTCACCACGCAACCGCCGCACTGCAGGATGAGCTTATAGGGCGTTAAATCCGAGGGGAAGTCTTTTCCTACGACGACTTCCACGTCAAGTGCTCCGCCTACGGTCTTCTCAAGCCATCGCGGCAGCTTTTTGCGGCCGATGTCATCGGGCTGCGGATGGTGCGAGCACGTCTCGCAGATCATCACTTTGTCGCCGGGTTTCAGAAAACCGATCATGGCGGCGCCGCGGGCCATCTCTACCAAATCCGACTTGCAGTACGCCATCTGAATGGAGAAGGTGGTGACGGGAATGGAAGCGGGGGTTGCCTCGCAGACTTTCTGTACCGCCTGGCTGTCCGTCATAACGAATTTGGGCGGTGTCTTGAGGTCGGCAATCATTTCCGCGACGCGATTTTCGCGTACCGTAAGACACTTGGCGTCGCTGTCCAAAATCTCTCGGATAGCCTGCACCTGCGGCATGATGAGGCGGCCCTTGGGGGCGCCGGTATCAATTGGGGTGACGAGAAGAACGGAATCCCCCGGGGCGATGAGCCCTTCCATCATAGGGCGATCCGGTTCCGTATTCGTCTGAGCTATTTTGATGATGGCTTCGCGCAGCGCGTCGATACCTTTTTTTTCTTTGGCGGAAATGACGACGTAGGGAAGGTTGTGCTTTTTGGCGATGGTAAGAACAGAGTCCTCCGGAGCGCCGAGATCGGTCTTGTTGAAAACGACGATGGCGGGGGTCTTATTTTGTGCCGCGAGTTTCATGAGGCCCAATTCATAATCCGTCACCTGCTGCGAGCTGCAGACGATGAGGGCTATGTCCATCCACCCCAAAACGGAGAGGGTTTTTTCGACGCGCAACTGTCCCAATTCCCCCACGTCGTCGATCCCTGCGGTATCGATGTAGACCACCGGTCCGATGGGAGCGAGTTCCGCGGCTTTTTCAACGGGGTCGGTCGTTGTGCCCGCGATGTCGCTCACGATCGCAATTGATTGATTGGTGAGCGCATTGATGAGGGAAGATTTTCCGGCGTTGCGGCGACCGAAAAGACCGATGTGAAGGCGCAGTCCCTTCGGGGTTTCCAGTCGGCTCGGCATATTGGGGGCGGTGGCAGTCATGATGTCGCTCTAGTCAGGAAAATAAGTGATTGACGATTTTACTGAAGCAATTTTCGTGCCGATTAAGGAAAACGCCCGAAGGGCGAACCCTTCGGGCGTTTGAGGCAACTCAAACCGTCAGAAGACGGAAGGAATTACTTTTCCACATTGGTGCGGATGACATCCTTTTCGAGCCAAGTCGGAGCGTGGTGTTCCGCGGCTTCCCAGCTGATGTCGCCGGCACCGATACGCCAAATGGCGAGGAAGTGCGACATCGAAAGAAGGGCGAGCGGGATGTGCGCGCAGACGACGAGGACGGTGATGAACATCGAGCCCCAGACGTGCACGTAGAACATCATCTGGAACGCTTCCTTACCAATGGCAGGCGCGAACACCCAGAGGAGCCAGCCCGTCACGATCAGCACGTAAATTGCCGCCGTAAAGAGCAGGTAGGAGGCCTTCTGACCGCCGTTGTAGCGACCCTGAGGCGGAACTTCCACGGGGCCCAGGGGGATGTGGAAGAAGCGACGGGGGTAGCCGCCGAAGTTGAGGAACCAGCGGAAGGTGTTGCTGTCCCAGGTGAGGCAGGCGTTCATCATCAGCGCGAAACGATCCGGCGCAAAGAAGATGTAGCCGAAGAGGCAGAACGAGAAAGCGACACCGAGGCCGACGTGCCAAAGCATGAGCGCTTCGCCCGTGGCGGGTTCGAGATCACACAGGTACACGATGGCGCCGGTGATGACGAGCGCGAACCACAGGATGGCGTTCAGAGAGTGGAACACCTTGTCCGGCAGGTGGAAGCGAAGAATGCGGGCGTTGTTTTCAGACATGACGTATTCTCCTGATTAGTGATGAAGGGCAAGCATGGAACGCGGGCTGAAGTGCGTATGCAGCAGTCCGTACATCTTGTCGTCCATCGGAGAAGCGGCGAGGTCGCTGTAGATCTTGCGGACCACGGGGTTCTCGTGGGAGCTCGTCAGATGCATCTTCTGGCAAAGCTTGTCGTCTTTGTAAAGGCCGGCCTGGCGGGCAAGCAGAATGCAGTTGCGGTTGGCGAGGAGTTCGGAAACCCCCCAGCCCGTGGCACCCGCAGCGACTGCGCACACGCCGATGACCTTAATAAGGCCGCGGCGGCCGAGAATAACGCCGCAGGGGCGTTCGGTATATTCAAATGTACGAGCCATTTTTAATTAGATCCTTTCTGCAACGGTGCTCATCGTAAGCGGGAAGAGAGGCTTCAACCAACCCGTACCCACCGGCTGCACGGGCTGACCGCCGCCGTTGACGCAGCCGCCCGGGCAGTTCATGACTTCGATGAAGTGCCAACGGTTGGGGTTGCCGCGGACGGTGTCGAGCACGGTCCGGAGTGCCTGGTTGGAGCCGTTCACCACGCACACGCGCAGTTCGAAGGGCTTTTCAAGGCCGGGGATGGGAAGCGGAATCGTCGCTTCAACGTAGGAATTGTCGTTGCCGCGCACCGGGGTGATGTCGGCGTTTTCGAGTTCCTTGCCGCAGAGAATGCGGTAAGCCGTACGAAGCGCAGCTTCGGTCACGCCGCCCGACGTACCGAAGATCGTCGCGGCACCCGTGTAGACCTCAAGGTCCTTACGTTCGCGTTCCTTCGGGAGTTCGAGGGGGTTAATACCCTTGCGGCGGAAGATTTCAGCGATTTCACGGGCGGTGACGACGGCGTCAACGTCGGGGAAACGCGGCGTATCTGCGGGGATACGGCCTTCTTTCGTGAGGTACTGCCACGCCGAAGACAATTCCGGACGGCTGGCTTCCCAAATTTTCGCCGTGCAGGGCGTCACGGCGACGACGCGCACCTGGCGGGGATCCTTGTGGTAGAGATGATCCGCAGCCCACACCTTCGCGAGCACACCGCCCATGCCGATCGGGCTCTTGGCGGTCGAGACGTGAGGCATCATGTCGGCAGCCATCATTTCCATTTCATGCACCCAGGCCGGGCAGCAGGACGTGAAATGAGGCAGCGGATGGTGAGAGGCACGCTCCAATTCAGGGCCGCGCTTGCCGAGCACCCAATACTGCACCTTGCGCACGAATTCCGTGCCTTCTTCCATGATCGTCTGGTCAGCCGTGCTGTTGACGTCGTAGGGCTTGAAGCCCGCCTTTTCAAGGGCGTTGAAGAACTGATCGGTGGAGAGGGTACCGGCTTCCGCGCCGAATTCTTCGGCGATGGACACGCGGACGGCGGGCGAGGGATGTGCCACCACAACGAGGTTGGGGTCGGCGAGCATCTTTTCGACTTCGTCGACGAAGCTCATCTGTTCGATCGCATTGAAGGGGCAGCTCACCAGGCACTGGCCGCAGGCGAGGCACTTCTGATCGTTAATCTTGTGCTTGGCACCGATGCCGCCGTCGATGGCGTCCACCGGGCAGACCTTGCGGCACGTGTCGCAGGCTTCGCACTTGTCCTGATTAATCTTGATGATCCCGCGCAATTCGCCTTTGCGCAGATTACCGACAAAATCCGGGCCGTCTTCGCCGCGGCAGCCGGGCTGCGGGGCAAACGTCGCGATTTTGATTGTCTTTCCTGTCATTTGACGGGTCTCCTGATTACTAGGGGTATTGCCGTTTCTTGGACGGCAATGCAGCGTACGTTTTGTTGTTTGTAAAGTACAAAACGGCCGAAAACGAACCTCCGCATCCGCTCCCGGGCTTATGCCGGATTCCGAAAAAGCTCATAAAAAAGCGGGCCGGAACCCGAATACACCGCCGCATTTTAAGGGAATCCAGGGTTTTCTTCCTAGTTCTGAAGAGTTAGAGTGGCGGAAAGTTTGAGGCAAGACTTCTGACGACAAAGGATTTACACCGGCCGTGTTTCGAAAAAAATCCCCGCCGACGGGGCGGGGAGATGCGGGACAAAAGCGGAAATTACATGTCCGCTTCTTTGAGGGGTTTGCGCAATTCGGCTCGGACGTTGTCCATGCCGGAATAGAACGCCTTCATCATCACGAGCCCCAGGAATTTGCCGCGTTCGGTGACGATGATATTGTCGGGATTCGCGGGATCGTCCTTGATGGCGCCGATCATCTTAAGACCCAGCATTTCCTTAAAAAGCGCCGTGTCGAGGTTGACGCCGTGCACTTCGCGGAAATATTTGCGGGAAAGGCGCGCAGAGAAAATCCCCAGCATCAGGCGGTACTGCAGCACCGCGTGCTTATCAAAGTGGCGCTGGCGCTCAACGCCGGTCTGGCCCTTCGCGATGCGTTCATTGTAACGGCGGAGACTGAAGGTGTTGACGTAAAGGTTGTTCCCCAAGAAGGAGAAGGCGCCGCTGCCCACCCCCAGGTATTCGTCGTGATCGACGACGTATTCGTCAAATCCTTCGTCGTGCGTGCGGCCGAAGGTCCAGCTCGTCAGCTGCCGATAGTGTCCGCCCAGCGTATTCATGATGATGCGGTACTGATCCGACAATTCGTCGCCCTTGGCGGCAATCGTTCCCTTGACGCTCCTTTTCGTCTGCGACGTCACCATGAGGGGGTACGTCGTGATCTGGCGGGGATTCAACTGCATCAAGAGATCCATGTCGCGCTGCAGCATCTCAAGACTCTGGCCGCGGAAGCCGAAGATCATGTCGATGTTGGTGGTTGGGAAAAGTTCGAGCGCCTTTCCCAAGCGATCGTAAATCTGGGCGCCGCTGCCGAACTTGTCGTAGCGTTCCGTCAATTTCAGGATCGAATCGTCAAAACTCTGCACGCCGATCGACATGCGATCCACGTACCCTTTAAGTCGCTCAAAGGTCGGGGTGTCGATTTCCGACGGGTCGGTTTCGCAGGACACTTCCTTAATGCCGGGGAAGAGCTTGCGGGCGTGATCGATCGTTTCCATCAGTTCTTCTTCGATGATGGTCGTCGTGCCGCCGCCGATGTACATGCTTGTGAAGTCGTAGCCCAGGGCCTTCACGTAGTCCATTTCCTTTCTGAGGTTCACGAAGTATTCGCGCGCCTTGTGTTCCTTAAAGAGAAAACGGTGGAAGGTACAGTAGCTGCAGAGTGTTTTGCAGAACGGAATATGGGCGTAGAGAAGGTACTGGTGGCCGGGCTCGGGGGCCGGCGGCCGATCCAGAATCACCGGGTCGCAGTTGAGGTATTTGCCGATGTAGAAATCCATGATGCGGTCAACGGAGTTGATCATCCAGTTGGGCATCAGTGTGCCGATCGGTTTAAAGGTTTCGTCTGCCATGGTGAGTTCTGATTAAAAAGCGCGCGGAAAGAAAAAGACGGTCGCCGAAAAAGGAGACCGTCTGCGGTTCGGCGCGGAAAATTCGGATGCACGGTATTGTAACCGCGCTCTCTGACGTGAAGTTTTCGGGGCGCCTTATCGGTTATGACCCGCATACATGGCGTCAATCTCGGCGGCAAAGTGAGCCTTCAAGGGACCGCGCTTCAGTTTGAGGGTGGGCGTGAGGTACCCGTTATCGATCGTCCAGGGGTCCAACACCGCCGTAACGTTGCGGGGCAGTGCGTAGTGCGGGAAATCGGACGCGGCGGCCTTGGCGCGCTTTAAAAGGGCGGCCTTGACGGCGTTTGACTTAAGCGACTCGGGATTTTCAGGATCAAGTTTCAGAGACTCCGCGAGTTTTTTCCATTCCGTAGCGTCGAGCACCGTGATGAAGCTGATGAAGGGTTGATCATCCCCCACGACGTAGGTCTGCGCAAAAAGCGGATCGGTCTCAAGCGCCAGTTCCAAATCTACGGGCGGCACCTTTTCACCGGTGCTCGTGACGATGATTTCCTTGATGCGGCCGCGGATTCGGAGAAGCCCCACGTCGTTGATTTCGCCGACGTCCCCCGTTTTGAGCCAACCGTCTTCCGTGAAGACTTTGGCCGTATCTTCGGGACGTTTCCAGTAGCCCTTCATGACGCTGGGGCCGGAAACCTGAATTTCCTTCGTTTCGGGATCAAGCCGCCAGTGCATGCCCGGCAAGGGGCGACCCACCGTGTCGGGCTGATTCATGCCGAGCCAGTTGCCGCCGATGACGGGGCTCGCCTCCGTCATGCCGTAGCCCTGAACGGGGGCCAGACCCAGGCCCCCGAACGTGCGGGCGACTTTGGGACTTAAAGCGGCCCCGCCGGTGATGCAGAGCTGCAGGCGGCCTCCGAACTGTTCCAGAATCTTTTTGGCGACGAGCTTATTCAGAATCGGGCCGGTGATGCCGTCAAAAACCGACCAAACCGAGGGTTCCACGGGCAATTTATTTTTGCGGCAGAAGTTGCGCCAGCCCACGGACACGCAGGCTTCAAAAAGACGCCGCGCGTAGCCGGGGGCTTTTTTGAGTTTGTCGTTGATGCGGGCATAAATGCGTTCGTAGACGCGCGGCACGGAAATGAGTACCGTCGGCTTCACAATCCGCAAATCCTCATTTAAGAGCATGATCGAGCGGTTGTAGACGATGGTGCAGGCCATGCCGAGCGCGAGGTAGTACCCCGCGGTACGTTCAAACGTGTGTGAAAGCGGCAGGAAGGACAGAAAGACCCCGCCCGCCATGGGTTGTGGCGCAATGTGTTCACAGCAGGCCACGGCGTCAAAAAGGACGTTTTTGTGCGTCAGCATTACGCCCTTGGGTCGGCCCGTGGTGCCGGAGGTGTAGACGATCGCCGCGAGATCCTCTTCTTTAGGGCCTTCCGGAAGTTCCGTCACGGTTTCACCGCGTTTTAACCAAGCGGCGAGACCGATGACTTCGACGCCGTCGGCGGTTTCCGCGTCCTGTGTTTCTTCCGTGAGCACCACCATCCTGAGGTGCGGGAGCGGAACCCCCGACTGCCGGATCGCTTCCCAACGTTCTTTTTTGTTGGTAAAGAGGCAGACCGCTTCGCTGTCGCCCGCGATGTAAGCCGAAGACGCCGGCGTGTCAATGGCGTGCAGCGGCACGGGAATGAGGGCGTCGGCTAAGACGCACTGGTCGGCGAGGACTGCGTTTACCGAGTTGTTGAGCAGAATCGCCACGCGGGAGCCGCGGGAAAATTGGCAGGCGGCGAGCGCTTTGCGCCACGTGGTGATGAGATCGTTTAGCTCGGCGTAGGAAAGATCAACCCAGCGGCTTTCGGCTCGATTGTACTGGCGCAGCGCGGTGACGGTCGGATGAGTTTTGGCCCGGAAGGGAACCAGCTGATCCAGAGTGCGGCATTCGGCTTTGAGTGCCGCAAGGCGGCTGGCGGACGTATCAGTGGTAGTCATGCTTCTTTCGCAGAAAACCCCCGTCGGCACGGCGTCGGCGGATGTTTTGATTTCTTGTTCTTGACAAACAGAATAACTTACCCTGAAAAAAGCTCATGCGAACGGTTGAAAAGTTGGTAATAACCCTAATAAATGAAACCGCCGCTTTCCAGTGAAAACGGCGGTCGAGAGAGCTTTAGAAAGCCGTCGTATCAGGCTTCATAAAGCGCGGTGGAGAGATACCGGTCACCGGTGTCGGGCATCAGGGCGACGATGGTTTTACCGGCGTTTTCGGGGCGTTTGGCGAGTTCGGTCGCTGCCCAGAGCGCTGCGCCCGCGCTGATGCCGACTAGGAACCCTTCTTCCTTGGCAACGGTGCGCCCCGTGGCAAACGCGTCTTCGTTCGTGACCGGAATCACTTCGTCATAGACTTTCGTGTCGAGCGTTTCGGGAACGAACCCGGCACCGATCCCCTGAATGCCGTGCGGGCCGGCGTGACCTTCGGAAAGGACCGGTGAGCCCTTGGGTTCGACGGCGACGACCTTCACCGCCGGGTTTTGGCTCTTAAGATACTTGCCGGTGCCGGACAAAGTGCCGCCTGTGCCGACGCCCGCGACGAAGATGTCGACTTTACCGTCGGTGTCCTGCCAGATTTCCGGGCCCGTCGTCGCAAAGTGTGCCGCGGGATTCGCGGGGTTCACGAACTGCCCCGGAATGAATCCGCCGGGGATGGTTTTAGCGAGTTCCTCGGCTTTGGCAATGGCGCCCTTCATGCCCTTCGCGCCTTCGGTGAGGACGATTTCCGCGCCGTACGCCTTTAAAAGCTTGCGGCGTTCCACGCTCATCGTTTCGGGCATCGTGAAGATCGCACGGTAACCGCGGCTTGCGGCGACGCTTGCCAACCCGATCCCGGTATTGCCGCTCGTGGGTTCGATGATGACGGAGCCTGGTTTTAAAAGGCCGCGTTTTTCGGCGTCTTCCACCATCGCAAGCGCAATACGGTCTTTCACGCTGCCAGCAGGATTGAAGTACTCAAGCTTCACGAGAAGCTTGGCTTTGAGATCCCGTTTTTCGGCATAGCGATGAATTTCAACGAGCGGCGTGCGGCCGACGAGTTCAGTAATCGAGTTGTAGATGCGCATGGCGAAAATCTCCCGAGCCCCGTAAGGAGCGTTATGAATTATGGTAAGGCCACATTTTGAATGGATTTCGGTGTGACCGTGCCCAGAATTGCTGACAGTTTTATGACATTTTTGTCCGAGTTGTAGTATGACGCGTAGTGCACGGTGTTGGCGAGCACCCGCTGTACGTAGTTGCGGGTTTCCGTAAAGGGAATGGTTTCCGCGAAGACGGCGCCCTCTTCGGCGCGGGTGAGTTTGGCGCGCCACGCGGCCGATCGCGAGGGGCCGGCGTTGTAAGCGGCGGTGGCCAAAGGCATGCTGCCTTCAAATGCGTCGGCGACGAGTTTTAAGTACCGGCAGCCGATCGTGAGATTGACGGACGTGTCGGTAAGCTGCTCATCGCTGAAATCGTCAAGTGCCAGGTGCGCTGCCACCCATCGGGCCGTCCGAGGCATCACCTGCATCATCCCTTGGGCGCCGACGGAACTCCTCGCCTGCCGCACAAAGCGCGATTCCTGGCGGATGAGCCCGTAGACCCAGGCGGGGTCAAGCTCCGCCGTTTGAGCGGCGTTTTCAATGTCGGTCTGATGTGGTCGGGGGTAGCGCTGAGAAAAGACGACGGCGGGGGTGGTTTCCGACGTGTTGATTTCCCGGTGAAAGAGGTCGCGGGAACCGGCGTAGGCCGCGAGATTAAGCCGTGCATCCGTCTTCAGTTTGCGCAGTGCCCAGTTCCATTCCCGGTTGCCTTCGGCATTTAAGTCCAATCGATAAAACGCAAGCGCCCGTTGCACGGAAGGGTTTTTGTCCCAGTAGGAAGCATTGGGTATCGGGGCCGGACGCTGGTAGTCGGGGTAGGGTTTTCCGAGTGCTTCGCACGCGAGTAGCCCGTAAAACTCCGTGTGCCCACTGATGCTTGCAAAAAGCTGCCGGGCTTTTTTGGGGTGACCGGTTTTTTCCAATCCGCGCGCCCGCCAATAAATCCAGGCGTCGCTCCTTTTGAGCGCGGGCGGCAGTTTGTTGACGGCGGCGAGCACTTTTTTCCAGTCGCCGGTTCGTAAAGCCGCCCGGGCATTCCACGTCAGGATGAAATTCTTGCCGACGGTATCGGGGGCCGTGCCGAGCATTTTGCCCGCACGCGCGAAGTAAGCGGAGGCTGATTCATCCAGATTGAGGGCGGCTTCCAGTCCCACCCGACTCCAGAGCAGAGAACGGCGTGCGGCGGAGAGCCGCGGACTCACGCTTTCGGCAATTTTGGCTGCAGTCTGCGTGTCGGACGACGCAAGCCGCAGCGCCGCCACTAAAAGAAGTGCTGCCGGTTCCCGATTAAGTCGTTTGGCGTGACGTTTGTACCATTTCGTCGGATTCGTGAGTAATTCCGACAAAGCTTTTTTGTTGACGGGGAATTGTTTGGCGTTGGTGAGTGTTGCGAGTTCCCGAGCCTGATTGAACCGCTTTTGCTGCATCAGGATCAAAAAGACGGGCCAAGCGGCTTTGGGATCGGCGGCGAGATAGGCGGAGCGCAGTTTGACGCAGGCACCGTCGTCGGGTTTGCCGGTCTCAAGGAGTACGCGATGTGCGGCTGTGAGTGCCGCAGGGAGGCTCTTTTTCGTGCGGACGGCGTCGGCAAGGTCAAAGCGCGCTTTGCTGCAGACGAGGTCACTTTCCGTCTGATTCCAGTCAAGGCGCCGGTAAAGCGTGCGGAAGCGCTCAGCGTCGTTTTGCTCGGCGGCAATGCGGGCCCAGTCGGTACGGGCGCGCTCGGCGATGTAGTCACCGTGATGGCGGCTGATGAAGGTCGTCATTTTTTGCTGCTGTTTCGCGTCCTGCGGGGATTTTGAGAGTTGCAGCAACAGGTCCCAAAGTTCGGGATAGATGGCAAGCGGGTGCGTAGCAAGGGTTTCAGCCCCCGTCGTGACGGCAGCCGCGTCCTTTTTTTGATACGCACGATAGGTGTTGATGAAAAGTTCGTCCGTTTTGGGATCCGTCGTCAGAGCGGCAGCAGCCGGTGTTTCTGCGGTCGGCGTGACCGGTGCGGTTTCCGGCCGTACGGTTTCTCGGACGACGGGCGTGACGGGCGCCGGAGTGACGGAGACGACGGGGGGCGTCACCATGACAAGCCCGGTTTCAGGAACGGCGTAGGTGCGGACCGTCCCGTCGGAAAGGGGGGCCGCGTCCGTTTCGTCGGCGGGAAGTGCCAAATCCGGCGCCGTCAGATTGGCGGCGGCTTGTGCCGGCGTGAGGGCGGGTGCCGCCCAAGATGACGTTGCCGCCGTCATGAGAGAGAGTAAAAGGAGCGTCGGACGCCGCCCGAGAAAGGAAAACTCTGTAGGCATTTTCTGAGTACCGCAGGCAAAATCTGCCTCCATATTAAACGGAAAGCTTCCCCATGCAATCCTTCCTTGGTACAACAACGGATCGGCAGCAGTTGCGTCAGCGGTTTTGGTCCCTGCGCAGAACCCAAAAGACCGACGCGCGGCAGCGGGCGCTGGAAGCGGCGCTTTTGCCGTGGTTGTCGGCGCGTTCCTTTCACTGTGCCGGCGTTTATGCCCCGACAGCGGGCGAACCCGATCTGGTGTCGGCGCTTTCGCGGGCCGTGACGGTGAAGGCGCTTGCGTACCCGGTGGTGGATGATGTGGCGGCGCGGTCGATGCACTACGAAGTGGTGACGGATGAAACGCCGATGGTGCCCGGTGCCTACGGGATACCGGCGCCGGTCAACGGCGTGCGGACGGTGCCGGATCTTATTTTTGCGCCCTGTGTGGCGGTTACGCCGACCGGGTTCCGATTGGGTAACGGCGGCGGTTACTTTGACCGTTGGTTGGCGGCGTTGCCGAAAAACAGAAGGCCCGTCACGGTGGCGGTGGCTTGGGAAGCGCTTGTGACGACGGCGTTTGTTCCGGAGGTGCACGATATCGCATTGGATTGGATTGCGACGGAAGCCGGCGTGCGGCGAAGCGGTTTTTATCACACGCGCCGTAAAACCTGTTCCTTCAGGAGGAGGATATAAGGCGCCCAGGTTGTTGTGTTCAAAACTACGGAAGATCCGCTGTATCATTTCAACTATGAGAACCTACAAATACAAGCTCCTTTCGGCGAAGCGCAATAAGAAACTGCACCGACAGATCAATGCCGGTGCATTGGCGTGGAACCATTGCGTGGCTTTCACAAGGAGGTTCTACCGGTTTTAC
>UQUM01000002.1 GCA_900544255.1 uncultured Sutterella sp.
GAGCGGGAGACGAGTCTCGAACTCGCGACCTCAACCTTGGCAAGGTTGCGCTCTACCAACTGAGCTACTCCCGCGTCACTTAGGACGCATCGGCCAAAACCGATGTTGGTGATCTGAAGCAATTTCGTGGAGCGGGAGACGAGTCTCGAACTCGCGACCTCAACCTTGGCAAGGTTGCGCTCTACCAACTGAGCTACTCCCGCAGCGAAGAGGATGCGAATTTTACAGAGTCGGAAAGCCTTGTCAAGCATCCGTCCCAACTTTTTGCAGAATCCTCCCGATTCCGTTCTATTTCGGCCGCTATTTCTCCGGAGTAAAGGTTTTGCCGAGGCCCTTCGGAACATTCATCGCAATCCACTTCGGATTGTGACTGATCAAGACGAGCACCAGAATCGTCGCCAGGTACGGCGCCATCGACATCAATTGCGACGGAATGCCGATACCCGCCGCCTGGAAACTGAGCTGCACCATCGTCACGCCGCCGAAGAGGTAAGCCCCCAACACGATGCGCAGCGGTCGCCACGTCGCAAACGTCACGAGCGCGAGCGCAATCCAGCCGCGGCCGGCCGTCATTCCTTCAGCCCACAGGGGCGTATAAACAAGCGACAAATAAGCGCCCGCCACCCCCGTCATCAGGCCGCCGAAAAGGAGCGCCGCAAACCGGATCGTACGCACCGGGTACCCCAAGGCGTAAGCGGACTTCGGGGATTCCCCCGCCGCCCGCAGGATGAGGCCCCAACGGCTCTTATAGAGAAAACACGCGGCCGCCCCCGCCATAAAAAGAGCGACGTACACCAAGACGTGCGACGAAAAGAAGGCGTCGCCCACAAACGGAATGTCCCTTAAAAAAGGAATGCCTTCGCAAGCGCGCGCAGCCAAGGACACCCCCTGCAGGGGTTGACCGATGAAAGCCGCAAGCCCCGCACCGAAAATCGCCATTGCAAGACCGGCGGCGTTTTGGTTTGCGTAAAGCCCCAGCGTCAGAAAACCGAAAAGCGCCGAAAGCGCCATTCCAACCAAAGCCGCCGCGGCAAAGCCCAGGAAAAAGGAACCGGTGAGGTAGCAGGTGCCGAATCCCGCGACCGCCCCCATCAGCATGATGCCTTCGATCCCGAGGTTAAGCACCCCGCTCCTTTCGTGAATGAGAATCCCGATCCCCGCCAAAAGAAGCGGCGTCCCCGCGTTCAGCGTCGAGGCAATCAAAGCAGCCGTCGCACTCATTTCGTCGTCCCCTTATTCGCAAATCCTACCCACTTCAAGCGGTACAAAACCCCGACGTCACAAATCAGAAGGAAAAACAAGAGCAGCCCCTGATACACCCCGGTAATGGACGACGGAAGCCCCAAACGGCTTTGCCCCAATTCGCCGCCCAAGTAAAAGAGCGCCAGCACGAACGCCGCCGGGATGCAGCCCACGGGACTCAAGCGTCCGGCAAAAGCGACGATGATGGCGGCAAAACCATACCCCGGACTGATGTTGAGCGTCAGCTGTCCCACCGGACCCGCCGCTTCGCAGATACCGGCCAAGCCTGCGCACCCCCCGGAAATCAGCATCACGGTCCAAATGAGGCGTGACGGATTAAATCCCGCATACTTTGCCGCCAAAGGCGCCATACCGGACACGCGAATCTGAAAACCGATGAAGAATCGGCTCATCAAAAGAGCGCCCGTCAATGCGAGCACTACCGCCATCACAAAGCCCCAGCCCAAACGGTAGAACCCCGGAATCGTCGGCACCGACGCCGCTGCTTCAAAAAGCGGCGACTGCGGGAAACCGAACCCGTCCGGATCCTGCATGGGCCCCTGCAGGCACCAAGCTAAAAAGAACTGCGCCACATAAACGAGCATCAGGCTCACGAGAATTTCGTTGGCGTTGAATTTATCTTTTAAAAGCGCCGTCAGGCCGCCCCAGAGCGCTCCGCCCGCAACCCCTGCCAAGAGTACCGGCACGAGGTACCACATACCGGCGTCCGGCGGACACTGAAGCGCCGCCCAGGTACCCGCCACCGCCCCCATCACAAGCTGGCCTTCCGCACCGATATTCCATATGTTGGCGCGGTAGCAGAGCGTGAGGCCCGCCGCACACAAGAGAAGCGGCGTCATTTTGACCCCGACCTCACACCACCCCCGTAAGTTTTCCAAGGGCGCCACTAAAAACACGTACAAGGACGACATCGAATCCTTGCCGAGGAACGCAAAAAGCGCCGCCCCCACCAAAACCGTCAGAACGAGCGCCGCCACGGGCGACAACCAGCGCATCGTTTTGGAAGGTTCCGAACGAACCGTGAGTCGAATCGGAAACTGCATTTACTTCTCCTTCTCGCGGGCCTCAGGGGCGTCTTCCGCATTTTTTCCGGGTTTATAGCTGCAGCCGGCCCAGAGCCCCGCCATCCACAAACCGATTTCTTCCACCGTAATCGAATCCACGGGCACCGCAGGCGAAATGCATCCGCGGTACATCACGGCAATCCGGTCGCAGACGGCAAAAAGTTCATCCACTTCTTCGGAGACAATCAAAAGACCCGCCCCCTGATCCCGTAGTTCGAGCAGAGCGTTGTGAATGACGGTCGCCGCCCCTACGTCCACGCCCCACGTAGGCTGGTCGATCATCAAAACGGCCGGGTGATTCATCACTTCGCGTCCCACTACGTATTTCTGCAGGTTCCCGCCGGACAGGGCCTGAGCTTCGCTTTTACCGCGCCGACCGCTTGCGACCTTAAAGCGATCGATCACACGGTCGGTAAAGTCCGCGACGGCGTTTTTGCGGATAATGCCCTGCGCATGGAACTGATCGCCGGTCAAAAGCGTATTTTCTTCGAGTGCCAATTCAGGCACCGCCCCGTGCCCCAGGCGTTCTTCCGGAACGTACCGCAGTCCCAAACGACGCCGTTGCTCGGGGTTCAACTTCGTAACGTCTTCGCCCATCAGGATGACGCTCCCCTCCCGGGGTTTCAATTCCCCGGCAAGCACCCCCAATAAGCGTGACTGGCCGTTCCCGCTGATGCCGGCAATGCCGACGATTTCCCCGGCACGCACCGTGAGGCGCACATTCTTTAAGCCGCAGATGCGTTTTCCGCCGTCCAGGTTGAGTTTCTTGATGACGAGCGCGTCGCGCCCGGGCTCGCCGTGTCGACGCATGAGTTTCGGCGGTTCCGCACCGATCATGAGACGCGCCAACGTATCGGCCGTTTCTTTTTTCGGATTGACGGTCGTCACCACTTTTCCCTGCCGCAGCACGGTGCAGCTGTCGGCGAGATCGCGGATTTCATCCAACTTATGAGAAATAAAGATGATGGAGAGCCCTTCGGCCGCAAGCTGCTTCAAGGTCATGAAGAGACGCTTTACGGCCTGGGGCGTCAAAACGGACGTCGGTTCATCGAGAATCAAAAGTTTCGGTTCCGTCATCAGCGCCCGGATGATTTCCACGCGCTGCCGCTCGCCCATAGAGAGCTCGGCAACAAAACTGTCGGGCTCAATTTCAAGCCCGTAACGCTTTCCGAGTTCGAGAACCTTTTCAGAGACTTCCGCCAAGTTCGGCCCTTTTTCGAGCCCCAAGAGCACATTCTGCGCGACGGTGAGCGTTTCAAAAAGCGCAAAATGCTGATGCACCATGGCAATTCCGAGCGTTCGCGCTTCGCCGGGCGAATGAATCACCACGGGCGTCCCGTCAAATTCAATCGTCCCAGAATCCGGCTGCACAGCCCCGTAAATGATCTTCATCAGCGTGGACTTGCCGGCGCCGTTTTCGCCGAGTACCGCAAGCACCTTGCCGGGATCAACTTCAAGGCTGATGCCGTCGTTCGCCCGCACGCCGGGATAAGTTTTGGTGATGTCTTTGAGCCGCAGTCGCGCCGTCACAGCGGAATCTCCTGAAACAATGGCAAAAGGGAGAACCGTTCAAAAAGTGCGCTCTGCTTTTCCCGTCATTTCTCCTTTACGTCCCTCGTCTTACGCTTGGCGCACCGCTTTCGAACGAAACGGCGGAATTCTAACGGTTTCAGCCTTCAGGCGACGCGGTTTTTCCCCATGTTCCGCCGGATTTTTTACCTCCCTATATTCCTTCAAACTTCCTGCAAACCCCGTCTGCCGGGGTTCCGTCCGAAGGAGCTTACGTCGCCCTCACCGACTTTAGAAAATTATTTTTACTTGTTTTACAACACTTTACCCCGTAAAAAACCGAAGCGACGCAATTTTATGCGCCGAAAACTTGCATTTCGTCAAAACCTTCTTAAAATGCGCCCTCGCTTCGAACGAAAAGCGAAGCGCGATGTTTCAAAGGTTGCGCCGGTAGCTCAGTTGGATAGAGTACCTGGCTACGAACCAGGGGGTCGCGGGTTCGAATCCTACCCGGCGCACCAAACGCCTTTGAAACCACCCAATAAGCTCAGCTTCGGCTGGGCTTTTTTGTTACCGGCGCCGCGCGGACAAAAAAAAGCCGCTGCGTCGGACGCCCCGGAAAACTTCCGGCGCCCGGCACTTCTTTCGCATCGTCCCTTCAATGCTGACCCAAGCACACCCGGCGAAATTTCCCCTGCCCCGTTTCCCCACAAGTCTTTGACTTTGACCTGTCCGTTGCAGTCCTTTCTGCCGGCTCTCCGACCGTCATCCGTCGGCGCCGCTCATCAGCTCATTCGATGCGAAAGAAACGCCGTGATCCAAACGCAGCGGTTCTAACATACCACCAAAGGAGATGTCATCGAATCGTAGGTTCCCTGTCCTCGTGTTCGAGACAGGGGTATTAAACCACGATCCCCCAGCAAAATCCATTGTTTTGAGGCCTCTAAACCATTTTTTTACGTAAAGTTCTGTTTCAATCCATCCCTTCAGGCAACTTTCTCCGCTCTTTTACCTACCTCTATAGTGGTATTTACTTCATTGGCTCAACCGTTGGTCGCCGCTACAATGACTGCACTTCTGAGTTTTCTTCTCCATTTGTCATGTTCCGACGACTTACGCTGAGCCTTCTTCTCCCCGTTCTCATCACCGGGTGTCAAAACTTCGGACAACCCACCGAGGCCGATCTCGCGGCCCAGGCTCGGAATATGCCGACCGAAAAAGACCTGGCGACCCGATTTGAATTGGTGGCCGAGATGTACCGCGACATCTGCACGGCTCCTGAATACGAAGCCTACTTTGTAAAAACGCCGTGTCTGCCGACGCTGGCCACCAAGCGCCAACTCGCCGACCGCACGAAAATCACTCCGGCCGAAGCCCGCGCCATGCGGGGCGTGATGAAGGAAGTCGCGGAACTCAATCACGAAACCCGGGAACTGATGCGCAAAACCGGCATTGACATCTACGTGCAGCGCGCCGACCGCGCCCAAAGCGTCATTGATCCCCTGATTCTTGAAAATCAGGAAGCACTGCTCACACGCGCCGTTACCTGGGGCGAATACAACCAAAAGCGAAGCGAACTCGCGCGTCTTGCCCCGGACGCCGCCGGCGACTTCGAAGGCACCGATCTCAAACTCGATACCCACTAATTCTCTATGTACCGCATTGCTATTTATGGAAAAGGCGGCATCGGCAAATCGACAACCGTCAGCAACTTGGCCGCAGCGCTCGCTGCCGAAGGCAAAACCGTCCTTCAGATCGGCTGCGACCCCAAGGCCGACTCCACGATCGCCCATACGCGCGGCCGCCGGATTCCGAGCGTCTTGGAAGTGCTGCGCACGAAGCCCGCGTCCGACGTCAAACTTGAAGACATCGTGACGCGCGCTGAAAACGGCGTCTGGTGCGCTGAAGCAGGCGGCCCCACGCCCGGCACGGGCTGTGCCGGCCGCGGCATCGTCGCCGCCTTCGAGTCCCTCACGGCCGTCAAAGCCTTTGAAACCATCTGTCCCGACGTCGTCTTTTACGACGTATTGGGCGACGTCGTCTGCGGGGGCTTTGCCATGCCCATTCGCAAGGGCTACGCCGAAAACGTCTTCATCGTAACGTCCGGCGAAAACATGGCGATCTACGCCGCCGGCAACATCGCCGCCGCGGTCGCCAACTACAAAAACCGCGGGTATGCCCAGTTGGCGGGCCTCATCCTCAATCGGCGCAACGTCGAACGCGAAGACGAAAAAGTCACGGACCTCGCGCAGACCGTCGGAGCCCCCGTGGTGGCAAAACTCCCCCGCGATCCGCTCATTCAGGCCGCTGAAGACAAAAAGATGACCGTCGTCGAAGCATTTTCCGATTCCGAATCCGCCGGCCACTACCGTGAGTTAGCCCGGGCCGTCATCGCCGCAAGCCGCACGAGCGAATCGGCGCCCGTCATCCGCATCAGCGCAGGAGAACTCTGATGCCGCTTCTCAATTCCTCCGCGCCCCGGGGACTTACGATAACCGAGGCGAAGCTCCCCCTCACCTACAGCGCGGGACTGGAATACAGTGCACCCGCCCGCGGCACGTGGACCATCATGCACTTAGGGCTCCTGATTCCGGAAACGCACATCATCTTCGTGTGCGCCCGCTGTTGCCTCAGGGGTGTTTCGATGTCCGCCGCAGAACTGCGGGCGCTGGATCGTTTTTCTACGATCACGATCGAAGACCGAAATCTCCTCGAAGGCGACACGGAAAAAGCCCTGATCGACGGCGTCACCGATATTTTGTCGCATCTCACGAAGCGCCCTCGCGGCGTCATCATTTACACAAGCTGCGTGCACGAATTCATCGGGAGCGACCTCACCTTCAGTTTTGAAACCCTGCGGGAACGCTTCCCCGACATTCGCTTCACCGACGGCTACATGACGCCCATTTTGAGAAAGCGCATTACGCCCGACAAGCGAAACCGCCGCCAAATTTACACTCTGCTGCAGACATCGGACGTCCGAGACAACGGCGTCACGGTCGTGGGCGACGTGCGCCCCATGGCGGAGCATTCCGACTTCAGAGCGCTCGTAGAAGCTGCCCGTCTTCCCTGGCGCAGCATTACGGCCACGCGCACGTGGGCCGACTATCAGGCGCTCGGTGAGTCACGGTTTGCCGTTACGTTCAACCCTACGGCTGACGCCGCGATCGACTGGATGGCCGAACATTTAGGACAGAAAGTCCGACAGTTCTCCGCCCCGTGGCTTCCCGAAGCCATTGAAAAAGAAAAAAACGACCTCGCCCGTTTCCTCGGCATTGCGTTGACCGACGAATCCGAACGGCGTAATGAAGCTCTGGCGGCACTTGAAAACGCACGGACGACGATCGGTCGAACCCCGATTGCGTTGGATTACACCGCCACCACACGGCCGCTGTCGCTGGCGCGCCTCTTGGTGCGTTACGGTTTTAACGTCGTCCGCCTTTATATCGACGGGGTTCTGCCTGAAGAAACCGAAGACTTTGAAGCCCTCAAAACTGAAGCCCCGGCGCTCAAACTCTTCCCCACGGTCGCTGCGCGGATGGTACGTTCTCGACCGGAAGTTGAACAAAAGGTTCTTGCCGTCGGGCAAAAAGCGGCTTGGTACGAACATACCGATCACTTTGTGAACATGGTCGAAGGCGACGGCGCAGACGGTTGGCGAGGAATTTTGTATTTCGCCCGACTGCTCACCGACGCTTTTCTGCACGCGAAACCCGCTAAGGATGTGATTCAGATCAAAGCCTTGGGCTGCACGAAGGGAGGCTGTCTGTGAAACAAGCCTATACGTATCTGCCCACTTACGCCGCGGACAACTCGGCGATGTGCTCCGCCCTCTATGAATTAGGCGGACTCATCGTCATGCACGACGCCTCAGGGTGCAATTCCACCTACACGACGCATGACGAACCGCGGTGGTTTGACCGACCGGCGAACGTCTTTATTTCCGCCCTCACCGAAACCGACGCGGTCTTAGGAAATGAGGGACGGCTTATTGACGACATAAAAGCCGCTGCATCGGAACTTCACCCCGAATTCATTGCACTTGCCGGCACACCGATTCCGATGATGATGGGCTGCGACTACGACGGGATCGCCCGCGAAATTGAAACCGCCACGGGCATCGTGAGTTTCGGCGTGGACACGAACGGCACGGACGACTACATCGCCGGCATCGGCAAGGCGTTTGTGAAACTCGCGGAACGCTTTGTGGCGCCCGCTGCCAAACGCCTCCCCCGCACCCTCAACATTCTCGGCGTCACCCCTTTGGATTTTTCCGTGAACGGTACCGCCGAATCCTTTGACGCTTTTGCGGAAGCTGCCGGCTGGAAAGTGCTCTCCAACTGGGCCATGGGTAAAAACGCGTCGCTCCCCCTCATCCGCTTTGCGGGTCAGGCAAGCGTCAATTGGGTCGTGAGTGCCGGAGGACTCCCCGCGGCACTGTGGCTAGCGGAACATTTCGGCACGCCTTTCGTCGTCGGCGCCCCTTACGGCCGCTTTATGGCGGAACTGCTTCCCAAAAAATGGACCGAAGCCGCCCGGGAAAACCACCCCATCAACCTCGCAGTCGGCTGCCGCGGCAACTTCACCTCTGATGACGCCCCCACTAAAGTTGCCGTGATCGGCGAAGCCGTCACATCGGCAGCAATCCGAGCGTCGCTCGTCAAGGATGAAGGACTCACCGACGTGGCGGTTTTGACGCCCCTTACCGCTCCGGATATTCTCTTAGGCACGGGTGACCGACGGCGGTTCACGGAAGACGATTTCCGAGAAATCCTTCCCGATCTCGACACTATCGTCGCCGATCCCTTCTTTGCGCATTTCACGCGCACGTTGCCGGGAGGCGCCACGGTTAAGAGCGTCGATCTTCCGCACGTCGCACTTTCCGGGCGAATTTGGGAAAGTGACATTCCCGTTCTTACCGGAACGGCGTTTAACGATTGGTACCGCAGTCGAGGCAACCGACGACCGTTGCTTTAAGCAATACCGTATCACGAGGCGATTGAAGAGTGACCTTGTACAACATTCTCTAAACGGAAAAGACCGGAGCTCTTATTCCATCTCGCCCTCAGACAAACACCGCTCGTTCCTCCTCCGAACGAGCGGTGTTTGTCTAAGTTAAGGCGAGAACAGCAAAAGTCGATCAGTGATCCGACTTAATCCCTGCTCCGCAGAGCGTGATGAGCACGTCCGTCGCGCCGGGGTGTTCTTCGCAGTACTTTTCCCAGGCCGCGAAGTTCGCCGCCGTCGTGTGTTCAATGTAAAAGCCCTTCTTCGCCATGGTTTCGCGCCAAGCAAGCAACCGGTTTTCCGGCGCCGTAATAAAGGTGACGTCGTGCTTCTTGGCGTAGGCGAGAATTTCCTTGGCGCGCAAGGGCTTACCGATTGCAATTCCTTCGGCGATCGTAGGTTTCACGTCCACGGCGACGGCGTCGTCCTTTCCTTGCTGAGCCGCCTCATACAGCGGATCACAAAGTTCACTCTGAAGCGCAATGACCTTCGGAAAGTGATCCATGGCGCCGCTCTCCAAGAGATGCTCCAGCGCCTTCATGACGCCGATGTAGAGCGTGCCGTTGCCGACCGGCACAATGACGTGCTCCGGGATCCTCCCCAACTGTTCGAACGTTTCATAGATGTAACTCTTCATGCCTTCGTAGAAGTACGGATTCACCACATGGTTGGCGTAGTAAACCCCTTCTTCTGCCACCCGGGCGCGACACACGTCGGCACAGTGATCCCGCGTTCCCGGCACGACATGCGCCTTCGCACCCGCGGCTTCGATCATGGCAATTTTCTTGGGGCTCGTACCTTCGGGCACATAGATTTCGCACTCAATCCCGGCGCGGGCACAGTAGGCCGCGACGGCGTGACCGGCGTTGCCGCTTGAGTCCTGCACGCATTTTTTAACACCGATCGCCTTCATGTGGGCGACCAGAGCCGCCGCTCCCCGATCCTTAAACGACAGGGTAGGCATCATGTAGTCAACCTTCACGAACATCCCCGGTTCCGCTTCCACCACGGGGGACATACCTTCGCCCATCGTCACGTCTTTCCAAGCGTCACCTTCCCCTGCCATAAACTTGCGGTAGCGGAAAAGGCTCCAGGTGTGCGCGTCAATTTGGGCGGCATCATACTTTTCCGGAGTGAAATCGAGTTCGAACACGCCGCCGCAGGCGCACTTGGGTTCCATCGTCGTCACCGGCGTCTTTTTACCGCAGGCGGTGCAGATATAGTGAAGCATTTTTTCAATTACTCCTTCAGTTCCACGACAGCCTCAATTTCCACGAGACAATTAAAGTGCAGCGGCGACGTCGACACCACGACGCGCCCCGGCTTGTGCGCACCGAAAAACTCGGCGTACACCTCATTGATCGCGCCCCAATAGGTGTTTGAGGGCGTGTAGACGCGGCAGAACGCCACCTGATCGCGGCGGCAGCCCGCGGCCTTTAAAACGCGGTCCAAATTATTTAAGGCCAAACGCGCATGATCCTTAATGTCGCCCCGACAGACTTCGCGCGTATCGGGATCGATCGACAATTGTCCCGACACGAACATGAGATTTTCGACCTTGACGGCCGGGCTGTAATGACCGGGGTTTTCGCCCTTGAAATCCGGATGAACAAACTGCATCACTTACCACCTCACTGAAATTTACTTACCGGCGTCGGCCTGCTTGCGGCGCACGGAGTCCAAATCGCTGTAAATCGTCACTTTAGATACGCCGATGACGTCCGCAGCGTACTCAACGCTCCCCTTCACGAGAAACACTCCCCGATCGTTCAGCATTTCCACAAAACGGCGCCGTTCTTCGCGGCTCACCTCTCGTCCCGTGAAGCCCTCTTCTTTGGCGAGGGCTGTAATTAATTTAAATACCGTTTCCCTCACATTTTCCTGTACTGACGTCGGTTTCCCATCGGCTGATGAAACACTTTCTTCAGCCCACAAAATACCGTTTTCTGCCGGCACCGGAATTTCAACCGTCTTTATCCCCGGAAGCTTCTCTTTCAGGACGTTGAATTCGGCGAGCTCCGCCGTCACGTCTTCGTTGACGCAAAGCGCTCCGACCAACTTCCCTGCCTCATCCCGCAGCAGTTGGGTCGTACAGCGGATGAGTTTTGTCTGATAGCGATACCACCACGCGGGCAATAAATCCGTTCCACGGGCCTGTGCCGTCAACATTTCCGTCACCAGGTGCCGCAACCCCTGTCCGACGCGCCGATCCGTCACCGTACCGTTTACGACGTAAACCACGGAATGCAGGGGATCAGCCAAATCGTGCAGAACGACTTCCGTTTTGCTGCCCGCCGTGCGTCCGATGAGGTCGGCCGTTGCCTTAAAGCGCAGGAGCGATACCGGAATCTTCCGTGCGTCTCTGTCGGTACTCATGCTGTTTCCTCGTAGAATAATTTCTATAGCCGTCATTCTATAGAAAATTTTCTGCATTGCAAACACTTTAGTTTTCAGTACTTTGTTGACAACTCTATCCGTTAAATAGTTTGCTATTGACGGTCTGCGATCAATCGGTATAGAATTTTTTATATATTCCGCTTTGTTGGAGAATCAGGATCATGTCACTTAACCTTCACTCGCTCATCGGTCTTCCTCTCACGGACGATCGGATACCGACCCCGGCCTTCGTTCTGGATAAAGCCAAACTCCTTGCCAACATTCACCGTGCGCAAAAGCGTGCCGCCGACTTGGGCGTTGCCTTTCGGCCCCATTTAAAGACACATAAATCAATCGACATCGCCCGGCTGCAGATGACGTCGCCCGAAGGCCCCGCGACGGTCTCCACGCTCGCTGAAGCACGCTACTTTGCCGAAAACGGCGTGAAGGACATTCTCTACGCCGTCGGCATCGCACCGCAGAAACTCGCCGAAGTTGACGCCATCCGACACGAGACGGGGTGCGATTTGAAAATTATTCTGGACAGCGCCGAAGCCGCAAAACTTGTGTCCGACTTCTGCCGCGCGCATCACACGACCCTTCCGGTGCTTTTGGAAATCGACGTGGACGGGCACCGTTCCGGCCTTCTCCCCGACTCACCCGACATTGTGACGACTGCCCGAGCCCTCACCGACGGCGCTTACTTAAAGGGCGTTCTCACCCACGCGGGCGACAGCTATGAATGCAAAACTCAGGAAGCCATCGCGGCTGCGGCCGAACAGGAGCGCTCCGGCATCGTCAAAGCCGCCGACATGCTGCGTGCCGCAGGCTTTACGGTCGACATCATTTCCGTCGGTTCCTCCCCCACCCTCATGCGTTCTGCATCCGAAACGGGCGTAACGGAAATCCGCGCCGGCGTCTGTGCATTCTTTGATCTTTTCATGACGAACGTCGGCATCTGCACGGTTGACGACATCGCGGGATCCGTCCTCACGACCGTCATCGGCCGCAAGACAAACAAGAACCGCGTCATCACCGATTCGGGGTTTCTCGCCATGTCCCGCGACCGCGGCACGCAGCGTCAGAAAAAAGACTACGGCTACGGTCTCGTATGCGACGTCGACGGACATCCGTTGGACGGAGGAAAGATTCTTCTTGCGGGCACCAATCAAGAACACGGCATCATTGATCTGCCGGAGAATACCACCCTCACCCAAACCGACTTTCCGATCGGACGGCGCCTGCGCGTCCTCCCCAATCACGCCTGCCCCACGGCCGCCCCGTACGCGCACTTTCTCGTCGTTGAAAACGGCCTCATCGTCGACGTCATCGGTCACGTACGCGGCTGGGAGATTTAGTTCAACATCCAATAAGAGCGATAGCCCGGCCGCTTTCGGTCTCGGACTACGCTTTCCTCAGAACAGGACAGAACAGGAGATTCCCCATGGCGGCACCCCGCACTCTCTACGAAAAGATCGTTGACGCCCATACGGTCAAACGCATCGACGCCAACACCGTTCTTCTCTACTGCGACGCGCACTTTGCAAACGAATACACGTCTCCGCAGGCCTTTGCGGGCCTTGCCGCGCGCGGCCGCAAAGCACTCGTCCCGGACGCTCATCTCTGCGTCGTCGACCACATCATTCCGAGTGACGACGTCACGCCTCGCGTCATCTACGACGAAGCAAGCCTCATTCAGGCCAAAACCCTCGAAAAGAACTGCCGAGAAAACGGCATCGCCGCCTTCTATGGTGCCAACGACCCCGATCAAGGCGTTGAACATGTTTTGATGGACGAACAGGGGCTCGTTCGTCCCGGCATGGTCGTCATCTGCGGGGACAGCCACACCACGACGCACGGTGCGTTGGGCGCCCTGGGCTTCGGGATCGGCACGTCTGAAATCGAACACATTCTCGCCACGCAGACGCTCGTCTACCGCACGGCGGGCACCATGCGCGTTACGATCACGGGAGAACTTCCCGCCGGTTCCACCGCAAAAGACCTGGCACTTACCGTCCTTAAAACCATTTCCGCCCGCGGCGCCCTGGGGCTCGTCGTCGAATACACGGGGTCCGCCGTGGCGGCGCTCCCCATGGAAGGCCGCATGACGCTCTGCAACCTCACGGTGGAAGCCGGTGCCCGCGGTGCACTCATCGCACCGGACGAAAAAGCCTTTACCTGGGTTAAGGAACACGCTGCCCCCTACTGCGAGGAAGACGACAAAGCGATGCGCGCCTATGCCGCCGATCTTCATACGGACGATGGCGCACACTTTGACAAGGAAGTCACGCTTGACGCGTCCGCCGTGGAACCGATGACAACCTGGGGCACAAGCCCCGACCAGGCGGTGCCCTTGACCGGCACCATCCCGGCGCCCGAAAGTTTTGCGGACATCGTCGACCAAACGGCGGCCCGTCGCGGCCTCGCTTATCAGGGACTCAAAGTCGGCGACAAAATCGCGGGTACGCCGATTCAGCACGTGTTCATCGGCTCCTGCACCAATGCTCGCCTTTCCGACTTAAAGGCAGCTGCCGCCATTCTCAAAGGGCGTCACGTTGCGCCCGGCGTCCGCGCTCAGGTGATGCCCGGCAGCATGCGCGTACGACGCGAAGCCGAAGCCCTCGGCATTGCTCAGATCTTTAAGGACGCGGGGTTTGAATGGCGTAAATCCGGCTGCACGCTCTGCCTTTCGATGAACGGCGACATTCTCAGCGAAGGCGTGCGCTGTGCTTCAACCACAAACCGCAACTTCGAAGGCCGTCAGGGACGCGGCGCCCGCACGCATCTCGTGAGCCCCGAAACCGCGGCTGCGAGCGCCGTCACCGGTGTTCTCACCGATCCCCGTACGTTGGAACGCCTGTAAGGAGAATCGTCATGGAAAAATTCACACAGCTCACGTCCGTCGCGATTCCCCTTGACATGGACAACCTTGATACCGACCAGTTGATGCCCAAGCAGTTTCTGCACGGGATCGATAAGTCGGGACTCGACAAGGGGCTTTTCTACAACCTGCGCTTTACCTCGAACGGCGAGAAAAACCCCGCCTGCGTCTTCAATAAACCGGGGTTCGAAGCTGCCCAAATCATCGTCGCCGGCCCCAACTTCGGCTGCGGCTCGAGCCGTGAACACGCCGTCTGGGGGCTGATGCAGTACGGTATCCGCGTCGTCATCGCGCCGGGGTTCGGGGAAATTTTCTATTCAAACTGCTTTAACAACGGGCTTCTCGCCGCCCGCATTTCCGAAGTCGACAGCCGCCGTTTGTTCGTAGCCGTTTCGTCCGACACGCCTAAAAAGCTCACCGTCAATCTCAAAGAGCAGACCATCACCGCTGAGGACGGTACGGTCGTTAACTTCACCGTCGCGCCGCGCCACAAGACGATGCTTGCCGAAGGGCTCGACATGATTGACGCAACGCTCAAAGACCTTCCGGCGATTGAGGCGTTCCGCGCCGAGCATGAAAAGGCGTTTCCCTGGATGACGGGACTGCCGGGACAGTGGCGGCGAAACCGCGACCAAACGCATTAACATTCCGTTCCCCAAAAACAAAAGCGGCGGAAACCAGCCCTCCCGTCGGAGGCGGTTTCCACCGCTTTTTCTGTGTCTGCCGCAGGACTCAGACCTCAAATCCCATGATTTCCACGAGTGCTTTCTTCACGGCTTTCACGGATGCCGCGTCGTCGGGCATCGCCAGGAGAGACTTACCTTCCGTATCACACCGCCCGAGCACAGGATCGTAAGGCACCACACCGAAAACCGGCAGTCCTACGGCCGCCTTGAAATCCTCTTCCGTGCGGTCATCGTTCTGAATCCGGTTGAACACGACGCCAACCTTGCCACACGCGGGCACCGAGCCGTCCTTCACCATGCCTTCGATATGGTGCACCGTCTGCACCCCTCGGTAAGACGAATCCGTCACCAACACCAAGGTATCCACCCGATCCACGACCTGCCGGTTGATCTGTTCCAATCCGGCTTCGCCGTCAATCAGGATCGTATCGAATTCGTCCACAAGTTTTCCCAGGGCATCGCGCAGGAGGTCGTTCACCGAACAAAAGCACCCCTTGGCATTCATGTGCCCCATTGCGAGGAAGGCGTAACCGTCCTCTTCCTTGAGGGTGTTCGTGATGAGGTAATCGAGTTCATCGGCCACAGCTGCCTTTTCGCCGGCCGTACCTGCTTCCGCCGCTGCCAGCACTTTGTCACGCACCGCCCCAATCGTTTTCGACGTATCCACATTGAGCGCATACAGAAGTCCCAGCGCGGGATCGGCATCCACCACCAGGAGGCGCCCCACTGCAGGATTATTGCGCAAGGCCCGCGTAAAAAGGGTCGTCAACGCCGTTTTACCCACGCCGCCCTTGCCGCAGACGGCAATCACCCGTTTCTGATTCGTCATTTGTTTTTTCCTTCCTCAATCCCGTACTTTCTGCGGTTCACTCGAATGCGGGCTTCCATCGTACGAACCGACGCACAGGCCTTTTTATCCGCACAACCGCCGCAGTGCCCCGACAACTGACAGGATTTCCAATCAAACCCACGTTCTTTCCAAACCTGTTCCTTAATTCCCGTCGCCGATGCCTGCGCTTTTTCCACCAAGGCAAATAACAACTTCACGGCGTCTTCGTGTTCCGTCACGAACCATACGTCGACCGATTCTACCGTCGGAAAATCCGTTTTCAGCCGCTGCGTGAGCACAGCCGCTGCATAGGATAAATCCGGCACGCGGCCGTCAACCGAAGCCACCCGCACCCAAATGCGACCTTTGGCCAACCGTACCTGCCACCCCGGAAAGTCGGTCAGCCGCTGAAAACGCGTCACCGCCTGGTAGTACGTTTCCGCCGATAAGTCCTGGCCGTGAAGGACGGCCATCATGGCAAATGGAACCGACTTTCCCTGCAATTCCGACACATCGGCTCCCACCCGGTGCACTCCGTCCGTGCCGGGCCGATTCGTGTAGAGCAGCATACCGGCTGAAACGGAATCGGGATTGCCTAATTCCGCTACCGTATCCTTTAAGAGGATCAGGCCGGATTGCTTTCCTTTTGGGGGCGTCGCCCCGGTAAAAATCGGCGGGGATGCCGCCGGCAACGCCTGAAGGACTTTTTCCGCCTCATCCACGAAGTTTTCCAACAACCCCATTTACGCATGCTCCTTCGCGTAGAGCGCGGCGCCGAGGGCCCCCATAATTTGAGGATTCACATCAAACTTCGCGAGTTTCACCTTAAGAAGTTTTTCCAACGCGGCCACGAGCGCAGGGTTCTGCGCGCAGCCCCCCGTCAACCCCACTTCCGGCTCCAGTCCGATCTTAAAAATCATACCGAGAATGCGGCGGGCAATGGAATCATGGATCCCGGCGCTAATGTCGCACAAGGGGACGTTGTTGTTCACAAGCGAAATGACTTCGCTTTCCGCAAACACGGAGCACTGCTTCGAAATCTGCCGGGGATTGGTGGATTTCAGGGCTTCGGAAGCGAGTTCTTCAAAGGAGCAATCGAGCACCCGCGTCATGACTTCAAAAAAGCGTCCCGTACCCGCAGAGCACTTGTCGTTCATCTGAAAGTCGACGACGCGCCCTTTCTTGTTGACCGAAATCACCTTACAGTCCTGGCCCCCGATGTCGACGATCGTCTGCACTGCGGGGTTGACGTGCACAGCACCGCGGGCATGGCAGGAAATTTCGGAAATATCTTCATCCACCCCGACCACATTGAGGCGCCCGTACCCCGTCGCCACCATATAGACGGGCTTTTCTTCCTCTGCGATACCCGCCATTTCTTTTGCCTTTTTCATCGCGGCGTCTGCCGTCGCCTGAGGCCCGTGAGACGACTTCACGACGGACCATCCGAGAATTCCTGCCTTTTCATTCAAAAGTACAACTTTTCCGGTCGTGCTTCCGACATCCAGTCCTGCATAAATCGTCATCACTGATTCTCCTTAATGTGCAGACTATATAAGGCGCCTTGAGGGAAGAAACCGAAGCTTCTTCCCTCAAACTGAGGTTAAGCGTGTTTACGACGTTTCCAGCCGTTCGCCGAGAAGAAGTTCGAAATATCGTTCTGAATCTTCTCCATCGAGGTGTAGCGGATATCGTAGAGATCCGTCGTCATCGACAACAAAGGCACATCCAGATCGCGGCAGACGTTCTTGAGCATCTTGGCAATCCCGGACTGATCCTTGTGCCCCATATAGCCGGGGAAGATCACGCAGTTGGCGTTGTAGTCCTGAACGCCCTTCGTCACATCATCCACGAAAACGTCCACCCAGCCGCGTCCCTGACGAATCATTGGCACTTCCTGCGTACCGCGGCGCGCGAGCCCCATCAACATGCTGTCTTCAGTGGAGCAGTCGATCTGTTCGTAGGGCGTACGACCCGTAAAGGAAGCCACCACCACGGCGCCCCATTCTTCGGCGAGCCACGCCGCCAATTCGTTATCCCACACCGGATCAAGATCAGGCCAGTAAATACGAATCTGTTCGTCCATCACCGGACCTACGCCCTTTTCAACGTTCGCCTTGCACATATCGCGAACCGTGCGCATCAACTGCGTCACGCGCTTATCGCCGCAGGGCAGAAGATGCTGCATCAGATACCAGAACGCATCCTGCATGGCGAAGGACGGCATCGGCGCAGGCGACGCCTTCATATACTGGTTGCATTCATCCCAAAGGGCATACTGCAGATTGGTTTCTTCCACCACTTCGCGGAGTTTATTGACGTCGTACTTCACGCCACAGTTCTTTTCATAGAACTTGATGAGTTCCCGAAGCTGATCAGCGACGTACTTCATATCCTGTTCGGTGCGGCCGTAGGAAGGATCGATCATGTAGACCGGCACATCCTTCATCACCCCGGTTTCTTCCCAAAGCTGGTGTACCATCAGGAGTCCGTCGCAGGGTTCTGCCATCGCCACGAACGCCGAAGGCTTCGGCATCAGATTGTTCGTCATGGCGTAAACGCCGTAACGGATCAACGTGCAGATCTTGTCATCGATGTTCACCTTATCGAGCTGATAAGCATCGGCCATCTGCGTGGGTCCCAAATGGAAGAAAATATCCGAAATCGGGTTGTAGTCCACGATCCCCATGGAGTCAGAAATTTCCGGGAGGTTGCCGTACCAGGAAACTATCCAGGGTTTCCCCGTCGCCGCGCAGTCCAACACCTTCTGATCGCGTTCGCGAAGCGCTTCCAGGAGAAACAGCAGAATCGGATTCTGCTGCTCGGCGGGCGCCGCTTTCATGCCGTCAATCATGGCGGTCAAACGCGCCACATATTCCTTGATACGTTCCGTACCGACGATTTCATTGGTCATTCTGTCTCTCCCGATATCAATGTTTTCGCGCTTCAATGCTTTCTACGAACGCCTGCATGCGCGTCGCGATCTGTCCCACGCCGTCAGGCAGGTAATTCACTTCCAATTCCGTGAGCGGAATATCTTCCGTCGTAAGGTACTCACGCATCATGAACTGTTCCATCGCCCACACGTCGCACATATTGATGCGGGCCACGACCACGCCGTCGACGTGATACTTCCGGACGAGTTCATGCAGGTACGCCATCCGTTCCTTGGCGGTACCGAAATGACGCGGCGTAAAGGGCTTGCCGTCAAAATAGAAGTCTTCCACAGCCTGCAGCGGATCTTTCGTCTCGTCAATTAAGGCATGACAAGCCACCGTACCGAAGCCCATGCCGTCAACCACGACCTGTGCACGCTTCGATTCCAACGCTTGATAGAACTCAGCACTGTCGGCGTGCCCACCCACAAAGAGGAGCCGCACCTTCGGAGTCATTGTTTCCCCTGCGGCCTTCAGTTCGGCGAGAAGCGCTTTCAGACAAGAGTTGTACTCTTCCACCGGCATCGACATCGCTGCCAACATCACCATCAGGAGTTCTGTGCCGGTGAGATACACAGCTTCACCCTGCTGCAGGGCATACACTTCCTGTTGCAGTCGACGGCGTTCGTTAGTAAGTTTCACCGCCGCCGAAAGTCCTTCCTTTGTCACCAGCCCATATTTTTCGGCCACTTCTTTCACAAAAGCGTCAATCTGCAGATGCCAGAAGCCTTTGGCGATCGGCGTGCGTTTCTTGGGGGAATAAAGAAAAGAAAGTTTCGGCTTGCCCGGAACCAACAGCCAGTTATCGTAAATGCGGCGCATGTGGTCACAGGAATTGAAAATGACGGCGCCGTCCAGAAAGTCCCACTTCCCCTGCAGAATCTGATCAAATGTGCAGCGGGTGTAGTTACAAGTGAGCTGACGGAAATACGCTTCCGCATATTCTGTGCCGGTGGCACCGGTACCGCGCAGCAGTACCGGGACGCAGCCCGCCGCGATCAGTATTTCTTCCGGAATTTCCGGGTACTGAATGCCGACGATCTTTTTACCGGCTGCCTTAGCCGCCATCACGGACGGATTGGCAAAATTGCCAGCACAGACCAAAAGCTTCTCAAGCGATGCAATCTTTTTGGTTCTCACCATCATCATCTCCTTGTGACGATGCCCGATGCAGAAAAACTTCTCCGACCGGGCTTTATGGGGCAGACGGGCCGAGACTGCGGACCCGTCCTTATTTCAGCTGATTTACTTCTTCAGCGCCTTCACTGCATTTTCAGCAGCTTTCTGACCGGACCAAGCGGCAAAACCGAAAGCGTGACCGGACGTCCACGTGGTGTACGTATCGCTCCAGAGACCGCCCGCATCCACACCGGCGGCATAAAGCCCAGGAATCGGCTTATCGTTCTTATCCAACACATGCATGCCGCGGTCGACACGAACGCCGCCTAACGTGCAGAAGAAATAAGGCTGCACGCGCACCGCGTAGAGGTTGCCCTTATCGATCGGACGCAGCCACTGCGCTTCTTTGAAGAAATCACCGTCGTAATGAACGCGGGCCGCCTTGTTGTAATCCGCGTAGGTGGCTGCCAATGCATCAGCCGGTACGCCGATCTTCTTCGCGAGCGCCTTGACGGAAGAAGCAGTCTTCACGCTGTCGCTGCCCATCTTGACGGCCTCATCCAATTCCTTTTTGAGGTTTGTAAGTTGCGTCTTCGTCGGAATCAACACCCCTACGCCGACGTCCACCCCTTTGGTGTTAACGTAATCGATGGCGGCATCGTCAAAAATCGCCCAGCCGTAATTCTGGTACTGCGATTCAATCGCGTTCCCGGCAAGCGAAAATTCGAACGTCAGCGTTTCCGGCGCAAAACGTTCGCCGCGGTTGTTCACCCACATATTGAAGGGCTGCCAGCTCATCACATAAAGGTTCGACAGGAACTTGATCCCCTTTCCTTCCGTCCCCGGATGGAGCACGGCCGTCATCGGCGTACGGTCAGCCCCGGCAGCCCAAGCCATCTGGATGCCGTCGCCCGTCTTATTGAGAGGCACACTCGCCTTCACGTGATCCGGATCCTGATGCAGTTCGGAGCGGATCATGTCACGGTTGTCACCGAAACCACCCGTAGCCAAAATCACCTGGCTCGTCGTGATGGTGTAGGTTTCGCCGTCACCGTCTTCAGCCTTCACGCCGGCTACTTTGCCGTTTTTCATGATGAGGCTCTTCGCAGGCGTCCCCACCATCGTTTTCACGCCGAGTTTATCGGCATGGTCTTTAAGAGCAGCAATATAAGCGGCACCGTGGTTCGTGTCTTTGTACTTACCGATCACGTGCCACGTCATCGTTTCCGCCGGGCTCACCTGGATGGCTTCAAACGTAATGTCGTGCTTTGCGAGCCATTCAAGACTCTTGGCACTCTCATCCATGAAGAGGCGATTCAACTTACCGTCAGCCTTGAAATGGTGGAAGCGCTGCACATACTTTGAAGACTCCGCAGAAGACAACCCGTAGTTCTTCGAACGCTGCCATTCGGTTTCAATCCCGTAGAGACCTTCGGCAAAAGCCGCGCCGCCGCCGATGAAGGCATTTTTTTCAAGCAATACGACCTTCGCACCGTTTTCCGCCGCCTTCACGGAAGCCGCCATACCGGCGCCGCCCGCACCGATCACCACCACATCGGCATTCATGGCGTGTTCCGCCGCCCAGGCGCCCGGAAGCATCGCCGTTGCGATCACTGCCGCCGTCACAGCCGTTAACTTGACCGACTTCATTTTCTTTATTCTCCTAAAAGCATTCCGCAAAGGGGCCATCCCCATTCGGCACGGTAAATATTAGGAAAAAGGAGTAAGTCAATCTGTGTAGCAGATGACACTGCGTGCACTCTCTTTCTTAAACGTCAGCTGATTAACACTTTCAACACAAAATCGGCAAAATGTGTACCGTAGTGGTTTTGGTTTCGTTTTTAGACAAAGCCGCCCCATGATTCAATCGTCTTATCCGTCTGCAATTCGAATGAACTTTGTCTTTTGCAACAATCCTTGGATCATGCCTCCCGAACCGGACATCATCCGCGACATCTTTGTCCGTCGGGGCACGGTGCAGCATTTCCCAGCCGGTACGCGTTTAACTCACGGCGGCGTTGCGGGATCGGTTTATTTCGTCAACAAGGGTCTCGTCACTTTCGGCTATTTCGATGCTTCCGCCGTTTTCCAAGTACTCAATATCATTCTGCCGGGGCGCACAGTCGGTGATCTTGACTCGCTCAGCAACGACCCCTGCACCATCATTGCGGAATGCGTCAAACCCTGTGTTCTGAGTGTCTTAACCAAGGAAGAGTGGCAAGACGCAATCCGATCGACCGTTGCCACCATGGAAGCCTATGCGCTCTCCGCCAATAAAAAGCATCAATGCGCAATGGAAGGCCTCATCAACAACCGGACACTTCCATTGCCGTTGCGCCTCAAGCGCCTCCTTCTGGCGCTCATTCAGACGCATTACACACTGCATCGGGACAGCTGGAATCCTTGTCCGGCGTCGCTCACCGTCACCGATCTTGCCAAAGTGCTTTCAGCGAGCCGTCCGTGGGTAAGCCGAACACTTTCCGCTTGGATTGCGGAGGGACTTATGAAAAAGGACGGTCGGTCTCTCTTAATCAAAGCCGAGCTTTTCAACGACCTCTACGCTGAGTGCGGCAAAACGTCCGCAGCACCAGAATAATCCCGTATTTTGGCGTTCCATCAAACTGTCAACTGCAATACAGACCTGAAAAAAGACGATTCATAGAATGATCCTTATATAAGGACGTTTCCTTATGACAAGGAGAATCACTATGAAAAAGATTTGGCTTGCGACCCTGATGGCCGCATGTGCAGTTCCGGCTGCCATGGCTTCCAACGTCACCGTAAGCGGTGCCGTCGACACCTTCGTTGCGGTAAACCGTATGGGCAGCGAGTATTCCACCGCTCTCTCCAGCGGCGGTGTGAATGCTTCCCACGTCGGCATTAAGGGCACGGAGGATCTCACCCCCGGGGTTCAGGTGTTTTTTAACTTGGACACTGCCATCTATATCGATCAGGGCTCTTTCACGGGAGCTAACGACGGTACTCGGCTCTTTGACCGAGAAGCCAATGTAGGCATCCGCGGCACCTACGGTTCTCTTTCGTTTGGCCGTCAGTACACACCTCATTTTCTGACGTTCCTTCTGTATGACCCGACGGGACTTTCCATCGGATCGTCCTACTCAGGCTTCTTTATGGCCGGCCCTCACAGCACCTGCGGCGATACGGGCGAATTAGTGCGAATTGACAATTCGATTTCTTACGTTCTGCCCACGAGCTTCGGTCTGACGAACTTCTTCTTTGCCTCCCTCGGTGAAGCGAAGAAAGCCAATGGCTCCACCTCGAGCACCCGCGGCAATATGTACAACTACGCTGCGAAGTACGATGCCGGCCCCTTCTCCACTATGCTGAGCTACGCCTACTCCAATTACGCCGTAAAGGACACTTCAACTCAGGTTATGACGGACGATTACGACGTTCAGTGGCTTAATTTCTCTGCCAGTTATGATCTTGGATTCACGAAACCCGTGCTTCAGATCGAAAAGAAATGGGGGGATAAAAAACACGGTTCCAGCAGTTTCATCATGGGGCAGATCGGTACTTCCACGCCGGTTGCCGGCGGTTTGTGGATGATCTCCGGTACTTATCTCCACAATCAGACTCGTGACGATGCCGATGCATGGTCCATCGGCACGAAATACAATTACCCGATCTCCAAACGCACGCGGCTCTTCTGCGGCATCCAGGCGATCTTCAATGAAGACAATGCCGGTTACGCAGTGGAAGCAGGCCCCGACAGCTCGTTGCACTTCAATTTTGACAAAGCCAATATGATCGGCGGCTCGGGGTATGCCACCAATTATCTGGGTAAAAATGTACAAACCTTCTTTGCCGGCATCAGCCACGAATTCTGATGTCGCTGTAAAGACCATTTGAGACTGTTCTCTCCTTTAGTAGCACCATTGACTGCCGTCTTTGGTGCTCCTTTTTTTCCACCTGTACCCTTCATACAACGGCGACAAACTTTCACTGGCAAAATCTTCCCCCAAAAAACAGCGGGTTTCTACTCATTCTGTCAAGTAGATGACAGTCCGCACTTTTCCTGTTTTTTATCCTCACCCGCAGGCTTAGTGAGAAGCCCCTACTTCTCACCTCAAGACAAAGGAGAAAAATCATGAGAAAGTCACTGATCGCCTTGGCTGCCGCTGCCGCGTGTTCTTGCGCCTGCGCTTCCAACGTTGAAGTCTACGGTGCGGTTGATGCTTATATCGCCGTCAACAACGACAGCGGCACCGTTTCCACCGCGCTCTCGAGCGGCGGTTCCACCGGCAACTATTTCGGCTTTCAAGGTTCGGAAGACCTGTGGGAAGGCGGTCAGGCCGTCTACAAGTTGGAAGCCGGGTTCCTGGTAGACAACGGTACGTACGCGCAGTCATTTGCCGGCAACACCGATCGTCTTTTCCACCGCGAAGCCTGGGTCGGTATCCGTGATAAAGACTTCGGGCAGATCAGTTTCGGCCGTCAGTACACGCCGCACTTTTTGACCTGGGCCATGACGGACGTCAACGGCCTTTCCCTCGGCACGGCAGCGTCTCCGTTCTTCTTCCCCGGAGCTGCAGCCACGATGGGAGGCGATGATGCAACCCAAGATGATCTCGTTCGTCGTAACAATTCCATTTTCTATGCGTCCCCCAACTTCGGCGGCGCCACTTTCATGGCGTACGCTGCCCTCGGCGAATACAAAAACACTGCCGGCAAAACGTCATCAACCAAAGGCAACGTCTACAACATTGCAGCCAACTATGCCAACGGCCCGTTGTTCATCATGGGATCCGTGCTGTACCAGGATTTAGCACCGTCGTCATTACCGGCAGATAGGGGCGGTCGTGCTGATAAGAAGGCCGATAAGAACATCTACTACGAACTCGCTGGAACTTATGATTTCGGCTTTACAAAAGCAGGACTGCAGCTCGAATACAAAGACGGTTACGGTACCGCCGAAGCACCCAGTATTTTTGTAGGCCAGCTCGGAGCAACAACTCCTGCATTCGGCGGTCGTATCAACACAACGGTCGCTTACCTGCATGATTTTGATAAAGACGATGCTGACGGCTACAGCTTTGGCATCCGCTACGACTACGATCTTTCCAAGCGCACCATGGTCTACGTCGGCTTTGAAGCCGTCATCAACGAAGACAACGCTCAGCGTTCGATTGAAGCCGGCCCCGATAGTTCTCTTCACTTCATGAACACTGCCGCCGGCAACGACCAGCAGCAGTTCTTCGTCGGCATGCGTCACCGCTTCTAAACAAAATAATGCCCGGCGCAAGCCGGGCAAGTTCTCCAGAGCAACAAGCTTCTTCATTACCCCGTCCTCTCACCTGGACGGGGCTTTTTATTTACTCGACGTGAATACTCGTCGGCCGCACATTATTCGGATCTGTCATCCAATCCCTCAAACCCTCAAACACTGTCTCACGAAATGCCATCGTGTGAACTTCCTTTTTCATCAGTCCAGTTTCACACCAATCGGACAATGTCGTCGACACCCAGGCGCGAGACGCGGAAACAATCCGGGTGATGTCGGTCACGGAGAGCGTAATGGGCAGCGTCATCCACCCTTCGGCATCCGGTTCAACCTTTTCCGACTGCAGAATGGAAAGAAACAGCGCCCGGAGACGAGAATCCAAATCCATGGAGAAGTTGGCGAAAGCGCCTTCCAAAATACCTTCTTCCTTGAGAATGGAAAGATCGGCGTAAAGTTCCATCGTTTCGACGCTCTCGCGCAGATAACGACGGAACACGTGATTATCCACCACCAAAAATTTCGACGGTTGCAACACTTCCACGACCACGTTGGGCCGCACCGGGTTCAGTACGTCAAGATCCCCCAGCATTCGGTTGGGCAAAATGAGTGCGAAGGTGCGCTGACGTCCGGCGTTATCCACGAAATCAAAAGACACCAAACCTTCCAAAAGAAGCGCTGTTTGTCCGTTGATGGAACCGTGCGTCAGAAACGAACCGCCCTTGGGGATTTCTTTCAATTTTCCTTCCCTGTGAAAGAAGTCCACAAACCGCTGCGGTTCCCGCAAAAGAACCCACGGACGCGTTCTGAGAACCTGACGCATACCCCATCCTCCCTTATAGGCTTTGGTCACCAATGCGACACTTGTTTTTGAAATCTCCTCAGGAATCTAAGTAATAACACTGATTCCGTCAAGTGGATGACATTGACGTTTCAAGGGCCGCTTTGTAATAGCGTCATCCTCGGGCGGAATCTGCCGCCCGGCTTCTGTACAACAAAGGAGATGGAAAATGCTGATCAGTCGTCGTAATCTCGCCCGCACCGCCGTTGCGGGTGCGGTACTGATGTCCCTCGGTATGGGTGCGAACGCCGCCCAGAAGACTCTTACGGCCGACATTGTCGTCGTCGGTGCCGGGTCCGCCGGTTTGACCGCCGCCGTTCAGGCCGCTGAAAAAGGCGCCAAGGTCGTTCTGCTTGAAAAGAACCCGTTCGTGGGCGGCGCCACCAACTTTGCTGAAGGGCTTTTCGGCGTGGAATCCGAGTGGCAGCGTCTGCGCAGCGACACGCTTACCCGAGAAGAAGCCTTCAAAGGTCTGATGGAACGTCACCTCTACGAAATCAACGGCCCCATCACGCGTGACTACATCTACGGCAGCGCGGAAAACCTCGATTGGCTCTCCAAACACGACATCAAATTCGAAGTCGTCCGCATGACCCCTTGGGAAGAAGCCACGTGGCACGTTATCGGTGACTACAAAGGCAAGAATCACGGTGCAGCGCTCATCAACGCACTGAAAGATCATGCCGATAAGTTGGGCGTCAACACGCTGACGTCGACCCCCGCCACCGGCCTCATCGCCAACAAGAAGGGCGAAATCACCGGCGTTACCGCCAAATGTGACGACGATACCTACACCATTACGACGAAGGCCGTGATTCTCGCTTCAGGCTCTTTCGGCGACAGTCCGGAAAAGGTGGCGAAGTGGGCGCACCGCGATCCGGAAGGCTGGAAGCCGTCCTGCCCCATCAATAAGACGGGCGACGGCATTCAGATGGCGCTCGACAAAGGCGCTTCTCTCGGTCAGGTGGGCTTCGTCGGTCATCTGGGGGCCGAAGGCGTGAAGTTCCTCTCCAACATCTACACCACCTCTTGGCAGCCGGCGGCCCTCTGGGTGAATTCCGACGGCAACCGCTTTGTGAACGAAGACGTGGCCTTGTCTTTCAGCCAGGCCGCCAACACGGTGTACACGCAATACGGTCATCATGCCTGGTCCATCTTTGACGACAGCCAGGTGAAGTACATGATGGAGAAAGGCGTTGACTCCGGCATCGGCGTCCTCGTCCCCGTCGGCGCCAAGATGACGAACCTTGAAAAGGAAATCAAGGAAGCCGCCAATGATAAGTCGGTCACGGGATTTAAATCCGCGTCGTCCGTTGCAGAACTCGCGAAAAAAATCGGTGTTCCTGAAAAAGCTCTGCAGGCCGCTGTGAAAGCTTACAACCACGGCTGCGCCGAAGGGCACGACGGTGAATTCTTCAAGGACGTGAGATACATGCGTCCGCTGAACACCAAGAAACTTTATGCCGTGCAGTTGCGTGCCAACTTCTTCACGGCTTACGGCGGCCTCAATACGAACCGTGACTTCCAAGTTCTCGATACGCACAATAAGCCGATTAAGGGGCTCTATGCCGCCGGCATGGATGTCTCCAACATGGTGGGACACACCTATACGACGTGGTCTTCCGGTCACGCCTTCGGCTTTGCCTGCTTCTCCGGCCGTCATGCGGCTTTGAATGCCGCCAAGGCGATCGGCAAGTAATCTACTTTTGCCCCTCTCGCCCCGCGGACGGAACTTCAAAAGTCCGCCGCGGGGTTTTCAAAACAATGCATCGGATCGGCGCTTTGTTTTGCGCTCGATTCGGGACAAGGAGATGTTATGCAGCGCCAACACCCCATTGCAGCCCTGGAAAAACTGCAGGCGATTGCCAAAACCATCAACAATCCAGACATTGAAGCGTTCAAAGCCGACGGCGGCAAAGTCGTCGGTTGCTTCGATCCGGAAACGCCCGTTGAAATTCTTGAAGCCGTCGGGCTGATGCCCTTTAACATGCGCGGCACCAGTGCCGACGGGACGGAATACGCCGACGCCTACTTCCGCCAGCTCACCTGCGAATTCGTCCGCACTACGTTCAACCAAATCATGGAGGGCGAATATAAATTCTTGGACGGCGCCGTGCTCTTTAACAACTGCGACCACATGCGCCGCATCTACGATAACTGGCTCACGCTCGCCGGGTCTCCCGCCTACCACCAGTTCTATCTGCCGAAAAAACGCGACGAAGCCACTTACGCGCTCTACAAAGAAGAAATCGGCAAATTCATTGCCGCCACCGAAAAGCGTTTCGGCGTAAAAGTCACCGCTGAAAATATCGCTGCGGCCATCCGTGAAGCCAACGTCACGCGCCGCCTCATCCGCGAACTCTATGAACTCCGGAAAGCCGACGCCGTCCCCGTTACGGGGGCTGAAGTCGCAGCCGTTCTCACGGCAGCGGGTTCCCTGCCGCGGGCGAAATTCAACGCTCTCCTCACAGAGCTTGTCACCGATCTCAAGGCGTCCCCCGATACCGTCGTTCCCCGCCGTCGGTTGCTCGCCGCGTCCGGCCACGCCGACAAGCCCGAATTCATCGATGCGCTTGAAAGCCAGGGGGGTATCGTCGTTGCGGACGTTGCGTCCAACGGTCTTAAAACGGCCGCCGTCGACATTGAGGAAACCGGTGATCCGCTTGAATCCCTCTGCCGTCATTATTTCTTCAATAAACCCCCGATGCCTCGCGTCTTCGGTACGCAGGACACGCGCATGCAGGAGGTCTTGAAACTCATTGACGACTACAAAGTGGACGGCGTCATCTCCGCGCGTCTCACGATGTGCGACCTTTGGGCTTTTGAACAATACATGTTGACCGACGTTCTCGAAGCCCACGACATTCCGCATCTCGCGCTCGAAGTGAACTACATCCTCGACGGTCTCGGCCAAATCCGCACACGAGTGCAGGCCTTTGTTGAAAACTGCCCGAAACGCGCTGCTTAACCGAGGGAGAATTAAAAATGAAATCGCCGAAATACCAAACGGGTCTTGAACGCCGCTACGAATACAAAGAACGCCTCGAAGGCATTCTCAAAATGCTTTCCGGCCTGCCCCCGGAACAGCAGAACCCGGTGCAGATCGCTTTTTTGCAGTTGATGCAGGACTACAACTTAAAGCTCATCGAAGCCGGTGAAAAGAATCTGCCGCTCGTCTGCACCTGGTACGGGAACGCCCAGGAAATTCTGTCCGGCATGGGCATCCGCTACTACAACCCCGTGATGGAACTGATGTTCAACCTGCAGTTCACGGATTACGCCGATGCCAAGGAATGCGACCATTTTGCCCTGGACGACAAGATTTGCTCCCTGGTGCGCTACGCCGTCTGGTCCATTGAAAACCATGTGCATGTGAAGCCCCAGGCCTTCATTGCCATGATGGAACCCTGCGACGGCCAGGTGATGCTGCATCAGGCCTTTGCCCGCAGTGAATACTTTAAGGACGTCCCCTACTTTGCGATTGATCCGGGCTACGGTCATACCGACAAGGAATACACCTACGTTGCTGAGCAACTCAAAAAGATGGTGAAGTTCCTCGAAGAAAAAACAGGCGCCAAATACGACTTCGGCAAGGTTCGCGAAGTCGTTGAAGAAACCAATAAGCAGTACGACATCTGGGCGCAGGTGAACGAAACCCTTCGCGCCACGCCCTTCCCGATGCCGTCCTTTACCGTAGGGGACGTTTTCTGGGCCCTCACGCAGCATCTGCCCGCAGGCGACCCGCGCGCCACCGGTCTCATGCAGGCCGTCTTGGGTGCCTGCCGCGACAACGTCGCAAAGCACGTCGGTCCCGTCATGAACGAACAGATCCGCATCCTGTGGCCCGATCTGCAACCGCTGTGGGGCGATGCTTTGGGTAAGTGGCTCGCCGAAGAATGGAATGCTTCAGTCGTCATGAGTTTCCAGGGCGCTACGCCCTACACCAAGATCGACACCTCCAACGAAGACGCAATGTTCTTCGGTCTGGCGCGCCGCGCCATTGCCGAAGTGCCGATGATTCGCCAGGGGCGCGGCTGGGTCGACGTCTTTGAAGAAGACGTCACGCATCTTGTGAACGAATACAACTGCAACGCCGTCGTCTTCCCGGGGCACATGGGCCACAAGGATCAGTCGGGGTGCGGCGTGTTCCTCAAAAAGATCTGCCGAGACCTCGACGTACCGGTTCTGACGCTGACGACGAGCCTCTTTGACGAACGTTACACTTCGTTGGATAAGGTGAAGAACGACATTTCGAACTTCTTCTCCGCAGCGGGTTTTAAGCGCGCCAAACACTGATTGACGCATCAACGGTCGACTGAGGTGTATTTCCCTTCCGAAACGCCTCAGTCATCGGTTTTAGTTTTTATTTTTCGGAGCAGTAAGTATGACGATTTATGCCGGTTGCGACGTGGGCTCCACCACCGGGAAGGTCGTGTTGATCGACGAAAACGAAAAGCTCCTGGGATGGTCGGTGGTACGTTCCGCGCGAGGCCCTCAGGCAACGGCTGACCACGCATTTAAAGAAGCGTATGCCATGGCCGGCCTCACCGAGGACGTCACCCCCGCCTACACGGTGTCCACCGGCTACGGCCGCACCGGTATGACGGGCGTGAACGAAGACATTTCTGAAATTTCCTGCCACGCCCGCGGGGCTTTTCACGTCAACCCCGCCGTACAGACGATCGTCGACATCGGCGGCCAGGACTGCAAGGTCATTTCCGTCAATAAGAAAGGGCGCGTCGTCGACTTTCAGATGAACGACAAGTGCTCTGCGGGTACGGGACGCTTTTTTGAAGTCATGACGCGGGTGCTCGACTGCTCCTTTGAAGAGCTCGCTTCCGAGGCCCTCAAATCCACCAATCCCCGGCAGATCTCGAAGCAGTGCTCCGTCTTTGCGGAAAGCGAAGTCATTTCGCTTGTAAACAACAACGTGCCTTTGTGCGACATCAGCGCCGGGATTCACGAATCCATCGCCCGCCGCATTCACGGTATGATTTTTAAGGTGGGTTTGGTGCCTGACGTGGCCCTGACGGGAGGCTGCGCCCAAAACCCGGCCTTGGTTGTTGCACTCGAAAAAATTCTGAAGGTCAAACTCGCCTCGCTCCCGGTGAACCCCCAGATTATGGGGGCGCTCGGAGCCGCGCTCTTTGCAAAGGAACACGCTGAGGAACCGCAATGAGTCTTTTGGAAGTTGAAGTCAACCGAGTGCGGACTCTCCTCACCACACACCCCTCGGCCGTACTCGACTGGAAAGATCTCAAAACCTTTCCTAAAACGCAGCATGCCGGTTTGATTCTCAAGTCCGACATGGCGGCGGAATTGGGCGCCCCCGAACTGCCCTCTGCCGGTTTATCGCTTTATTCCAACGACAACGCTTCGGATTCCGTTCACCTCATCGGTCGCCCACTTGAGGCACTCACGGGGCAAAGCGTTTCCTTTGCGGAAATCGTGATCCTGCACGGCGAAACCGTGGATGCCGAAACGTTCTACCAATTCGGCATCCGCCGTCAGCGTTTGTCGGACTTTCCCGGCTGGATGGTCAAAAGTACCGTCGGCAAAGTTTGGGTTCGAACTGCGGCGATTGACGGCGAAATGCCGTCCTTTGAAGCAGCGGCTGCCACCTTCATCGCCCGTGTGCACGATGCCTTTTCTCAGGTAACCGGGGTCGAACTTTGGTATGTGACTGAACACGATGAACTCATTGCGAAGCTTTTTGAGGAAAGCCGCGCGTTGTCCGAAGCCACGCAGTCCCTCAAAGAGGGTGTCTGGAAAGCGCGCGGTTTTGACTATAAGTCCTGCCAGCTTTCCGGTCACTGCGGCGGTTGCGCCGATAAAAAGACCTGTGCCTCAGTGCGCGGCATGGAAGCTCGTGTCAAAGTTCACCGTCGTCAGCAATCTCAGATCAATTCAACCAGCAAATCATGAAAAAACAGAAAATCATTGCCGTCTGCGGTAAAGGGGGCGTCGGAAAAACCGCTCTCACCACTCTTCTTACGCGGGCCCTCAAAGGGCATCCGGACACGGGACGCCTCCTCGTCGTCGACGCCGATCCGGCCCTGGGGCTTCTCTATGCCTTGAACGTTGAAACCGACAAGACGATCGGCGCCGTCCGCGACCGCGTGCTCGCCGCCGCCGAAGCCGGCAGCGCAGGTGAAAAGGCTGAAGTCGCCAATGAACTCGACTACCTCATCATGAACACCCTCAAGGAAGAAAAAGACTATTCCTTCCTGGCCATGGGGCACATGAACGCCAAGGGGTGCTTCTGTTCCGTCAACGACCTGCTGCGTGACGCCCTGGGCGAACTCGTCGATAAATTCAACACCATTTTGATTGACGGCGAGGCAGGACTCGAGCAGATCAACCGTCAGGTCGTCGATCGCGTGAATACGCTTCTTTTGGTGACGGACTCCTCTTACCGCGGCGTACAGACCGTGCACCACATTGAAGCCATGATCAAAGACGGCTCGGTGCCTGCCTGCGACACCGTGGGCGTCATCTTCAACCGCCTGCAAAACGATCCCCGAACGGAAGAAGAACTGCAGGCCGCCGTGGGGCTTCCGGTTTTGGGAATGGTGCCTTACGATCCTGAACTGCAGCAGCAGGATGCTCAAGGAAAGTCACTTCTCAACCTCGCTGATACGGCCGCAGCCGTCAAGGCTGTCGATGCCATCGTATCCAAAATCATGAAGTAGCTCATCCTCAGGCTATCCGCATGATTTCAGGCACCGCTGACCACCGTCTTCGGTGCCTTTTTCTTTGTCCGTACCGTCTACCTCTTCCGATGGTTTCGAATTTTCCTCGTCCGTCGTAAACTGCGCCCATCCTCTTTGGTACCGCCGCTTCTCGCGCCGATACCCATGAAAAGCTTTTTTCAACGACTGGTAGATCAACCATGCATTTCAATCGTATGCTCGCGACGGCTGCGGCTGCCGCACTTATGCTGGGCTCGTCCCTTTCTGCAGAAGCGCGTCTCATTACGGACCATCTCGGCCGCCAAGTTGACGTCCCCGACCAAATCAATCGCGTCGTCACGACGACCATTCTTCCCTACGCTTCGGTCACCACGGTGTTCCTCGGTGGGGCCGAAAAGTTGGTGGGCATTCACCCCGTTTCCATGTCCGCCGCCAAGTCCGGGCTTCTCTCCGAAATTTACCCCGAGATTCTCAAGGCCAAAACGGATTTCATCAAAGGTTCCAACCTCAACATTGAAGCCCTGATGGCGCTTAAGCCCGATGTGGTGTTTGTGAATTCCGGCGACAAGAAAATGATCGAACAGATCGAAAACGCCGGCATTCCCGCCGTTGCGGTTTCTGCGTCGAAATGGGACTATGACGTTTTAAAGACGTACGACGAATGGCTCGCGCTCTTGGGCGAAGTTTTCCCGGATCATGCCAAAACGGATGCCGCCGCAGCCTACTCTCGGCAGGTGGCAAAAACCATTGCCGACCGCACGGCCAAACTGACGGACGTCGAAAAGAAGAAAGTCCTCTTCGTCTTCCAGTACGATGCGAAGCGCCTGGTGACGAGCGGCAAACATTTCTTCGGCCAGTACTGGTGTGACGCCGTCGGCGCTAAAAACGCCGCCGAAAGCGTGCAGGCGGACAACCAGAACGCCCAGATTTCGATGGAACAAGTCTACAAGTGGAATCCGGACATCGTGCTCGTCACGAACTTCACGCCGGTACTCCCTGCAGACATCTACGCCAACAAATATAACGACTGGAGTCATGTGAAGGCCGTGGCGGATAAGCAGGTATATAAGCTGCCTCTCGGCATCTACCGCAGCTACACGCCGTCTGCGGACACGCCGATGACGCTGCTGTGGATGGCAAAGACCGTGTACCCGAAACTTTTCGCCGACATCGACCTCACGAAAGAAGTGAAGACTTACTACGAAAAGCTCTACGGCATCCGCCTCACGGACGCTCAGGTCTCCGGCATGTTTGAACCGCGCGCCAACCGCGCCGACGGTTTTTCTCAGTCCGGGCGCTGATCCATGGCGTCCCAATTCAAAAACGGACGCTTTCTTCCCTATAAAAGCGTGATGACGGCGCTCGCCCTCCTCACGCTTTTTGGAAGTGTGTGGGCACTTACCTGCGGCAGTTTCCCGGTCTCCGTGTCCGCGGCCTGGGACGCTCTCTCGGCTTGGGCAACGGGCGCAGTACCGTCGGATCGTACGGTTTATTCCGTCGTCATCAACGTGCGCTTTCCCCGCATCGTTCTTGCGCTCGCTGCGGGGGCAGGGTTGGCGGCGGCGGGGGCTGGGTTTCAGGCCTTGTTTGCGAACCCTTTGGCGACACCCGACACCCTGGGCGTAGCCACCGGGGCGGCCTTCGGCGCCGTCCTGGGAATTCTCCTCGGCGTGCCCGCCCCTGCCGTCCAGATAATGTCGCTTGCCGCGGGGCTTGCGGCCGTGGCGCTCGTTTTTTTCGTGAGCCGCGTCAAAGGCCGCACGTCGGTACTGATGCTCATTTTGTCGGGGCTCGTGATTGCGGCTCTTTTTTCCGCCCTCATCAGTCTCGTGAAATACACGGCCGATCCCCAGGACGTTCTTCCCTCCATCACCTTTTGGATGATGGGATCCTTCACGGGCGCCACCCCGGCAGTTCTCTCGATGGGACTCCCCTTCATTGCGTTAGGGGCCGTGGGTCTGTGGCTTTTGCGCTGGAAGATGAATGCGTTGTCCCTTCCCGAAGACGAAGCGAAATCCCTCGGCATCCCGGTCGGAAAACTGCGAGCCGCGGTCATCGTCTTTTCCACCATGATGACCGCGTCCGTCGTCAGTATGTGCGGCCTCATCGGTTGGGTGGGGCTTCTGATCCCCCACTGTGCGCGCCTCATGTTCGGAGCCGACAACGACAAAGTGATTCCGGCGAGTTTTCTCACCGGCGCCCTCTTTGTTCTCGCTGCGGACACCGTCGCCCGCAGCGTAGGAGAACTTGAGATTCCGGTGTCGATTTTGACCGCCGTCATCGGGGCTCCGCTCTTTATCGTTCTTCTGCGCCGTACCGGCGTCATCAACTAGAGGCCGCCATGCAGTTTGAAGTTCATCACGCCTCCTACGGCTATCGGCACGACCGCCGCGTGTTGTCCGACATCAATTTTTCGTTTGACTGCCGCGGCATTCTGTCGATCCTCGGCCGCAACGGCGCGGGAAAGACGACGCTTCTGAAAAACATGCTGGGGCTCCTTAAATGGGATGAAGGCTATTCGGCCTTGGACGGCACGGATATCCGAAAACTCTCCGAGCGGGAACTCTGGTCCAAAATCGGTTACGTCCCGCAGGCGAAACCCGCGAACTTCGTCTATTCCGTGGAAGACACCGTGCTCCTGGGCCGCAGTGCACGGTTGGGACTTTTTGCCCATCCGCAGCAGGCAGACCGCGCGATTGCGCATGAAGCCATGGCCTTGGTGGGAATTGAGCACCTCGCAAAGAAACTCACGAGCGAAATCTCCGGGGGCGAATACCAGTTGGTGCTGATTGCCCGAGCCCTTGCCGTCAAGCCGCAGCTCTTGGTGCTTGATGAGCCGGAAAGCAATCTCGACTTTAAGAACCAGCTGCGCGTACTGACGGTTTTAAAGCACCTTACCGACACCATCGGGGTCGGAGCCGTCATCAATACGCACTTTCCCGCGCATGCCCTTGAAGTGAGCGACAAAACGCTCATTTTGATGCCCGACGGTACGACGCGGTTCGGTGCAACGCAAGACACACTCACTGAGGCGACGCTCTCCGAGTCGTTCGGCATCGGCGTACGGATCCTCGCCGTGGATTTACCGGAACGTCCCGGATATGCGTGCGTAGCGGCGTACGAAACTTCACCGCGGTAAACTTAAATTCGGCTACGGCATCGCTTTTTGCGGCAAATCTTGTGCCGTCGTTGCCCCCAGTCGACCGCTCATTGGCAGCTCCCCGATGCAAAACGCCGGCCTCCGAAGACGGAAAGCCGGCGTTTTTGTGGTTAAACGCCTACCGATCAGGCGTTCTTTTCGAGGTACGAAAGCGCCGTCATCACGTGCAGCATCGCACCCTTAATGAGCGCCGATTCGTCCACCTTGTAATGGCAGGAATGCTGCGGGTAGGCCGAATCCGCCGCTTTGCTTCTCACCCCCAGGAGCGCAAAGCACCCCGGGATCTTTTCAAGGAAGTAGGAGAAGTCTTCGCCGCCCATCGTGACGCCGTAGTGCGCGTCCCAGTCGTCGCCGAAGATTTCCTTCGCGGCGCCCTGAGCATACGGCACAATCGCCGGATTGTTGATGGTAGGGGGCACGAGGAAGTCGTACGTCACCTTCGCCTCGGCGCGGTAGGCAGCCGCCGTTTCCTTGGCGATGCGTTCAATCTGCTTCGGGAAATTCTGACGCACTTCCGGATCAAAGCAGCGCGTCGTACCTTCCATATGGGCCGCCCCAGAAATCACATTCCAACGGCTCCCGGACGTCACCGTACCCACCGTCACCACGGCGGTCTGCGTCGGATCGATTTCGCGACTCACCATCGACTGCAGGTTCTGAATGACGGCGGCGGCAACGACCGTCGCATCAACGCAACGGTGCGGCTGCGCGCCGTGACCGCTCTTGCCGATGACGTCGATCGTGAATTTGTCGCCGGAGGCCATGCGGGGACCGGCGTCAATCGACACCTTTCCCGCGTCCGCATCGCTCCACACGTGAAGCCCGAAGCACGCGGAAACGCCTTCGAGCGCGCCCTCCTCCACCATGGACTTTGCGCCTTGCGCCGTTTCTTCAGCAGGCTGGAAGCAGATGCGCACCGTCCCGTGAATCTGATCACGCAGTTCGGTAAGCATCTTCGCCGCCGCAAGCATCACGGCGATGTGGCAGTCATGCCCGCAGGCATGCATCACGCCGTGATTCTGGCTCGCAAAGGGAAGTCCCGTGTCTTCCGTAACCGTCAGCGCGTCAATATCGGCACGGATCATGAAGGTCTTTCCCGGGAATTTCCCCTTCACATCGCACACGATGCCGGTTTCAAGGCCGCAGTGACGCCACTCAAGCCCCATCTTCGTCAGTTCTTCCCCGATGCGTTTACTCGTTTCGTATTCCTTCGTGCTCACTTCGGGGTGGGCATGAAAATAACGACGCATTTCGACGACGTAGCCTTCCGCGTGCTTCGCGGCTTCTTTTACTTCATTAATCATTTTTCAATCCTTCACGTAAAAACCGCGCCTTTGAGCGGGCGCGGTCTTAAGGGCCCGAAGTCCCCGACTGCAGGGGACTAAGTTTAGGCCGCCTGCAGCCAATCGGCTCATGCGTTTCAGAGCATATTTGCGAAGATGCCGGCAATGAAGACCGACGTAATCGTCACCGTGACGAACCCGCCCACGATCATGGAGGGGAACATCTTGCTCATCAGGAGCGCGTATTCGTTGTCGTCCTTTGCCAGAGCCTTGCAGGTGTTGATCGTGATGATCTGGTCAAACGGGAACCCGTAGAAAGCGGTGAGGCCGTTGGCAAACGCAAGGTAAAAGCTCATGTGCAGAACCTTTGCGATGATCCATGCAAAGATCGTCATACCGATCACGCCGATCAGAATCAGCACCAGCATCGGTCCGATGATCTGCAGGAGCATGTCGGGCGTGCAGTCCTTCAAGCCGTCAAAGACGTACATCATCAGCGCGAACATCATGATGTTGAAGGAATTCGCCTTCACGCAGGAATTGACGTCGAGGAACCCCAAGCGGCAGAAAACAACGCCCAAAACCAAGGCCCAAATGGCACCGGAAATACCGGTGAGCGGCCCCAACTGAGAGGCCATCCAAGCAACGATACCCAACTTCGTGAGAATCACGAAGGAGCTGTTCCACTTATCCGGAATCTGCAGCGGCAGACGCTTCTTCGTTCCAGCTTCAGGAAGCTTCGTCACGGCGCCCACGGCGTTCAATTCCTCGGCAGAGACCGTGATCTTACCTTCGCGATATTCCTTCAAAAGCCGGGCGCCTTCCTTCTTAAGGCAGATGGACGTCAGAGGGTAACCCGCAAAACCCTGCACGCAGTACATCGTGATGGCAAAAACGGACGCGACGGTAAGCCCCGCGTTCAAAGCCGCCTTCTGCATCATCGTCGCGGCAATCACGCCGCCCGTCAAAGGCGGCAGCCCCGCGATCACCAGAGCGCGGTCCATGAAGAACGGCGCGACAAAGTAACCCAGGAGGCACATACCGAAAAGGCCCGCCAAACACACGACGACGGTGCGCCACTGTTCCATCAATTGCTTGAGACTGATGATCGTCCCCAAGTGCGTAATCAGGAGGTAAACGCAGAGGGTGGAACCAAAGGGCAGCAAGAACGACGACTTAATGAAGTCGTGGGGAAGAATCGTCCAGTAGCCCATCAACAGCACAAAAGCCGTAACGAAGACGGAGGGGATCCAGGCCTTGGAGAGGGTGGACACCACCTCACCCAAAATGATGACGCCGCCGCAGATCACGAAGGCGAGAAGAAAGTTGTACATGGGAAAATTCCTATTGGTTTTACAGCAGACGGCTTTCTGCGGCCGTCCCTGACCTCATTTTCTGCCAAGTACGATTGGTTTCAAGATGTAACCACCGGAAACTTCACCAAAGCTTGACGAAACTGAAATATCTCTAGGCGGTTCCCTTTAGGCCTTACGGACGAAGAACCTCGAAAAACAACACGGCGGCCGCGCTCTCAGTCATCGCCTTTCTTCTCGCGGGCACCGCGGCAAGGGCAATCCCGCGTTGTCGCGCCCCCGAGCTCGTCCGTCGCTAAAGAGTCCTCCCTGCAAGAGATGGATCTTCGGAATGACCGTGACTGCGAAAAAAGGTCCCCCGCCCCGCTTGACGGCAAGGTGTAGGACGTTGAAACCGATCAGCCGATTCCGCACCTCTTCGCGACGGGTCAAGCCGCCGTGAAGGCTTAAGCCCTGCAGGTTTTCTCTCCTCGATTACCGACGGGCCCCGCAGAGCACAAACTCCGCGAGGCCCGTCGGTTTTTTATTCGGGAAAAAGCGATCTCAGGGGATTTCGGACGATCGCGGCGTCGCAGCACGACGTCTTGCCGCATCTTGAGCCTGCTTTAACCGGTCATACCCAGTACGGCAGTCCACGGGATCCAAGCAGTCAAAGGGGACGCCTCGCCGAATTTCGATGTGCACTTCCATGATCTGCTCACGCAGAAGCCGCTTCTCTTCGGGGGAAAGCTTTCGCTGAGGGCGGTTGGCCGCCGCTTCCAGAACTCGGGAATCAATGACGTAACGACGCTTCATCTGTCGTTTTTCGTCGTCCGTCATTTCGCTCTTGAGGTGCTGCCGGTCGCTCTTACTCATGTAGCGCCACTGAAAGAGTCGCTGCTCGTGAGTGAGCATCGGCCACAGACCGGCCCGTTCCGACTGAGGTATCGCATCCCAGAGGACGACATCGCCTGTGGGAGCGGGAGTCGACGCTGACTGCGGTGTCGGAGGCTCTGGTTCGGCCTCGGCAAAGCAGACGGGCGCCCCCAGAAAGGCGCCGGCAGCGAAAACCCAGATATGTAAGCCGCGGTTAGTCACGCGTCTCAGTCCTTTTAAAACGATACGGCGCAAGCTTACAGCAGTTTCACTGTGAAAAAATGTTTCAAAGCCAAAGAATTGGCTACGATTCTTGTCGAATTTGTAACGAAGGTTTTTTACAATTACCTCTCATACGCCTCAGCAAGGCACAATACGGTCAAACGGGACAGGGCCTCACCACCGTTCCGCCGGTACTGATTACGTGTTATTGGAGTTCACCATGGCCGATACGAAGGAAGACAAAGACATGACGGCAACGGCTGACGTCGCCGAAACGGCAAAAACCGTTGCTGCTGAAAAAACAGCGGATAAACCAACGGGAAAGACGACGGAAAAATCGGCCGACAATGCGATACCGGAACGGCTGCCGAAAATATTGATCGTTGACGACGATCCCCGTCTTCGCGACCTTCTGCGCCGCTATCTCGGCGAAAACGGCTTTTCGGTGAATGTTGCCGACGGCGCTCAGAACATGGATCGGCTGTGGTTGCGCGAGCGCTTTGACGCGTTGGTGCTCGACCTCATGATGCCGGGCGAAGATGGCCTGCAGATCCTGCGGCGCCTGCGCTCCGCAAAAGACACCACTCCCATTTTGATGCTCACCGCCCGCGGCGAAGACGTCGACCGGATCGTGGGCCTTGAAATGGGCGCGGATGACTACATTTCCAAGCCCTTTAACCCACGCGAACTCTTGGCTCGCATTCACGCCGTCCTGCGGCGTCGTCCCAAAATGGATCAGCCCGGTGCTCCCGACAAAGAAAACCTCGTCGTGCAGTTCGGGGCCTTCGAGCTCGATCTCGGCCGCCGGGAACTCCGGCGCAACGGTGAATTAGTGCCCCTGACCACCGGAGAATTTGCGGTGATGAAGGCCTTTGCCCGTCATCCCAAAGTGCCGCTTTCCCGCGACAAACTGATGGAAATGGCCCGCGGCCGCGAATACGAGGCGTTTGACCGGTCGCTTGACGTACAGGTGAGCCGCCTGCGCAAACTGATCGAGCCCGATCCCGCCAAGCCCCGCTACCTGCAGACCGTGTGGGGCCTCGGTTACGTCTTCATCCCGGACGGCACCGCTCCTCAGCAGTAAGGGTTTTTCTTCGGGTCGATTATTTCATTGAGACGCACCGTGGCCAAGTTACCAGCCTCCCCCAACCTCTTTTGGCGCACCTTCATCCTCATCATGCTCCTCATTGTCTTCAGCGTGACGGGGTGGTTGCAGAGTTTCCGTGTGTTGAACGAAACGCCCTACGTATTGGGAACGGCGCAGCAAATCGTCTCCATGGCGAACCTGACGCGCTACGCCCTCGTGACGGCAGATCCCGTCTACCGACCGGATCTGCTCATGGTACTCGCCAAAAAAGAAGGCTTACGGGTGCTCCCCAAGGAACCCTCGGACGTCATCGTGCCGCTCTCACACGGCGTTTCCTTTGCCCGCACATCAATTTCCGACGTGGAGGCCATGGTGAGAAACGAATTGGGGCCCGACACCGTGATGGCTAGTTCCGTCAACGGCAAACGGGGACTTTGGGTATCCGTGTCGATTGACGGCGACAGCTACTGGTTCATGACACGCTCTTCCTTCATCGATCCCCCGTACGGCACGGCGTGGATTTGGTGGGCGCTCGCCGCATTGGTTGCTTCCGTACTCGCGACGACGCTTCTCACCCGCCGCCTCATCAAGCCCTTGAACGAACTTTCGGAAAACGCGAAGCAGTTCGGCCGCGGGCTCGTGCCCCACGACCTCCCCGAAAACAGCGGCCCTGAGGAGCTGCGGGAAGTGAATTCGAGCTTTAACCGCATGGTGCAGGACATCACGCGTATGGAACAAGATCGGGAAGTACTCTTAGCCGGGGTTTCGCACGACCTGCGCACCCCGATTACCCGACTGCGGCTTGAAACCGAAATGGCTGATCTGCCCGAAGACACGCACGCTGCAATGGTGAGCGACTTGGAACAGATGGAAATGATCGTGAACCAATTTGCCGCCTACGCCAAACGAAGCACCCAACCCTTGGAACGCGTCAGCCTCTCGGACACGGTACTGCAGTACATCAAAACCGCGCGCGTTGACACGGATCCCGGCGTCAAACTTGAAAAGCTCGACGTTGAACCCGACGTCTACGTGTCGGCCCACCCCCTGGAACTCTCACGCGTCGTTCAGAACCTCATCACGAACGCCCAGCGCTACGGCCGAAGCAACGATGACGTGCTGCATCTTTCGGTGTCGGTGCATCGGGAAAAACACACGGCGCTACTCGTCGTGGCCGATCAAGGCCAGGGACTCGACATGAAGGAAGCCGACCGCGTCATGCGCCCCTTTGAGCGCGGTGACGCGGCCCGTACCGGCGTTTCCGGCACCGGTTTAGGCCTTGCGATCGTGGATCGCATTGCGCGGCGCTCTTCGGGGACCGTCGATTTGTCGACGACGGCTCCTCACGGCCTCACGGTCTCCATCCGCATCCCTCTCTTTAACGAGAAGAAAGCCGAAACCGAAGCCGCGGAAAATGCCGGCAAAAACGCGCCGAGCGTCGCGATCTGATCGCTGAAAATTACCTCGCCCCGATTTGAAAATCTAAAAAAGATGCCAAACTCTGCTGTCAAAAATCTAAAAAATATGTAAATCAGCGGTATAGAAAATCTCAAAAAGATGAGGATCATGCCGTGAAACGTAAAATTTACGGTAAACCTGACGGCCCAGATGCTGAAGGCGGCGGGACATCCGCTCTTTTTCTACTCCAAAGCTTCGACCATCGCGGCCGATCGGATGGAAATCGACTTTCTGATTCCCAAAAGAACGCTGAACCGAAAACACAACATCTGTCCCGTTGAAGTCAAGTCAGACCGATACACCCGCCTCACTTCCTTGCGCAAATATCTCGACAAATACCCGGAACACTTGGGGACGCCTTTCGTTCTTCACGATGCACCGTTAAAGGTTGAAAACGGTGTTGTTTTTCTGCCGCTTTATATGATGCCGTTCTGCCCGGTTAATCGGACGATGATTCCAAAAAGAAACCTCCGCCGGCATCACCCGAAACGGAGGTTTTCTTTTTGCTTCAGACCGTCGGTCAGAACGCCTTACCGGCCTTTTCCGCCTTAGCTTTGTCACCCGCCAACACGAACGTCACGTCCGCAGGATCAATCATCTTCTGCAGTGCGGCGTTCACGTCCGCCACCGTGAGTTTTTCCACGCCGGCTTCAAAGTCGGCACTGAAAGCGTAGGTACGCCCCGTCGACAGGAACTCAAGCCACCCCTGCGCCAAGTAGTCGTCCTGTGCACGATTCACCGCCCGGCTTTCGAGAATGCCTTTCTTCGCTTCCGCAAGTTCCTTCTCAGTGATGCCGTCCTTCACGATACGCGCGATTTCTTCACGGGCACAAAGTTCGGCACGGGCGAGATTCTGCGGCGCCGTGATGGCGTAAAGCGTCCAATTGGCGCGGTCACCGAACTTAGGCAGCGACACGTGGCTTCCTACGCCGTAGGAGAGACCTTCTTTCTGCCGCAGGCGATCCACCAGGCGGTTCGACAACCCGGTACCGCCTCCGAGAATCCAATCCGCCGTGATGTAGGCCGGAGCCGCTGAATCAAACATCGACCCCTTGAAGTCGATGCGCGCCAAAAGCACCGCATTTTCCTTTGCAGGTGTATCAATGACGATGCGTTCCGCAGCAACGGGCTTGTAGTCCGCCCAGTAGCGAACGAAGTCCGTGGTCTTGTCCGCGGGCTTTTTCGCCCCCAAAGCCTTCGTAAGCGCCGCCTTCACCGCGTCCTTATCAAAGTCCCCGACGACCGCGACTTCGCCGTGCGTCGTCGCAACGGCGTTCTTGTACCACGCATAGAGTTCGTCACGCGTCACGGTCTTCACTGCAGCAAGCGTTTCCCGCGACGTCAGACGGTTACGGGGATCGCCTTCGGGGTACGTCGCAAAGTGCTTTAACAACGCGTCGCGCCCGAGCGTCACCGGATCGTCGCTCTTACCTTCCAACATCGTCGTCATCTGACGCACGATCTGGTTCACTTCCTTTTCGGGGAAGGTGCTTTCAGACGTGAGTTTGCCGAGAAGTTCAATCACGGCCACGACGTTTTCGCGCGTCGTCGTGAAGGTGAGGATGTCCCCCTGCACCTTCAGCTGCGTCAGCTTATCCGAAATCGCCGTGCGGTCCATCCCTTCGGCGCCGCGCGTCAGCATCGGTTCAATGAGGGTATCCAGCGCCCGCTTCCCCTTCACCGTTTCGAGCGTCCCGTAATTAAAGTGCGTCAGCACCGTCACAGTCTCGCCGCGGGTTTTCTTGGGAAGCAGCGCCGTCTTCACGCCGTTGATTTCGAGCACTTCGGTACGCGCATCAATATTGGCCTGCGACACGTCAAAAGCTTCGGACACGGCCCCTTCTTCCTTAAAGGTCGCGTTCTTTAAAACGTCTGCCAATTTCGGCGTTTCCATATAAGGCGCACGCTGCGGCTTGTCGTCCGGAATAAAGACGCCGACCGCCCGGTTGTCGCGCACGAAGTAGGTTGCCGCGGCTTTATTAACGTCCTCTGGCGTCACCTTCGCCGTGGCATCGCGGTCATAGAAGTAAAGACGCCAGTCACCCAAGGAAATGTAGTCGGACAATTCCACCGCAAATTCTTCGGGGTCGCTCAGCGTGCGTTCAAAGTCGGTCGCCGCTTCCGCCAAGGACAAGCCCACTTCGGTTTCATCCGCCGGCGTCTTCTTGAAGGCATTTTCCACGGTGTCGATGAGAACGTTCTTCACGCGTTCAATGTCATCGCCCTTTTTCACCATGGCGCCGAACATCACGAAGCTCGGACACTTAGCGGACATGGCCCAACCGAAGACTTGGCCTGCCATCCCGGTTTCAACGAGCGCCTTATAAAGACGTCCGCGCGGGGCGCTCGAGAGCACATCCACCGCAGTTTCAACGGCATTGTTGTCCGCGGCGATCGCCGACGGGATGCGATATCCCACGGCAACCAACTGGCTTTCGCCGGGGCGGCGGATTTCAAAGTAGCGGGGGCCGTCCGCAACGGGTTCCACCGTCCACTCCGCCGGCAGCACGCGCGTCGGGCGCGGAATCTTCCCGAAGGTTTCCGTAATCCAGGTGAGGACCTTCGTTTCGTCAAACTTACCCGACACCGTCAGCACCGCGTTATCGGGCTGATACCACTTATGGTAGAAGGCCTGAAGGTTTTCGATGGGGACGTTCTCAATATCGCTTCTTGCCCCGATCGTATTGCGCCCGTAGGCGTGCCAATCAAAGAGAATGCCCTGCATACGCTTTACCATCACGCTCACGGGCTTATTTTCCCCCATCTCGTATTCGTTTCTCACCACCGTCATTTCGGTATCGAGATCCTTTTTGGCGATGTTGGAATTCACCATGGCGTCCGCGCTCCAGCCGAGCGCCCAGCGCATGTTGTCGTCGTTCGCGGTGAAGCTTACGAAGTAATTCGTGCGGTCAAGCCACGTGGTGCCGTTCATACGGAAGCCGCGCTTCGTGAATTCGCGCGTGGGATCGGGATAATTCTTGCTTCCCTTGAACATCAGGTGTTCCAAAAGGTGCGCCATCCCGGTTTCGCCGTAGTTTTCCTGACGCGACCCCACGAGGTACGTGGTGTTCACAGTGGCCGTGGGTTTGCTCTGATCCGCAAAAAGAACGATTTTGAGGCCGTTCTCGAGTTCGTAACTCTTAATCCCTTCCACAATATGCTGAGGTTGAGGCAATGCCGCCGAGGCGGACACCGCCGCGCAGGCAACTGTCGTCATAATGAGTTTCTTCAATCCTTCTTTGAACATAGTCCGTCCTTGAATTTTCGTCGGCCGTTGCGGTAAACGGAAATGCGTCAGAGGATACGAGTCCCGCGCATCGTTCCGCTTAAACCCGTCGGAAAATTCGGTGAGCGGATGTTACAGCAATCGGCAGCGGACACTTCGCGTTACATTGCACGTGGTCGACATTTAAGGCCTCTGACAGGCCAAGCGCCGTAGAATGCCGACTTCCATTACTGCTTACGGGGCTTTCTGAGCCGATTCATCGTGAAGTTTCTTTTCGATCTTTTTCCCGTCATTCTCTTTTTTGCCGCCTTTAAGTTGGGGCAGGGCAACGCCGATCAGCTCGCAGGTTGGATTCAGGCAATGTTCGGGGGCGCTGCCGATCCCGAACAAGCCCCGGTTCTCATCGCAACGCTCGTCGCCATCATCGCCTCTTTCGTGCAGGTCGGACTCGTTTTTGCCCGCGGGAAAAAGCCGGAACCGATGCTCTGGATTTCGCTTGCCATCATCGTCGTTTTCGGATCGCTCACGCTCATTCTTCACGATGCGACCTTCATTAAGGTGAAACCCACGATTCTTTACTGGGTCTTTGCGGCGATTCTTACCTTTGCGCATGTGACGCACCGTAATTTCATGACGAAACTGCTCGGCACCCAGATTCAACTGCCGCCTGCAGCCTGGAATAAGCTCCAACTCGCGTGGATCGGCTTTTTCTTTGTGACGGGCATTTTGAATCTCCTCGTCGCCTTCACTTGCGAAACCGAAACCTGGGTGAACTTCAAACTCTTCGGCATTTTGGGGCTAACCCTCGTCTTTGCCCTGGGGCTCGGCTTCTGGATGGTGAAGGTCACCGAACAACTCAAACGCAAGCCCGCCAACGCGGAACGCCTCAACTGATTTTTTTTGACACAAGGACAGCATCATGAATTTCAAAACACTCGCTCTCACCGCCGTTGCCGCAGCTCTCTGCGCTCAGGGCGCCTTTGCCGCCACTGCCGCTTTTAAGGTGAACGGTCAGACCGTCACCAAGGCAGAACAAGATGAGATCATCAAGATGCTCGTCGCCCGAGGCCAACAGCAGACGCCGGAACTCGAAGCTGCGGTAAAGAATCAGTTGATTCGCCAGACGGTGCTGCTGCAGGAAGCCAAAAAAGCCAAGGTTGATCGCCGCGCCGACGTGAAGAAGGCCGTGAAATCCGCGACCGACGGCATCTATGTGAACGCCTTCGTCGCCGACTACGCGAAGAAACACCCCGTAACCGACGCAGACGCCCGCAAGGTCTTTGACGAAAACAAAGCCAAATGGGGCAACACCGAAGTGCAGGTGCGCCACATTCTCGTCAAGGACAAGGTGACCGCGGAACGCCTGCTCGGTCAGGTGAAGGGCGGCGCGGATTTTGCCAAACTCGCGGAAGCCAATTCGATTGACACCCAGCAGAACCGCGGCCAGGGCGGATTGATCGAATGGACGTCCCCCAACCTGTTCGAGAAGTCCTTTGCCGACGGCTTTAAGGATCTCAAACCCGGTGAACTCGCCCCCAATGTCGTGCAGTCCCGTCTCGGCTGGCACGTCATCAAGTTGGAAGGTAAGCGCGCCGCACAGAATTGGCAGGACTTCAACATCTACGGCCCGCAGTTGAAGCAGGCCATCCAGCAGCAGCGCACCGCGCAGCACATGGAAGAACTCATCAAGAAGGCGAAAGTAACGCCCGTAAAGTAATTCGCGTCGCAGTCTTCGACAACCGCACTGCTCCTACCTGAGTCGTGCGGTTCTTCTTTGCCTACGCCCCGGAGACTGTTGTAAGTTTGACACAGGGTGTTTTGCCTAATTCTTAATAAGAGTCGTTCTCATTGCGATTTACGTTTTATCTGTTTTTCGCCTTGTATCTCTTAAGAAAATCATTTTCTTTCTTGCCGTATCAGTTGTGAGGCTCTGTTCATACCGTCCCTTTTCTCAAAGAAAACCGCCTGATATTTTCATTGTAAAAATTTTTGTAGTGAGAAACATTCTCATTACAATCGCGCCATTCACAAATCGGAGGCCGTTAATTTATGCGGTCTTCTCTAAGCCTAATTTCCCAATTCGGAGAATTTTCAAATGAAAAAGACTCTTGCTGCGGTTGCCGCTCTCGGCGCCTTTGCGGGTTCTGCGATGGCTGCCAACGTGGAACTCTATGGTTCTGTGTCCACGGGGCTCGTGTTCTCTCATACAGATTCCGTAACGCTTGATGGCAAAAAAGCCTCTTCTAAGAACTCTGCCACGATGGAAAGCGCTTGGGCCGGCGACTCTGTGTTCGGTCTGACCGGCGAAGAAGAACTTGGCAACGGTTGGAAGGTCGGTTTCGCTCTCGAAAACGAATTTGAATCCGACACTGGCGCGATGGCCGGGGCTGATGACAACAAGCTTTTCGATTCCATGTCCTACCTCTGGGTTGGTAACGACACGGTGAAATTTGCAGCTGGTAATCTGGGCGGTGCCCTTTCTTCTGCCGGCGGCGACTTTGACCTCGTCGGTGACTTTGATCCGCTCGAAGCGGCCTATGGTAATGGCGGCATGGGGCTTTTTGCCACCAAAGATGCGGCTTTCGATAACGCCGTAGCTGTGGAACTGACCCCCGTTGACGGTCTGACGGTTTCTTTGCAGGCTTCCCTCGAAGACGGTAGCAACGAAGCAGTATGGTCCCGTCGCACTCACTACTATGGTGTCGGTGCTAAGTACGAAAATGGCCCCCTCGCTTTGACGGCAGTGTACGAACATGTCCGTCCTGCTCACGGTGAAACCTATACGACCAGTTCCAGAATGGATACTGCCGATGAATACAAGAACATGAACTTCTACACGGTTGGTGCTTCTTGGGATTTCGAAGTCGTTAAGCCTTCCTTTGTGTATCAGCACGCCGACAAGATCTCTCTGGCTAGCTTCGCCGGCGGCGCTCTCTTCGGAGATCTTGCAGAAGGCTACAACTACATTGAAGGTGATGAAGTTGTTGCTGAAGCTGACCTGACGGGCAAGACCGACAGCTTCCTTCTCGGGGCCTCTGCTCCTTTGGGTGACGGCACCCTCGGCGTCTCTGCCCAGTATATGCAGGCCAAATTTGAAAACGGTGCTAAGTTCGACGACAACACGAAGGGTAACGCCTACGTGTTTGGCATCGCCTACAGCTACGAATTGAGCAAGCGCACCAACCTGTACGCTGCCGGTGTGTACAGCCATGGCTCCAAAGCCTTCAAGAACGTGGACACGCTCAACGGCTACCAGATCGGCTTCGGTCTGAACCACACCTTCTAATTCGATCACTCCAGCTGTCTGATACCGGACAGTCCTCTTGATCGAACGCCCTCTGCCTCATCCGAAGCGGAGGGCTTCTTTTTTCTTCCGCAAAAAGCCCCCAATTCTCGCCTCGGCTTGTCTATCATTTACGTCTCTCTACCGGCTCAAACTCACGAATTACCATGGCTTCCACCGCCTTCCCCCGCGTCTTCTCTCCCGCACTCACATTACCCGCACCGGGGCGCCGCACGACCGCCGACGCCCTCCCCGGTATTTCCGCCGGATGCGCCGCCGCGGAGATCGTCCGTTCGGTCAAAGCCGCGGGCCGCCTCACGGTCTTTGTCTGCGCGGACGCGAGCGACATGATCCGCTTGGCGGACGAACTCACCTGGTTTGATCCGACGTTGACGGTTTCGGTGCTCCCCGACTGGGAAACGCTTCCCTACGACACGATGAGTCCGCACGAAGACCTCGTGAGCGAACGCCTTGAAACCCTGTGGAAACTCGCGATGCACGCGCGGCGCAAGGAAGCGCAGACGGAAACGAAGTCTCACGTGGACGTGATTCTCACGTCGGCCGCTACCGCTGCTCAGCGCATCGCGCCGCCGGAATTTATTTTGGGGAGTTCGTTCTTTTACAAGAAAGGCCAAAAGATCAACGTGGATCTTTTAAAAGAGAACTTGGTCGCCGCCGGCTACGGTCTCGTCGAGCAAGTGATGGCCCCGGGCGAATTCTGCGTTCGAGGCGGCATCGTCGACGTCTTTCCCATGGGTTCGGCGGCCCCCTTCCGACTTGATCTCTTTGACGACGAAATCGACGACATCCGCCGCTTTGACACCGAGACACAGCGCTCCACGGATTCCATTGATGAAATCCGCGTGCTGCCGGGCCACGAATTTCCGATGGACGCCGAATCCCAGGCACGCTTTCGGACGACGTGGCGCGAGACGTTCGCGAGCGACCCCAACAAAAGCCCCGTCTACAAGGACATGGGCGAAGGTTTGGCGGCCGCGGGGATTGAATACTACCTGCCGCTCTTTTTCGAAAAGACCGCGACGTTGACGGACTATCTCCCTGCGGATGCCGTCATCGCGCAGTACGGTGACACGGAAGCGGCACTGCAGCGCTTTTTCACGGAAATCACCGACCGCTGGAAGTTTCTCTCTCACGATGAAGAGCGCCCGGCCTTACCGCCTGAAACCCTCATCGACAAACCGGAAACGTTTTTTAAGGGTCTCGCGCCTTTTGCAAAACTCATTTTGAAAACGCTTCCCGCGGCGACACCCTTTAACGTCGCCATCAGCCGCAAAGCCGCGGAACCTTTGGCGGCGTTGAAAGCGTATCTCGATAAAGCCGCGGTACAAAAGCGGCGCGTTCTCATCTGCACGACGAGTACCGGGCGATCGGCACGCTTGGAAGAAATGCTCTCCGAAAACGGCGTGCGCACGACGCGCGTCGGTAACTTTCCCGCCTTTTTGGCGTCCGCCGCCAAAGTGGTGCTTTCCGTCGGCCCCGTTGCCGACGGTTTTGAAGCCGAAAACCCGGCCATTGCCGTGCTCACCGAGAGCGAGCTCTACGACATCCGGGCCACACGGCGCCGCTCGCGCATTCGGGATACCGGGGCGCGCGTCGAAGCCGCGATCCGCGACATTTCCGAATTAAAACCCGGTGATCCCGTGGTGCATTTGGATCACGGCGTGGGGCGCTACTGCGGCTTGGAAACCATTCAAAGCGACGAGGGTGCGAGCGAATTCGTACGGATTGACTACGCCAACAACGCGAAACTCTTCGTACCGGTGTCGCAGCTGCACTTGATCAGCCGCTACACGGGCGCGGATTCCGAACACGCCCCGCTGCATAATCTCGGCAAAGGCGACTGGGAAAAAGCCAAAAAGAAAGCGGCGCAGAAAGTGCGTGACACCGCCGCGGAACTTTTGAACCTCTATGCTCTGCGCGAATCCCGCACGGGGTTTGCTTTCTTAAAGCACACCGCCGAATACGAGGCATTCTGCGAAGGCTTCCCCTTTGAAGAGACCCCGGATCAGGCCTCGGCCATCACCGCCGTAATCGAGGATATGGCGCAGCCCCGCCCGATGGATCGTTTGGTCTGCGGCGACGTGGGATTCGGGAAAACCGAAGTAGCACTGCGCGCGGCGTTTGTAGCGGCGATGAACGGCAAACAGGTCGTCGTTCTCTGCCCCACGACGCTTCTTGCGGAACAACACGCCCAAACCTTCCGCGACCGCTTTGCGGCGTGGCCCATTAAAATCGCCGAACTCTCGCGTTTCCGTTCCGGCAAAGAAACGACGGCGGCTTTGGAGGGCCTTAAGGACGGCACGATCGACATTGCCGTAGGCACTCACAAACTCCTCGGCGAAAAAGTGGCCTTTGCACGCTTGGGGCTCATCATCATTGACGAAGAACACCGGTTCGGCGTGCGACAGAAGGAAAAGCTGAAGTCGCTTCGGGCCGAAGTGGACGTCCTGACGCTCACCGCGACGCCGATTCCCCGTACGCTCGCAATGAGTCTTGAGGGAATCCGCGACTTTTCCGTCATTGCCACGGCCCCGGAAAAGCGCCTTGCCATTAAAACGTTCGTACGGCGGGAGTCCGATGAACTGATCCGCGAAGCCGTCATCCGCGAACTTAAGCGCGGCGGCCAGGTGTATTTCCTTCATAACGAAGTGAGCACCATTGAAGCACGTAAGGAGCGCCTTGAGAAACTCCTTCCCGAAGCCCGCATCGCCGTCGCTCACGGTCAGATGAGCGAACGGGAGTTGGAACACATCATGCGCGACTTCTATCAGCAGCGCTTCAACGTCCTCCTCTGCACGACGATTATTGAAACCGGGATCGACGTCGCCAACGCCAACACCATTCTCATTCATCGGGCGGATATGTTTGGACTGGCGCAGCTGCACCAGCTCCGCGGCCGCGTCGGGCGCAGCCACCATCAGGCCTACGCCTACCTCATGACGCCCGGCGACGATGCGGTAACCAAAAATGCCGTCAAACGCCTCGAAGCCATTCAGAACCTCGAAGACTTGGGCAGCGGCTTCTACCTCTCGATGCACGATCTTGAAATCCGTGGCGCGGGTGAAGTCTTGGGGGACGAACAGAGCGGCGAAATCGCCGACGTCGGTTTCGACCTTTATAACCAGATGCTGAAGGCCGCCGTGCGCGCGATGAAACGCGGGGAAACGCCCGACTTTGCGATGCCCTTTGCGGCGATGAGTGAAATCAACCTGCACCTGCCGGCGCTTCTGCCCTCAGACTACGTGCCGGACGTGGCAAGCCGCCTGGGGCTCTATAAGGAACTCGCAGCCGCGGACAACTTGACCGAACTCGAACACGTCATCGACGACCTGAACGACCGTTTCGGCATGATGCCCGATGCGGCGAAGGCCCTCATTGCGACGCACCGCCTGCGCCTGGCCGCTGCCAAAATCGGCATCGCTAAAATTGACGCCGCTGACGAAGCGATCGTCTTTCACTTTAAGGCCAAGCCCAACTTTGAACCCTTGGCTTTGATCCGCCTGCTGCAAAGCCGCAAGGATCTGCGGATGTTGGGGCCCGAAAAGATGAAGATGACCGTCAAAACAACGACGTTGGACGATCGTCTGAGAGCCGTACGAACGATTACGAACGCGCTCGCTGCGGCCGTACCGGAGAAAAACTGATGACCGAAACTTACCCCATGCGCCGACGCGACCGGGCGATCACGACGGAAGACGCACTGCGCGTCATTAAGGCCGCCCACTTTGCGGTTCTTGCAACCGTCGGCTCTGACGGCCGACCTTACGCCGTACCCGTCAACGCCGCCTACTGCGACGGCGTTCTCTACTTTCACGGTACGGAACAAAAAAGCCGCAAGGCCGACAATATAGCCGCGAACCCCGCAGTGGCGTTGACTTTCGTTGCTTACGAAAAACGTCTGGCCGAGGAGCATACCGTCGACTACGCAAGCGCCGTTGTGGAAGGGGAAGCGCACCTTGTGACGGACGAAACCGAGCGTCAGAAGGCGTTTCTCGCCATCTGCGAAGCCCACGCCGCCGGCCCGAGCCCTGAGAAACATTTGGCCTACGCCCGCCGGGAAGGAGACTCGGCCGCTCTTTGGCGCGTGACGATCAATTCCCTTTCCGGCAAGTCCCGCTCCTGGTCCCGCATTTCTGATGAACTCGGTTAGGTTTTAACATGATTCGTTTTCAACCCGATTTTTTTGCTTTTTCCGCCGAACCGATTGCGGACGTCATCGTCCGGGAACTGTCGGATTTACTCTCACCCAAAAAGCGCTTCCGCGCCGGCAACACGCTTTGCTTTGAAGGCGTAACGACGGATGCCGTACGGCGCATCAAGGCGCAGGCCTCCGCCGAACGCAACCGCCTTGACAGCCTCTTTTGGGCGAGAAACACGTCCATCACCCAATACAAAGCCTTTTTCTTTGACATGGATTCGACCCTCGTCACCACGGAAACGTTGGACGAGATGGCCGAACTCTGCGGTACCGGCAAAGCCTGCGCCGAAATTACGGCCGCCGCGATGGCGGGTACCATCAAAAACTACGCGGAAAGCCTCCGGGCCCGCGTAGCGCTCTTAAAAGGCATGGATGCCTCCGTTCTTGACACGGTCAAAGCCAACACCCGCATCAATCCCGGCGCCCGGGAACTCATCGCGGCACTTAACGCAAACGGCATCAAAAGCTACGTGCTGAGTTCCGGCTTTACGGTCTGCACGAGCGTCATTGCCCGCGAACTCGGCATGACGGGGTACCATTCCAACGTCATCGGGATTGAAAACGGGCGTTTCACCGGCAGCGTAACCGGTCCCGAAGGCGGCGTGATTGTCGACGGCGCGGGAAAACTCGCATTTGCCGAACGCACCGTCAAAGCCCTCGGAGGCACCATGGAAAACGTTGCCTGTGCGGGCGACGGCAGCAACGACCGACTGATGGTGAGCGCCGCGGGCCTCGGAATCGGTTTCCGTCCCAAGTCGGTTTTAAAACCCTACTGCACCGTCTCGCTGAGGACGACGGGATTTGCGAGCCTTCTCGCGCTCTTTAAGGAAACGGCCCCGACGATGACGGAGTTCTGACGATGGCGGTACTCACGCAATATTTTGCCGCTCACTGCACGTTCGACGTTCGCATCGATGAGGAAGACATCCCTGCCGTCATCCGCTTTTACAAAGTGCCGGGCCCCGCGCACGACGCGTTGGGAAGCATGATGGTGTCCTGGGGCGACGGTTCCGAATCCGCCGTACACTGTGAAGCCGACCGTGCGGACATAGAAACGCTCCTCGAATCCCCCGACGCTTTTCCGACGGCGTCCGTCATCCACACCTACGGGCACACAGGTGTGTTTCACGTCCGAATCGGCTGCGCTTCGGGGTTTCTGCCTCTCGCACAGCTTCCGGATCAAACGACGGCGATCACGGCTCCCCTGCCGACCCTCACCTTGGGAGAAACGGACGACCGGGGACGGCTCATGCCTTCCGATACGCTCCCGCCCTTAGTGCAGTGTTCCGCCTCAGATGCCGCACCGGCGCGCACGCCGCTCGCGTCCGTCACGGCCAACCTCTTTACCAACAATCCCGACCTCGCCTACTTTGACCGCGCGTTTGCCGATTCGTCCCTCACGGAACTGCCGGCAGAGCTCTTTACCCCGGTAAAAACGATCCGCTCCGCGCGGGAATTCGCTGCCGGCTCAGCACTTACCCGTGTCCCCGCAAAACTCCTGACGCGCGTTACGCCCGAGTCCACCGTAGAAAAAGCTTTCGCCGACTGCCCGCAACTTACGTCCGTCGCCGACCCCTTCTTTCCGACGCCCGTTCCGGCGTGTGCCGAAGGACTTTTGGCCGGCGCGCCGCTTCCCTTATTTGCCGCTTTTCCTCGGGAACTTCGTGCGGACTTGGGCTGCGTCCGACCGCCCGCGTCCGAACGAGATCAGGCCTTTGCCTTTGATTGGCACGCGAGGACTCAATACGCCGCCGAACCCATCGTCCTCTTTTACCCCATGGACTTTGAGGCCGTAGGCGACCTCTTCATCAACTGGGGCGACGACACGACACAACGCTGCGACTGGAATACCGTCCCCGGCCTCACGCACGCCTACGCCGAAGACGGCCTATACCGGGTGACGCTCTATTCAACCCCGGGGGAACCCGTGCGGCCCTTCCGCCTGGGGCGTTTCGTCACAAAGATTCTCTCGCCGCTTCCCGTTTTTTATCCCCGCAACGTCACCGAGCGCGGCAACTTCTGCGGCTGGGCGGCGGACGCCCGGGAACTCACGTCGGTACCTGCAACACTTTTTGATGCCGTCGGCGACACCGTCACGAATCTCGACGAAGCCTTCGCGGGCTGCACCGCGTTGACGGAGGTCCCCGACACCCTCTTTACATCCGTTTCCGAAGGGGCTTCCGCCGACGGTGCTTTTGCGTTCTGTAAGATACTGACGAAACTTCCCGCAAGCTACGCCCGTCGGCACCGCCGACTCGAGCTGGACAACTTTGTGCCGGATTTCGAAGGAACCGACGAATGATTCAGACTGCCTCTCACGCGTCTTCCGCCCCCGCGCTGCGTCTCACGCTTACCGTCAAAAAGCGCTCACGCCAGACGCTTGCCTTTAAGGCCGTCAAAACGTTGGCCCCCGCCTTTGCAGTGCTGCACACCGTCATGGACGGCGAAGCCGTCACCCGACACTGGGCCCCGGGCATCGAATTCGTGATCGGCTGGGATTTGGCACCGGGCGTTCACCATCTTTCCATTGACTGCGGGGGCCTTTGGCCGGCGGAAACGATTTCGTTGCCGGACGCCGTCACGTCGATTGACAGCATCATTCCGCCGATTGCCGACGTCGCCACCGGGGAGCCCGAGCCGCTTGCCTTCTGGCTGCAAAAAGGCGATGAACTCACGAACCTCACGTCCGTTTTTTCCTCTGCGTTCGTCCGCAACACCCACCGCAAAAGTCTCGCCCGCTTTTTCTCCGGCGCCCGACATCTCACGGCAATTCCGGAAACGCTCTTTTTCCCCGTCATTTACGCGGAGTCGTTTGCGGGCACCTTTGCGCATTCGGGGCTCACGGCCGTGAGCGGTCAGCTCTTTAACAGCACGCCTTTGGTGCGGGATTTTTCCGAATGCTTCCTGGGAACGCCCTTAACAACGCTCCCCCCCGAACTTTTCGGCGAAACCGTAATGGCCAAAAATTTCGTCCGCACCTTCGCGGACACCCGCCTCACCGCGATCCCGGAGGAGCTCTTTGCGAGTTGCGCCAAAGGCGGGCTTTTCACCGAGACCTTCGCCCGTACACCGGTTCGCGAAGTGCCCGCAGAACTCTTGTCCCTTTTGGCCCCTGCCGACGTGGACGGAATGTTCGAGCCGCCCGTGTCCGTCCGCTACGATCCGATGGGGATTAAGACGGCGGCGCATTTCCCCGCCGAATTTCTGCGGGATACGCGAAATGCGACGGGGGTACTCACAAAATCGTTCATTCGCTGACGTCGGACTCTGTAGCTGCGGGCATCACCCGCAGCGCCGAAAGTTCCGTTCCGACGAAAACGGCCGCTACTCCGACTAATCGGGGAACAGAGCAAAGATTGTCTCCCCGAACATAGTCCGCGACCTGAACGGCAGCGGCTTCCAGCGTCTTTTTTACAGCCGCCGGTGTACCGTTCTTTTTCGTGAGGTACTTCAATTCGATAAGATACGACGGTTTCGTGCCGCTCTCTGAGGTGAGAAGCAAATCCACATACCCATGCGTTTCTCCCGTCACTTCCACTTCGGCCCGGCACGTGTAATCGGGCATCAAGTTCGCCAGGGTCAGCAAGCACACCTGAAAATCACTTTCGCTTAAGTGAAGACTCTTCTGAATGCCGCACTGCTTTGTGAGGAGTCGTTCCGCCTCACGTAGCCACGGCTCGGGATTCCCAGCCGCCAAAGGTGCCAAGGTCTTATCCAAAAAGCGCCGGCTCACGACCCAATTCGTAAAGCGGCGAAGCGTTTTGAAACGGTAGTCATAGAACTGCTGAGCGATTGCCCGATTCGGCACCACCAACTCCTCTTCTTCTCCGGGAACATACGTCAGGAATCCCAGATAAAAAAGCGCCGACAAAACTGCCTGATCCGTAAAATAGTCCGAATTTTGAAGATTTAAGAGCGTCAACCCTCCGTCAAAGGGAATGCGTTCGCCGCGAACCGCCTGCTCCACCACTTCCTCGACAAACTCCGGACGTCCCAGTGCCAATATCTTTTCTATCTTCGACAAATCCTGGGCAACTGCCGGATCCATCAGCTGCAGCGGCTCCTTTTCCTCGGATGCCAGGTAATCCAGGTAATAAAGACACATCGACGCATTAAACACCGTCACGTCGCTCCTCGGATTGAAACGGTACCCGTTGTACCATTCCCGCATCCGTGCAACCAGATCGTCCTCCGTCATCGACAACTTTTTCACATTGACCAACTGAGGAATCAAGGTACGGAGTTCCTCTTCCGTAAAGCCATACATTCCCGCAAAGTCGGCTCGGGTTGAAAAATTCTTAGCAATGGAAAAGCCTGACGTCATGGAGTCAAGCGATATCGCCGTCACCCCGGTAAGAAAAATGCGTTCGAGCGGCCCGTTGGTGGTGAGCTGTTTCAAATAACTGAAAAACTCTTTCAAAACACCGCCCGACCGAGTGAGCGCCCGAAATGACTCCACATCGTTGGAGAGCACGTTGTTGGCCGTCTGGTCGTACTCGTCTATGATGAGGTAAATTTTTCCTTTGAAACGCCCAGAGAAGGCCCGGCAGAATTCCCCCATCAGTTCCTGAGGCGTATCAAACGTCATGCTGAGTATGCGTTCCCCTTCCGAAAACGCGTAGCGCCCACAAAAATCCCTCATGCCGTTTTTTAGGCTGTCACACAATCCCTTCGCAAAATATGCCGAATTGACCGCCGACATATCCAAAGTCAGCACGTAGTAGTGATTCGCCAACGGTGTTTTGTGGTCGGCGATATAGGTACCGCCGAAGTTTTCTTCAAAACGAGCCGCTTCCGCCTTGTCGTAGTAGAGCTTCAGAATTTGGGTAAAGAGCGTTTTCCCGAAACGCCGGGGACGAACCAAAAAAGGATACGGGTGCCCCGTGGCTTCCAACCGTTCGATGTACTGCGTCTTGTCCACGCACGCTTTTCCTGTCAAGCGGAGCAACCGATAATCGCCGATGCCGTATGAGGACTGCTTCAGTGTGACCGTCATTTTTTGTCCTTTTTTAATAACTCAGTCTGGCAAAAAAGCCTCCCGCACCAATTGCTGCGCCACGGCTCGGTTGGAAACTACTAATTCCTCGGCACTCCCCGGTACGATAATCAGCTGAACTTTGCCGCCGGTTTTCAATTTCGATCGGCAGAATTTTCTTCATAAGCTTTCAAACAAAAACAAAGCGATACCTTAATCTTGTCAGTTTACCATGCTCCGTCGGGCATACCTTGTCTTTTGCGCCGCTCGCCGACCTCGCAACGACTTTGTCCTGTCGAGAAATTCACCTTTTTTTCACGCGTAGAATTCACCCCTATCCGCCGACCGCCGCGTCGGCACCGTGTTAACTTTCCAAGCGGACGTTATGTTTATTTTTCTCCTTCTCGCCTGCACGATTGCAGCGCTCATCATTCTTCTTCGCTTCAAAGTCCCCTTGGGTCCGGCGATTCTCTTGTGCGGCCTCGGTCTGTGGCTCGTTCAAAAGCCGGAAGTGAGTCTGCTCATCGATTCCGCCAAGACGATGCTTCTGAGAACCCGCACTTGGGACTTGGTGGGGGCTTTGTATTTCGTTGTCTGCCTGGAAATTGAACTCCGAAAAAGCGGATGCCTTGCCGGTATGGTGAAGTACCTGCAGCAGCTTACCCCCAATAAAAAAGTCGGCATGGCTGTGATGCCGGCGTTTTTAGGACTGCTCCCCAGCATCGGCGGCGCCCGTTTTTCGGCGCCCATCGTTGAAAAACTCGCCGAAGGCGAAGACCTCAAACCCGAAACGCTCGGCGCCGCCAACTTCTGGTTCCGCCATATTTTTGAATTCTCAAGCCCCATCGTCCCGGGGATGATTTTGGCCTGCGCCATCACGAACGTCCCCGTCGGAAGCGTCATCCTGCACCTCATGTGGGTTTCGGCCTTAGCGTTCGTCATCGGCTGGATCGTCATTCTGGCCCGCGCCAAGATGAAGCCCGCCGTCAAGGCCATGATTTCGAGCGACGAACTCAAAAAGGAACGCGCCGACTTCATCCTCTGTTTTACGCCCATCATCTTCATGTTGGTGCTGATGCTCGCCTTTGGGATGTCCGCCGGCGAATCAATGGGCATCACCGCTGTCTTTGCCTGGGCTTTGTTGAAAGTCTTTCACCGCGGAGTGAGTCTTAAGGACGTCTTCATCGGGGCACTCGAATGGAAGCTTTTCCGCGACGTCTTCTGCATCTTCCTTTTCATTGAGATTCTCTCCGCCACGGGACTCATGAACGAAATCGTAGCGACGATTACGGCAGCCCCCCTTCCCGCCGGCTGGATCATCGCCATTCTGAGTTTCATCGTAGGCGTCTTGACCGGGATGTCGCAGGGACACGTGGCGATCGTCATGCCGATCGTGGCGGCGCTTGCTCCCGCCGGGAATCTTGACTACTTGAGCATTGCGCTCGTGTGCGGTGTGGGCGGCCAGATGGTGACTCCAACCCACATGTGCCTCATCATTACGCTCAATTACTTTAAGAGCGACTTCTTTAAAACCCTGTGGCCCTGCATTCTTTGTGAACTCGTGATCTTCACGGTGTTCGGGCTCTCAGTGTGGTTGTTCCCTGCTGCGTGATTTCCGCAAAAACGCTACCAAAAATCCGCCGTTCTTCCCCACGGGAAGCGGCGGAATTTTTGATATCGGGCAACGCTCAGTTATTCGAATCACACGCCCGGCGCACGGCCTGCATAAAGGCGTTGATCTTCGCGGGATCCTTGATGCCGCGCGCGGCTTCGACCCCGGCCAACACGTCCACTGCCCAAGGGCGCAGAAGCTTAATCGCCTGAATGACGTTGTTTTCCTTCAGACCACCTGCGACGATCAGGGGTTTTGTAATCTTGCTGCGGACGCCTTCGGCCGCCTTCCAATCAAAGTCCGGCCCCGTACCGCTCCAGGTGTCGCTCTTGGCGTCGGCAATGATCCCCGCCGACCACGGGTAGTTCGTCTGTGCTTCGAGAAGCCTTTCCGGCTTATCCATGTGCACGGTCTTCAAATACGGCACATGGAACTGATCGCAGAACGCCCGGGATTCCTGCCCGTAGAACTGCAGCGTCGCGTCAGGAAAAAAGGCCAGGTATTCGCGCACTTCTTCCGCCGTGGGATTCTTGAAGACAAGCACCTTCGTCACACTTTCCGGCACCAGGCATGCCAACCCGATGAGTCGTGTGGGCGGCACAAAGCGGGAGCTTCCCGGATAACAAACAAAGCCAACTGCATCGGCTCCGGCGTCCGTGACGGCAACGACGTCGTCCTCACGCGTGAGGCCGCAGATTTTGACGCGCACGCGGTTGGTGCCGTCGGCAGCGGTCTTGGTAAAAAGCATAGTCCCCTCACCTCTTCAGCAACAGCGCCCTATTGTTTTCTCTAAGTGACGGGCATAGTGCTGCGGTTATTCTGTCTTTCGGAATCCGATTTTCCGAAAATATGCGTGACATCCTACGCTGCCGTTTTTATGGCCACAATAGGAGAAAAACCTAGAAAAGTGCACTGATTTTCAGAATAAACCATAGGTGTTTTTGGAACGCTTGGAAAGGAAAAGGTACACCGTTGAAACCGCGACGCCGCAACCGATCGCGGCCAAAGGCAGCACGTCCGCTTCGGTGCCGTTGCTCCTCTGCGACCAGAAGGCGAGCATTTCGTTAACGGGCCCCGCAATCCACATGAGAACCGTCGCGTAAACGAGAGCCTTCTTGTCGCGCCCAACGACGAGCCTATGAATGGCCGCAAGACACAAGACGCTCCCCGCGATGCCCGGCGTCCCATAACGGAGAATTACGTCCGCCGGCAGCCCGCCCGGCGTCCGCTCACTGATGAAAAGAAGAATGTTCGCGGCACTTCCGCCGTCCACGACGGCCACGCCGAACAAAAAGGCAACGACTAAAAAAAGCCCCCCTTTGATGCCGTTGGGGCGTGCATGAACCGCCGCCGGGTATTTACGCCCCGTCTGCCACAGAGAATGCAGAACCAACACACAGAAAAAAAGAAGCGCCGCGGCGCCTACGAACATCATGCTCTCTTCGCTCATCGCCTGAAATTCCTACTCACGAGCCGGTAACGGACTCAGTACTTTTACAGATACGGGCGACGATTGTAACGATTTTCACTACTCACCCGCGTCTATAGGGTAAACCCCTGGATCATCCTCCCTCTTCTGACGCAGTCCCTTTGCTTGAAAGTCTTACCTCACATCTCTCTTTTGCGGGTATTTCTTTCGCCGAAGGCGGATTATTCTTCTTCAAGAAAACTGAAGGGCCGCCGTAAGCAAGATCCGGAATTCAACTGCAAGTTCTTTGACGAGAGTGTTTCCAACGAAACAGGCCCCTTTGCGTCCGTGGCAACGCGCTCGGTGATTGAACAGCTGAAGAAGACCAAGTAATATAACGTCTGTGAATGGAGGACTTCAGTTTTTAAAGGAGTATTCCTTTTCGTTTACTGACCACTTATAAAATTAAAACCCATGAAAAAGACTCTGATCGCCGCCTCCGTTGCCGGCGCTTTCCTCTCGACGTCCGCCATGGCTGCGAACATTGAAATGTACGGCCTCATCAACACGGGCCTTTCTTATTCGCACTCGGATACCGACCAGGGCACGAAGACCGACAAGTTCTCGATGGAAAACGGTCAGGAATTCGGTTCCCACTGGGGCCTTCGCGGTTCGGAAGATCTCGGCAACGGTTTGAAACTCGGTTTTGTGCTCGAATCCGGGATTGAATCCGACACCGGTAATCTTGACACCAAGCAAGGCGGCCGTCTCTTCGGTCGTGAAGCGCAGATGACCCTCTCGGGCAGCTTCGGTACCCTCTCCTTCGGCCGCATGCCGATCTTCGGCAGCGTCTTGGGCGCAAACGGCCTCTTCCGTGCGATTGAACCTTTGTTCGCGAACTACACGACGGGCTTCTCCACCTCGAACGCCACCGCCTCCATGTGGACGCGCGTTGACAACGCCATTTCCTACAAGACCCCGACGTTTACGGGCTTCACGGGTTACGCGATGTATTCGTTCCAGAACGACGGTGTTGCCGGTACGAAGGCCGGCAGCACGGAAGGCAAGTCCTCCACTGACCGCTACGCGTCCGTCGCTCTGCGTTACCTCAACAACCGTTTTGAAGCCGTGTTTGTCGCTGATACGACGAACTGGGGTGCTCTCGAAACGCACAAGGGCTATAACGGCAGCGAAAACGTCGACGACGGCTACACCTACACCTTGGGCGGCAACTACACGTTTGACTGCGGCCTTAAAGTCATTGCTTTCGGACAGTGCTTTGAAAATCAGTTCATCAACGTGAATGCCCGCGGCGGCGTTGCGGCGGCCGGCATCAACAAGTTCACCACGGAAGGTATCGGCGATACGGCCACTACCGCAGGTTACGGCTTCGTTGACGGCTGGGGCGCCAGCGTCGGCGTGCACTATCCGGTGTTGGGCGGCACGGCAAAACTCGCCGCGAACTACCGTAACATGAGCAACACGAAGGGCTATGACTTCGAACGTTGGACGGTGGAGGCCGCTTACGACTACGCCCTCTCCAAGCGTACGGCTCTTTATGCGATGACCGGTTACTCTCAGGAAAAGGTTGAGAAGAATGGTTCCAGCAAAACCCCGAACGGGTGCGAAGTGAGCGTCGGCGTTGTGCACCGCTTCTAATTCTCGGAAGCGTTTTCTCTCCTGATCGGACGTTTCCGATCAATTCAATCCCCGCAACATTCGATTATTGCGGGGATTTTTCGACATCAATTTTGTCCCTACTAAACTTGGCAACGATTTAATCGCGCGGCCAACTTCTGAGACACCTCAAAAAACGAAAACCTCCGAAAGAGCTCTTCACTCAATCGGAGGTTTTCTTTCAGGCTGCCCGGTTAGCCCACCCAGATGCGGGCGTTTTCAAACATCCGCATCCAAGGCGAGAGTTCGCCCATCGCGCGCGGATGCCAGGACATCTGCACCGAGCGGTGCGTGCGTTCCGGGTGCGGCATGATGATCGTCGCACGGCCGTCGGTCGTCGTAAGACTCGTCACGCCGCCGACCGACCCGTTGGGGTTCAACGGATACGTTTCCGTGGGAACACCGCGACTGTCGACGTAGCGCGCCGCAACCAACGCCTTCGCAGCGTCTTCAGGCCGGTACCACTCCACACGCCCTTCGCCGTGCGAATTCACGATCGGCATGGAGCTTCCCGCCATACCGGCAAAGAAAATTGAAGGCGATTCTTCAATCTTCACCTGCACGAGACGCGCTTCAAACTGTTCGGAACGATTCCGCACGAACTTCGGCCAGGCTTCGGCACCCGGGATGAGGCTCTTTAAGCGGGACAGCATCTGGCAGCCGTTACAAACACCCAAGGAGAACGTATCAGGACGCGCAAAGAATTCCCCGAACATTTCCGACAAACGTTCGTTAAAGAGAATCGTCTTCGCCCAACCGCCGCCGGCACCCAAGACGTCGCCGTAGGAAAAGCCGCCTGCCGCTGCGAGGCCCTTGAAGCCTTCGAGCGTGACGCGTCCGGTAAGAAGATCCGTCATGTGCACGTCCCACACTTCAAAGCCCGCGCGCGTAAAGGCTGCGGCCATTTCCATCTGGGAGTTGACGCCCTGCTCGCGCAGCACGGCAAGCTTCGGCTTCGCGTGGCCGCTGTGAATGTAGGGCCCTGCCGGATGCTCTTCGCTGTTGAAGGTGGTCTTCACGTAGAGCCCTGCATGTTCCGTACCGCAGGCGACGTTGAATTCGCTGTCGGCGCAGGCCGGATTATCACGACGCCGCGCAATTTCGTGACTCACTTCGCTCCAGGCCTTCATGAGGTCGGTGCGCTTTTCATTCACGAAGTTCGTACCGCCCGCGTTCACGACGAAGGCATCGTCTTCGTTGATCGAACCGATGACGTGGAAAGCGTCCGTGAGGCCCGCTGCCGAGACCTGCGCTTCAACATCCGCCAACCGATCGCGCGGAATCTGCACCACCGCACCGATTTCTTCGTTAAAGAGCGACGTCATCACCGCGAGCGAATCCTTCGCGCCGTCGATGAGGCTGTCAAGGTTCACCGTCACGCCCTTATGCGTCGCAAACATCATTTCAGACAACGTCGCCGCCAAGCCGCCGTCGCTCTTATCGTGATAGGCCTTGATGCATCCCGCGAGGGTGAGCTTGCGAATGAGCTTCACAAAGCGCAGGAGTTTTTCGGCTTCGGGCGCGTCCGGCGCTTCGTCACCGAAACTCTGAGCCACCTGAGCAAGAATCGACGCCCCCATGCGGGCGCGGCCGCCTGCGAGATCAAAGACCGCAATCACGCTGTCGATGTCGCGGCGCATTTCCGGGGTCAACGTGAGGCGCACGTCCTTCACGGGAGCCGCCGCCGAAACGATGAGGGACACGGGGCTCGTCACCGCCTTCTTCTCCTCACCTTCCGTCCACGCGGTCTTCATGGAGCAGGAATCCTTCCCCACGGGAATCGCAAGGCCCGCGGCCTGGCAGTAGACGCTCGCCGCCTTCACGGCTTCGTAAAGACGCACGTCTTCACCCGCAGCACCGCAAGCTGCCATCCAGTTGGCAGACAACTTCACCAGCGCCGGATCAATGTCCGCCGCCGTAATGTTCGTCACGGCTTCGGCGACCGCCATACGGCTTGCGGCCGCAGAATCGAGCACCGCAACCGGAGTGCGTTCACCCATCGCCATCGCTTCGCCGTTAAACCCGGTGAAGTTCACGTTCGTCACGGCGCAGTCCGCCACCGGCACCTGCCAGGGGCCGACGTACTGATCGCGGGAGATCAAACCGCCCACGCTGCGGTCGCCGATCGAGATGAGGAACGACTTATTGGCAACCGCCGGGTGCTTCAGCACGGCCTTCACGGCGTCCGCCACCGTGAGCATACCGGGGTTAAAGGGCTTGAAGTCCGCCTTCACGCTCTTCACGTCGCGGTGCATGCGCGGGGGTTTGCCGAGAAGCACATCCATCGGCATATCCACGGCGCGCTCTTCGCCGTCGCGGCCTTCGACGATCAATTCGTCGTCATCGCTGATGCGGCCCAGCACTGCGTACGGGCAACGTTCACGCTTACAGAACGCATCAAACGTCGCCAGCTTCTCGGGCGCAATCGCGATCACGTAGCGTTCCTGGCTTTCGTTGCACCAGACTTCCAAGGGGCTCATGCCCTTTTCTTCCACGGGCACCTTCGCCAAAGAAAGGTGCGCGCCGTGACCGGACAAATCCGCCAATTCGGGCATGGCGTTGGACAACCCGCCCGCGCCCACATCGTGAATCGCGAGGATGGGGTTCTCGGCGCCGCTCGCCCAGCAGCGGTCGATCACTTCCTGCGCCCGGCGTTCCATTTCAGGGTTGCCGCGCTGCACGGAGTCAAAATCAAGGCTTTCGGCGTTCGAACCCGTCGTCATCGAACTGGCAGCGCCGCCGCCTAAGCCGATGCGCATACCGGGGCCGCCCAAGACGATCATGAGAGTGCCGGAGGGAAGCGTCTGTTTCGCGGTTTGATCATCACGGATGTTGCCGATGCCGCCCGCCAACATGATGGGCTTATGGTAGCCGTAGCGTTCCGCACCGATGTGCGCTTCAAACGCACGGAAATAACCGAGAATATTGGGACGGCCGAATTCGTTATTGAAGGCTGCGGCACCAATCGGCCCTTCGGTCATGATGCTGAGAGGCGTCGCAATGCGGGAAGGCGCGCCGTAGACCGCGTCCGTCTTTTCGCCCGTCACCGTGTTCGAATCGTTTTCCCAGGTCTGAGGGGCATCGGGCAAATGCAGCGCCGACACCGTAAAGCCGCAGAGACCGGCCTTGGGTTTCGCGCCGCGCCCCGTCGCGCCTTCGTCGCGGATTTCGCCGCCCGAGCCCGTCGAGGCGCCGGGGAAGGGACAAATCGCCGTCGGGTGGTTGTGAGTTTCGACCTTAAAGACCGTATGCACGGGCTCCAGGCGTTCGGTGAAAACGGAACCCACGGGATCTTCCGCCGTGGGGCGCGTGTAAAGACGCGGTACCGTGGGCCCTTCGAAGACGGCGGCGTTGTCGCTGTAAGCGATGATCGTGCCGCGCGGGCTCTTCTTGTGCGTTTCTCGGATCATGCCGAAGAGCGTCTTTTCCTGCTTCACGCCGTCGATCGTGAATTCCGCGTTGAAAATCTTATGGCGGCAGTGTTCGGAATTGGCCTGCGCGAACATCATCAGTTCGACGTCCGTCGGATTGCGGCCCTGCTTCGTAAACGCCTCGACGAGGTAGGCGATTTCGTCTTCGGACAATGCCAAGCCCATTTCGCCGTTGGCTTTCTCAAGCGCGGCGCGGCCGCCCGCCTTCACGTCCACCACGGCCATGGGCTTACCCGGGACATCGGTGAAGAGTACCGCGGGGTCCGTACCGTCGACCAAAACCGTTTCCGTCATGCGGTCAAAAAGGCACTTGGCGACCGCCGTTTTTTCGGCGTCCGTCATCGTGCCCGCGACACGGTAGGAAACGCCGCGTTCGATGCGTTCCACGGCGTCGATGCCGCAGTTATGCACGATGTCGGTCGCTTTGCTCGCCCAGGGGCTGATCGTCCCCAAGCGCGGCACCGTCAGGAATTCGGTGCCTTCGGCATCCGCCTTGGCGGGATCGCCGTAGTCAAGGAGCGCTTCGAGGCGCTGAATTTCGTCCGCCGTGAGTTCGCGCGTTGACGCCACAAAGTGCACGTACGAGGCGGAAACCGCCGTCACGCCGGGCGCGGCCGCCTTCAAAACGGGCAACAAGCGCTGCGCACGGAATGCCGAGAGGGCATCGCCCCCGGAGAGCTTCAGAATTACGGAAGTATTGGACATGTCGTCACTACCAGTAGGAAGGGAAAAACCTGTCATCCGGCCTTATGAGGCGCTCTGATGCGGCAACATAAGCGGCCCCGCCGAACGTAATCTTTTAATTATAGAGAGTACCGTTTCGTACGTCCCGCCGTTTTTACGGAAACCGCCCCGAATCAATCCCCCACCCCGTTCTTTTTCTAGTCCTTTCTGCTTATATGCCCCTTTTTGCAATGACGCCTTCGCCTACCGCAAAAGACACTCCACGTTCTAAAATACGCCTACTTTTAATTGACGGGCCTTATCGGCCCGTTTCTTTGACTGGAAATATTGATCCCATGAGCCAGCAGATTCTTAATCTTGACGACCTTACATCCCTTGAAAAACGCTACGCCGGCATTCTGGGCGAAAGCGAACTGATGCGCCGTGCGGGCGACGCCGTGGCACGCGTTATTGCCGACCGCGTGAAGACGCCTGCGCACGTCGTCGTGGTCTGCGGCCCGGGCAACAACGGCGGCGACGGTTACGCCGCCGCGCTTGCGCTTCAGGCAAAAGGCTACCGCGTCACCTGCGCGACGATCACGGGCGGCGCCCCCGTGTCCGAAACCGCAAAGTCCCTGTATGACGCGTGGATGGCTTCGGGCGGCGAAACCGTGACCGATCCCTACAGCGCCGACAAAGCGCAGGTCGTCGTGGACGCCCTATTCGGCACCGGGTTAAAGCGCGCCATTTTGAATGAATGGCAGGATGCAGTACTGTGGTTTAACGAACGCCAGGCCCTGCACGTAAGCATCGACCTTCCGAGCGGAATCGACATGATGACGGGCCGCTGGGTCGGGAACATCCCCGGCTGCCGAGCGGACGTCACCGTGAACCTTCTCGCTCCCAAAGCCGGCTGCTTCATGAACGAAGGTGCCGATGCCGCAGGAACGGTATTGCTCGACAACCTCGACGTGTCCGTGCCTCTCACGAACATTTCCCTCATTGACACGGACGACTTTAAGCACCTCGCGGAACCGCGTGCGAAGAACTCTCACAAGGGTACCTACGGTCGCGTCGTCGTGATCGGCGGCGAAACGGGAACCGTCGGCGCCGCGTTCTTGGCGGGGCGTGCGGCACTCAAGATGGGCGCGGGTTCCGTCGTTGTCGAAGTAATGAGCGACAAGGCCCCTGCCTTTGATCCGCTGCAGCCCGAACTCATGGTCACCGACAAGGCTGATTTGTCGCTTGCAGACACCATCGTCGTCGGCTGCGGAATGGGCTTTTCAGAAAAGGCCAAACAGCGCTTTAAGGACGCCATCGCCTGCAACGTTCCCCTCATCATCGATGCGGATGCGCTTCGCATGCTGGCGGAAGACCAGGCGCTGCAGGATTCGGTACTCGCCCGCAAGGCGCACACCGTCATCACGCCGCACCCCGGTGAAGCCGCGGCCATCATTCATTCCACCGTCGAAAAGGTGAATGCCGACCGCATCAACGCGAGCCGCGAACTCGCCGTGCAGACGGGGTGCGTCTCGATTCTGAAGGGCGCAGGATCCGTCGTGTCGCTCAGAAGTTCCCGCACGTGGATCAATCCCACGGGGAACGCCATGCTCGCGACTGCAGGTTCCGGCGACGTGTTGGCCGGGATGCTCGCCGCCATGTTTGCGCAGAAATACGACCTTGTCTCCGCGACTTTGTCCGCCGTGTGGCTTCACGGCGAAGCGGTCAAAAACCGCGCCGCGGGCGTCACCGCCGGCACCATCGCCAAGAACGCCGCGGAAATCGTGGAAGGACTGCGTCAGAAGACCTATACGCCCGACGACATCTACGCGCCGGGCTGCGCGCGCCGCGGTTAATTCCGTAAAGTGCTGATGAAGACGCCGCTACCGGAGAAATTCGGGGCGGCGTTTTTCGTTATGCTCTGTCCTACTCTTCGCCGTTTCAGGAGCCCTGATGGGAAACTCCCGCACCAAGCTGTCGATGAGTATCGCGTCGTTCCGCAAGCTTCGGGAAAATGACCTTCTCTACGTCGACAAGACGCGTTTTATTAAAACGCTGGAAGACCTCGGTATCCGGCATGCTCTCCTGACGCGGCCCCGACATTTCGGCAAAAGCCTCTTTCTCTCAACGCTCGAGACCTACTACAACCGAAACGAAGCGGAACATTTTGACCGCTACTTTGCAGGTACTTTCATCGGCAGTCACCCCACGGCAACGCAGGGGCTGTACGCCGTCCTGCATATCGACCTTTCCGGCATCAGCTACACGCATTTCGATCGTGACTTCTGCGCCAACCTCGTCAATGCCTTCTATCGTTTTTATCACGACTGCAAGCTTGAAGCGCTTCGACCGCTTCTGACTCGTGACGTTTTCGATCCTTTTCCTCTGATGCAGGACTTCTTTCGCATCGTGGCCAACCATCTGCCGCAGCGGCTGATGGTTCTGATCGACGAATACGACCATACGGCAAATGTGCTCCTGGGAACAGGCCCTGACGAGTTTTCTGCCTATGCCGAACGAGAACAAATCCTCAGAAGGTTTTATGCCGCAATAGAAAATGCGGCAACTGAAGGAATTGTCGCCCGCTCCTTCATCATCGGCGTCACTCGACTCATGAAGTATCCGGTTGCTGTCGGCTTTCCTTCCGCGCAGGACATCACTGACCACAAAACCTTCGCCGATTTATGCGGCTTTACGTCCGCTGAACTTCAAAACGTCGTCCAAACAACCATGAAGGACAAAACGCTCCCGGTGACTGACGATGAACTCGTGAACCGCATGAAGGACGCCTACAGCGGCTACCGTTTTTCGCCTTCGTCTGACACCCTCGTAGTGAATCCTGAAGCCTGCATTCATTACCTCTGTTATTGGTATCGCCGTAACTGCGAAGCTACCCCCGTCAAGCCACAAAGCATTCGCACCCAAGAGGACATCATGAACGCCATGTTCCATCTTGGCTACACGGCGAGTGTTTCCCGGATTGTCTCGTCCCTGGTTCAAGGAATACCGCTTCCGGCCCCTGCTGCAACGGCCCCCGTCGGAAGTGAAAACCGAAGCCAACTCTCAAACAATGAACGGCTGGATTTACTCCGCTGCATGGGATTCCTGACTTACGGTGCAACCGCGTCAGAACTCGTCATCCCCAACAAATACATGACGGAAGGTTTTGACCTCTATTTTCTGAGACGTATTGCGGGTTTCAGCTCTTTCATCATCAGCGACAGACGGGCCAAAGAGGTTGCCCAGGCTCTGACAAAAGGCGACATCCGTCCGCTCTTCGAACGTATCACGGAGCCGCTCCGAAATGAGGCTGACCACGCTCCCCGTCAGTATTCCGACGAATGCATTCTCCGAACAGCGGCCCAAGTGCTCATCAATCTCTGCACGGATTACCGTTGGGCTGAACTTGGAACGACCGGCTTTAAGCTGCTGCCGATTGCGGGGAACGCTCCTGCGTACGCAGTGGGAATTGCAACGATCAATACTGAAGAGGAAACCGCCGACACGGTTGCTCAGAAGCTTGCTGCCGCGGAGACCGAACTGAAACAAACGGAGGAACTTCATCCGCTCAATACAGACGCTCAGATCATCCGAGCAACGGTGGTGTTTTCGGATTTTGAGATGGTCGTTCTGAAAATCGACTGAAACCTGCAAAACAAGCGCTCACGAAAAAGCCCCCGAACCGTGGGGAACGAGGGCTTTGAGTCCTATGGAAACTGTGTTAAGCAGTTAACCGATTAGAACGTGTGGACGAGGCCAGCCATGACTTCGGTAGTCTTGGTCTTGGTGGTAGACGTAGTCTTGGTCTTCTGTTCAGAGTAACCAGCCGCCGTGTAGATCATCGTGCGCTTGGAAATCTTGTATTCATAACCCGCGCCAATCATCCAGTTGTTGGAGTCGGCATCAACGGTATCATCAGAGGCTTCGAAATCGTTCCAACCGCCGGTCACCTTCACCGTACCGCCAAGCACCGGAGCCGTAGCACCGATCACGATACCATACCCCTTCGTACCGTTGATGGTACGCGTCGTAGCAGTGTCAGTCTTGAAGGTGAGCTTGTCGCCGCCATCCCAATACTGAGCAGCCAACATCGGCTTCACCATGCCGAAGTCGTAGTTCACAAAGCCACTGACCACATAGCCATCGTCGTCGTTGTCCTTCGTAACATCCTGACGAGAGTAATCAGTCGTGCTGAACACCAAACCTGCGTTCAACCCTTCTGCAGCGAACTTAACACCCAAGCCATAATAACGTTCGGCATCAGAAGAACCTTCCGGATAATTCTTGTATTCGATATCCGGATCACAGCTATCCTTCTGCAAAGAAGCCTGAGCATAGACCGTCAAACCGGCAAACGACGGAGACTGATAGGTCACCGTGTTGTCCATACGGGAGTTGGTGCCCTTGAGAATCACCGTAGACTTACCAACGTTGTCCCAGCCCGTCCCCATAGCGGTAGCGCCAGAACCCATCAGGTTGTAGCGACCCGTGCCGGCGTCCAAAGCACCCGTGCGGCCCATGGAGAGTTCGCCGTAGGGAGACTGCACGAAGAGCAAAGCTTCACGATGGAAGAGACGACCACCGTCTTCGGCGGATTCCAGAGCGCCCGTGTCAGACTTGAAGCTGTTTTCGAGATTGAAACCAACCTTCCAGCCGTCGCCCAGGTCTTCCGTGCCCTTCAGGCCGAAGCGGGGACCAGAGTTCTGACCAGAACCCATAGAGAAGGAATCAGTCGTCTTGTTGGCCTTCTTAACCTGCGTCCAATTGAGGCCCGTATCGATCACACCATAGAGCGTAACTTCAGCAGCCATGGCAGAGCCAGCCAGCGCGCCGAGAACGGCGACTGCAGCAAGAGTCTTTTTCATTTGAGAGATCTCCAGAATAAATTCAGAAAGCTGTTGAAAGCTTTTGCGGGGACTAGACCGCACTTTCAACCGCCGTCTCTGTTTATGAGACGCCCTCATTCTTCCATCAGACTTAGAAACTCCCCAACATTGCGGCAATAAGCAACCTAGTTTACGGGGTTAACCCTGAGAACAAAACGCAACACTTACGGAAATTTTCGTCCCAAGTTGCCGCATTGCGCCTGCTGCAGGAGCGCAGCATCCATCAAAATCAAGGCAGTAACTGCTTCCAAAACCGGCGCCGCTCTGAGCCCCACACACGGATCATGGCGCCCCGTCGTCACGACTTCGACTTCGTTCCCCGCTTCATCAAGGCTTGCCAACGGCAACCGCACCGAGGGCGTTGGCTTAATCGCCACGTGCGCCGTCAGCGTTGCTCCGTCGGAAATACCGCCCAAAATGCCGCCCGCGTGGTTCGTCACAAAGCCCGTCTTCGTCATGCAGTCGGCGTTCGCCGTACCGGTTGCGCCGCTCACGGCAAAACCGTCCCCGATTTCAACGCCCTTAACGGCGTTGACGCCCATCAAGGCGTAAGCCCACTTTGCATCCAACCGTCCGTAAACGGGGTTACCGAGCCCCGCGGGCACGCCCGCCGCTTCGACGATCAATTCCGCGCCGATGCTGTCCCCGGTCTTGCGCACTGCATCCATCTGCGCTTCCAGTTCCGGAATCTGCGAGGCGTTCGCGGCAAAGAAGGGATTGTTGTTGACTTCCGTCCAATCTTCCACGCGCACGGACGTCGTTCCGAGTTTCGTGAGGCACGCCCAAATCGAAATCCCGATGTTTTCTGCGAGCCACTTCTTTGCAACGGCGCCCGCTGCGACCGTAGGCGCCGTCAAGCGCGCCGAAGCCCGACCGCCGCCTCTGGGATCTCGCAGGCCGAATTTCGCCCAATACCCCCAGTCCGCGTGCGCAGGGCGAAACTGATGCGCCACCGGGCCGTAGTCCCTGCTCCGTTGATCGGTGTTGCGGATCAAAAGCGCAATGGGGGTTCCCGTCGTTCGGCCCTCATAGACGCCGGAGAGGATTTCCACGGCATCGGCTTCCCGGCGCTGCGTCACGTGCCGGCTCTGCCCGGGCTTACGCCGGTCAAGTTCCTTTTGGATATCTGCTTCCGTCAGCGCCATCCCCGGGGGGCACCCGTCGATCACGCAGCCGATCGCCGGCCCGTGGCTCTCACCGAAATTCGTTACGACGAAGACGTCACCGATACTCGAAGCAGACATCGTGCACCCGCAGGAAGAAAATTCGAAAATCCGAATCTAGCAGAAAGCCAAAATCCCGTCATCGGTATTTCTGCCCGCCCTGCCGTCTGCTAGCATCGCGGAACTTTGACAAAAGGAGGTACCCGTGTCTGAAACTGAAACAATCAACGCCGAATGGCTCACGGAAACTTTGAAAGACGCCGAAGAAGCCCTCGCCTACGCGATTCAGCTTCTCGAAGAAAATCCCCGCAAGGCGACGGGGGTGCTGGAACACGAAATCCCGGCGGTGTACGCAAAATTGAATTACGCCGTCAACACCGCATCCGAAGGCCCGGCGGCATTAGAAACAATGGACGATGACGACCTCGTGGCCTGGCCCGCCGGAATGCCTTTTAAGACACCTCAAAACGGCGAATAGCTTTTTCTGAGCGCGAGTTGCTTAAGCCCGAAGCGGTTCTTGGGCGACTCCACCATTTTCTGCCAGCCGTACCGCAGGTAGGCCTGCCACGCGCAGTGCGTGTCCGTAAAGAGGTACGCCGCTCGTACTCCGCGACGAATGCATTGCGCATCAAACGCCATCAAAAGCGCTTTGCCGACGCCGCGACGGCGGTAGTCCGGATGCGTAATGAAGTACACAAGTTCCGGCGACTCCGGCGGCAGCCCGAACTTACGCATCAACGCAAGATTGCTCTCGTTATTTTCATGCAGGGTTTCTAAAAAATCCAAGAGCGAGCGTCCCTTCTCGGTTTTAGCGAGCTCTTCGTCTGCCGCCTGAATGATCACGTGATGCGCGAGCGCCAGAGCAGTCACCGCAGGATCCGACGCTTCCGCATCAAACGAAGCGCAGAGAAGCCCCGCCGGTTTTCCGTCCACGGTTGCCACCCGCACCCAGTCGGACTTCAACAGGTTCCCCGCAAGATAAAAGGGCCCGGACAGTTCGCGAACCCTGTCGGCGGGATCGTCACTGATTTCGTAACCCCAGGTTTTGTCGTAGGCCTCGGCAAAGACGCTGAAATCTGCGGACTCAAACGAGCGCACATCAATCTTCGTCATTTACGTCCCTGACACGCCCGGAATCACATAAAGGAGTACGGAGAAAAACTGCAGTACCGTCCCCAAGAAGACGAACACGTGCCACACGGCGTGCCCATAGGGAAGACTCTCCCAAATATAGAAGATGACGCCCACGGAATACGCGACGCCCCCCAACACCAGCAGCCACAGACCGCCTTCAGGGAGCGCGGAAATGAGGGGATCCATCGCGAGCACCACGAGCCACCCCATAACGAGGTACAAAAGGCAGTTGATCCAGTCGCTGCGCTTTAAAAGAATCTTCTGCAGAGAAACGCCTGCAATCGCGATCGCCCACACGGCGCAGCAGAGCGTAATGCCTACCCAACCTTTTAACGTCACGAGGCAAAACGGCGTGTAGGAGCCCGCAATCAGGATGTAGATCATCGCGTGATCCAACACCTGCAGGACTTTCTTTGCGCGGATATTGGGAATGGCGTGATAAAGCGTTGACGCTGTGTAAAGGCACACCATGCTCGCGCCGAAAATCGCCACGGCGGTTACAACGAGGGCCGAACCCGAGTAGCTTGCGGCAAACGCCACCAAAACGCAGAGTCCGGCAATGGAAAGAAGTGCCGCCACACCGTGCGTTACCGCGTTGGCGATCTCTTCGCCGACGGTGTAATTGGCGGTCGCGGCACATTTTTTCGGTGCCGCAGGATTAACGGATTTCAGTAATTTCATAGTTGAGAAACGCGCGCCGTTCAGCTCGGAAACGGCTCATTGAAAGTGCGAATGATTCTCAACGAGAATGGCAGAGCAGACACACGGTAAATTTCAGTAGAAACCCTGATATCTGCAACAAAACGTGACAACCTAACAACAAAAAAGCCCGCCAACCTTTATTTTCGGCTGTACGGACTTTCTGTGTTTTCCAACAGATTCGCAAAATCCGCATGATTGGCGGAAGCGGTGAGATTCGAACTCACGAACGGGGTTAGCCGTCGCCGGTTTTCAAGACCGGTGCATTCAACCACTCTGCCACACTTCCGTTCGCGAATTTTTGGAAAGTTGCGATTCTATCAGAGAACGGTTACGAATTGAGCCACATATGCTGCGTGTAGATGACTTTCCACATCAGGTGAATCAGAAAACCGGCCGCCGCAATCTTAAAAATCCACGTACCGATCGTTTTTACTTTTTCTTTGTCCATAATTTTCAGCCGATCCGTTGTCGGCTGCCTCTCCCGTTATACCCGTCGCATTCTAAAGACTCTCGTCGGACTATTGCCAACTTTCAGGGTGTTGCCAGAAATCGAGAACCCGCTCCAATTTCAGCGTCCGCGAAAAAGGCGGCAATGACCCCAAGAACTGCGCGGCGTAGCGCGTCACGTTGGGCAACACGCGTTTGTCCCCAATGATAAGGATACCGCGGTCTTTTTCGCTGCGGATAAGGCGCCCGGTGCCCTGTTTTAACGTGATGGCCGCCAACGGAATCTGATGATCCGAGAAGGGATTTCCGCCCTGCTCACGAATCCATTCGCCCTTAGCTTCCAACACCGGATCATCCTTCGGGGCAAAAGGCAATTTGTCGATGACCACCAAAGAAAGCGCTTCGCCCTTGATGTCGATCCCTTCCCAAAAACTCATGCTCCCCACCAAAATCGCCCCGCGGGTACTCGTACGGAAGCGCTCGATGAGTTTGGTGCGGCTGTCTTCGTTCTGCAACAGCACTTCGTAAGAACGGTTGTTGGCGTCAATCCGCTCCCGCAACCGCATCGCCGCCTGCTGCATCGCGCGGTAGCTCGTGCAAAGCAGGAAAGTACGTCCGCCCACGAGGTCAATCACGGGCCAACTTTCTTCAATTAACGCACCAATGTAGGCTTCCCGCTCCGTCGTGCGCGCGTCCGGCATCCGCCCCGGCACATAGAGCATCGCTTGTTCCGGATACTCAAAGGGACTGTCGTAGACGTGGGTTTCAGCCCCTTCCATCCCCATTTCTTTGATGAAATGCGAAAAATCCGCCTTTCCCGTCGCCAACGTCGCCGACGTAAAAATCCACGCGGCGTCGCTTTGGGATTCCCTGAGTTTTGCAAAATCGTCCGCAAAGGAAAGAGGCGTTTCGTTTAAGCGCGCCTCCGTGCGGGTGCGTTCCACCCAGCGTACGACCGGGATGCCGGCACCGTTTTTGACGACGGCCTTGGGGTGCTTCAACGCATCCACCCACTCAGACATCGCGACGGCGGCGTCCGCCAAGAGAGTCGCCCCTTTTTCCACTTCCGGATCGTCTTCAATCACGTCCGTAAGCTCTTCGGACAACCCCGCTGCGGCGTTTTCCGCTTCATTGAGCATCTCAGCCGTCGTCTCAATGCGGTCGATGTCGGCAATCCGCTTATTCATGCCTTCGGTCATGCCGATTTCGGAAAGCCGCATCACGAAGTCCATCAGCCGATAGACGACGGCGTCCGCCTTCGTTTCCCAGTGGTTGGCGTCGCAGAGCCGGCGGTAGCGTCCCATCAGCGCGACTTTCAGTTCCTTCACCGCGTTCTTAACGACGTACGTGGAGAATTCACTGCCGAAAAATGCAGATGCGACTTCGGGGAGTTTGTGGGCTTCGTCAAAAATCACGACGTTCGCCTTAGGGAGCATCCGCGCGTCGTCCCCCGCGCCTTCGGCTTCCGCCATCAAGGCCATCGCCGACAAATAGAGGTGATGATTCACGACGGCGATGTCTGCGTTCTTCGCGCGGCTTCGCGCTTGGTTCACGAAGCATTCCGTGAAATGCGGGCACTTATTCCCGAGGCAGTTTTCCGCGCTGCTTGTGGCAAAGGGCCACGCCGGAGAATCTTCCGGCACCCCGTGACACGCCGCCCGATCCCCGACGGGATCGATCTGCGCAAATTCCGCAATACGCTGCAGGTCTTTGGCGGCTTCAGGCGAAGGCAGCCGCCCTTCGCTCATCGCCACTGCTAGGCGGTACTTGCAGACGTAGTTCGCACGCCCCTTTAAAACCGCAATATCGGCATTCGTGCCGAGGGCTTCGAGAACGGCCGGCAAGTCCTTCGTGAAGAGCTGATCCTGCAGCGGTTTACCCGCGGTACTCACCACGACCTTGCAGTCCGCCAACACGGCAGGGGTCAAATAGGCAAAGGTCTTACCGGTACCCGTTCCAGCCTCAATGATGTCCGTGCCGTGCGTCATGATGGAACGCGCGACATCCAAGGCAAATTTCAGCTGCCCCTCCCGTCGGGCAAAGTGTTCGGTCGCCCCCGTCAGAGCGCCTCCCGGCTCAAACGCCGCTTGGACGCGTTTTAAATATGCGTCCGCCGGTTCTTCATTAAAACCTTCGTCCAAGGGATCCGTTATCGGGCGCTTCATTTTTTGGCTTCCTTCGCCTGACGGTCGGCCTTCGCCTTGGCGCGGCGAGCCGCGCGCTTATCACGTTCCACGAGTTTCGCTTCGTACGCTTTCTTGTTTTCCGCTTCTCTGGCAACGCGGGCAGCGGCCTTCGCGCGTCGTTTCTCGATATCGGCCTGACGCTTGGCAACCCGGTCGCTCACGGGCTGCGGCTTCGCCTTCGTTTCCGCTTTCTTTGCGGACCTCTTCACCTGGGGGCCGGCCGCTTTTTTGGCTTCGCGCGCTTTCTGCTTCTCGCGTTCGATGCGGGCTTTATCTTCACGCACGACCTTCTTCGCCTGACTTTCCAACGTCAAGAGCCGCGCTTCCTGGCGCATCTTTGCCTGACGCACGTCTTCGCGGCAGCTGTTGGTGAAGAAATTTTCCTGGCAGCGTCGGTCGGCATATTCCGCCTCATCCTTTAATTTGGCGCGCGCGGACTTTACGTCCGCGAGGAGCTGATCCGCCGCTTCGCGCGACATCAGCGCTCCTTCAGGGTAACGCTCCGTCAAGGTCTTGTCTTCAATCGCCTTCATATCGGGCGTAAACGCCGACGCTGAGACCGAGAGAAGTCCCAGCAAACCCAAAACTGCCGCACGCAAAAACCGCTTCGTCATGGAAAAATTCCGTCTAAAAATATGTCCGACGATTATACGAGAGTCGCGCTCTATCACCGAACGCAAAGTTTCGCAAAATACCGCTGCCTTTTCCCCTCTTCGGCGTATTTATCGTACGAAAGCTTGGGCGTAAACTTTCTGACATCCGACACTGAAATCCAAAGCTCCCATGAAAGCCATCCAAACGCCCTGGCAGGTGACGCTTGCCATTCTCACCTTCAACACCGTGCTGATGAGCGCAAGCTACACGATGCTGATTCCCTTCCTGCCGATGTACCTCATCGAGGAACTCGGAGTTGCTCAAAGCGACGTCAACTGGTGGAGCAGCATCATCTTCTCGGTGACGTTTCTGATTTCCGGAATCATGGCCCCCATCTGGGGCGCGATGGCGGACAAGAATTCCCGCAAACTGATGGCGCTGCGGGCAGCGACGTGTCTCGCGATCGTTTATTTCCTCGGGGGGCTTGTCTCCGGACCCTGGCAGCTTTTTTGGGTACGCGTGCTGCAGGGCTTTTCCGCGGGGCTGTGGCCCGCGACGCTTGCGATCATGAGCGCCCAGGCGCCGCACAACCGTTTGGGGTTTGCGATGGGCGTCATGCAGGGAGGCCTCACTGCGGGCGGCGTCTTGGGACCCTTGGCAGGCGGCCTTCTGGCTGAATACTTCGGCATGCGCTCCACTTTCATGATTGCGGGAGCATCCTTGGCCTTCATCGCCGTCGTACTTGCGATCTTCGTCGCGGACAGCCGTCCGAACCCCGCCCAAAAAACGGCAACCGTTTCTCGTCCCGTTCGTCCCAATCCGCTGCGGCTTGCCGTCGTACAACGCATGCTTTTTGCGGCGGGCGTCGTGCAACTCACGATTTTGATGACGCAGCCCGTGCTGCCTCTTTACATCGCTGAACTGCAGCACTCAATGGACAAGATCGTTCTTGTATCCGGTATCGTCTTTTCAATCGTCGGGATTTCAGGGGTCATTGCCTCGCCCGCCTGGGGTATCCTGGGACAGGGCTGGGGGTTCCGTCCGGCACTTTACCTCGCACTCTTTTTAAGCGGCGTTTTCGGCGTCATTCAGGCTCTGCCGCATGACCTCACCTGGTTTACGGCATTGCGTTTCGTGGGCGGCATTGCCTTTGCCGGGATCTTCCCCGCCATCAACGCCGTGCTGACGCAGAGTACCGATCCCGCCGACCGCGGGAAAGTCTTCGGGTACTCCTACGCCGCGCAGCAGTTCGGAAGCGTCGTGGGGCCGATACTCGGTGCGGCGCTCGCAACGTGGTTCAGCAATCAGGTATCCATTGCCGCTGCGGGAGCACTCTTATTCCCAGTGGTCGCCATCCTTTACTGGTTCCGTCCGAAGGCACCGACGGCTTCCGGAACGCCGCTCAATTGACCAGCCGGGCACCATTGCCATCACGAGCGAACGCGGCCGGGGAACGACCGTCACCGTCACCACACCACACCGGCGGGTGAAGTCACCGGAAACGGCAGCAGCGGCCTCCGCGCCGCACCCCCCGTTTTCCCTGGTGGGATCGCGTGTCCTTCTCACCGAAGACAATCCGCTCAACGCAGAAATCGCGCAGGCCGTGCTCAAAATGTCGAGTATCGACGTGGATGTCGTGCACGACGGCGAAGCATGCGTGCATACGATGGAAGTGATGCTTTCGGGCTACTATGCCGCCGTCCTCATGGACATCCAGACGCCGGTGATGGACGGCTACGAAGCGACGCGGCTTATCCGCTCCATGGAAGATTCGGAGAAAAACGGCATTCCCATCATCGCAATGACCGCCAACGCTTTCGCCGAAGACCGCGCCCAAGCGTTTGAAGTCGGAATGGACGATTTTCTGGCGGAACCCCTCGACTTTACGAAGGTCGCCGCCACCTTCAAGCTCGCCATCCTGCGGCGCCCGCACAGCTGCAAATAGTTTTACGGGCGGCTTCGTCTGACACTTCGGCTTCAGGAGTCTCCGCCGTCTTTTTTCACAGACGAAGGCCCTGCGTCCGGCACATCGCTGAATCCCCATTTGCGTTTCATTTCGTCGCCGGGCGACAGCACCTGAAGGGCCGTATTGATAAACACACGAACGGCATGCGAAAGATAACGGCCCCGCTTCCAGGCCAGCGACACCTGATTTTCAGGCAGTGATCCGCCCAACGAGTATAAAGGCACATTCTTTGCCAAACAATCGTCAGCAATGGTTGACGGGATCAGAGCGCCTCCCACGCCCGTCGCCACAAGCGCCGGCACAGTAAGAATCGACAGGGTCTCAAGCGCCACAGGTAAATTCACGTGAAATTTTTCACAGAGTCGCTCGTAGTAGTCATGAAAAATCTGCCCCCGGTGCATAATAATGAAAGGTGTGGCATCCAACGCCCGGAAATCAATTTCCGGAAAAGGTGCTTTATTCCTTGTCGGATGCGCCTTCACATACGGATGACGGGCGGGCAACCCTACCAGTACCGTTTCCGAATACACCGGACACGTTTCCAACGCCGGCGGCGCCATCTCCGTAATGACAAAGGCACAATCTACCGCCCCCTTCACGGCTAAATCGGCAATCTGCTCCGTCGTCCCTTCTTCGATTTTCACCATGACGTCAGGGTATTTCGTTTTAAAAGCACTCAATACCGGGTTAAGAATCGTTGCCGTACGGTAGGCCGTGGAACCAATGCGAATCTCCCCGATTTTCAGCCGACGCCGATCGGCAAAAAACTGGCGACACTCTCGGTCAATCCGTGCAATCTGACGTTGAGACTCCAAAAGTTTTTCACCTTCTTGAGTTAACTGCCACGGTGTCTGTGAGCGATCAAAAATCTCAATCTCGTATTCCGTCTCCAGGCGCTTGACGTATTGGCTCAATGCCGGCTGCGACAGAAAGAGACGGCGACTCGCCGCAGCAATGGATCCGGTTTCCAAAATGGCTTCCAGATGTTTAAGGATGTTGTTCATAGGGCGCACCTGTATAACTTTTGTGTTAATTATTTTCAATAAAAATAATATTTGTCAAATACCATCACAGTTTCTACAATGAATTTCGTCTTGTATGGGCCCCAGACAATCATTTTTTCCAACCGGTTTCCACTCGAAAGCATCGAGTGAATCCGCCCCCCAAAGGAGAGAATTTTTTCCATGCTAGACCTCATCATCCGAAACGGTCGGGTTGTTGACGGGAAAAACCACCTCAATGCCGTAACCGATCTTGCCGTAAAAGACGGAAAAATCGTATCCGTCGGCTCAATCACCGAATCAGCCGCTCAGGAAGTTGATGCCTCCGGCCTGCTCGTCATCCCCGGAGTTATTGACAGCCATATGCATGCATCTTCGTGGCTGGCCGGCCCCATGAGTTTTCGTATGTTGGCCGCCGCCGGTGTCACCACTGCCATGGAGATGGCCGGCCCGCTTGAATGTGTCAAAAACTACCTTCGTCATGACGGTGCGGGACTCAACATCGCTTGTCTTGAATACCTTCGTCCGGGCGAAAACCTCCCTGACAACCATCCGACAACCGATACTCTGGATCGTCTCATCACCGACGCCCTAGCGCGCGGTGCATTCGGCGTCAAGTTGTTGGGCGGCCATTACCCGATGACCCCCGAAGCGGAAGCGAGACTATTGCACCGCACCGCCGAACGAGGCGTGTGGTTTGCGGTGCATGCCGGTTCAACCGAACACGGCTCCAACATCGAAGGTATGCGGGAAATTATTGAGCTCGCTGACGGTACGCCTTTTCACCTCTGCCACATCAATGCGTACTGCCGCGGCAGCGTCCGTCCCGTAGAAGAAGAAATTGCCGAGGCAACCGCGCTCTTGGAATCCCACCCTGAAATCGACACCGAAAGTTATTTGTCGCCCGTCAACGGCTGCTCAGGCAAATGCGTCAACGGTGTTCCTGAAAGCCGGGTCACCTGCAACTGCCTTAAATCCGGCGGCTACAGCGTGGATGCCAACGGTGTTCGTTCAGCACTTCTCGCCGGGTATGCTCAAGCACAAAAGACGGAAAACGGTGTCGTCGTGCTCGCAGACCGAGATGAAAGCGTCGCCATCTGGGAAGCGCACCAGTCGGACGTCCCCATCAGTTTCCACGTCAACCCTGCCCTATCGCGCTTTTATTTTGCCGCTCGGAAACGCTCCAAAAAACACTTCCTTGTTGACAGCTTCTGCACGGACGGCGGCGGCATTCCTCGCAATGTCATCATTGAAAACGGTCTCTCACTCGTGAAATTCGGAGCCATCACCCTGGAAGAATTCGTTCTTAAATCGAGCTGGGCCGCTGCCCGACTGATGGGACTTGACACCAAGGGACACTTCACCCCCGGAGCCGATGCCGACATCACCGTGGTTGACTACGCTGCCCAGCAGGCGGTGCACAGCTTTGTCGCCGGCCGCCCTATTCTCTTTAACCGCAAAGTCGTCGGTTCCGGCGGCACTCTTATTACCACTCCCAGCGGCGCAAACGCTGCCCGCGAAGCCGGACTCGGCGTACGCACCGTGGATATGTCCTCGGTCTTCAGCTACCGACTCCAACGCTTTCACGCCTGACCCCTTAAGGAGACATTCATGATCTGGCTCGGCATTGCCATTGTCCTCGGGACATTCTGGCTTATTTACAAAAATTACGAAGCACGGCTCGTGCTCTTTCTTTCCGGCATAGCCATGACGTTGCTCGGCATCAGTCTCGGCGGCTCTTCCGTTGGATTTTCCGAGGCCGTCAACGCCTTTGTAAAACAACTCGTCAACGGCGGTCTTGTTCCGACTTACACAACGGTGATGGGCTTTGGTTACGTCATGAGTTTCACCAAATGCTCCGATCATCTCGTGAACGCATTGGTGAGGCCTTTGTCCAAAGTTCCGCTTCTCGTGATTCCGGGCGCAGTCATCATTACCTGGGTTCTCAATATCGTGCTGCCGTCTGCCGTCGGTATTGCGGCTGCCGTCGGGGTGCTGCTCATTCCTGCGCTGATTGCCCTTAAAGTGCGGCCCGTCATGGCTGCGGCGGCCGTCTTTCTCGGTACTTGGGGTTCCGTGGCAAGTCCCGGACTGATGTTCAACCCTCAAGTGGCGGATCTTGCTTTCAAAGCCGGTGAAATTGCGGCTCCCGACGCCATGATCGTCATCATGGCGGAATTCCTCCCGGCCTTTGCCGGTGCAGTACTCAGTGCCGTCATTCTCGCGATTTTGGCACTTTTCATGAAAGAAGGCGTCGGCAGCCAAACCGAAGTGGCCGCCTCTGCTCAAACAAAATCGACGGAAGTACTGAAAATCAACTATCTTTATGCTTTGGTTCCGATTCTTCCGCTTTTCTTACTGGTTATTGCTTCGCCTCAGATCGGCTGGCTGCCCAACAAAGTCTTCACGGTTCCCTGCTGTATGCTGATCGGTACCGGAGTCGGTCTTATCATCGGCGTCATCAATCACATGAAAGCCGGCGATGTCTCCAAGAAATTCTGCCGAGGCTGCGGTGATGCTTTCTGCGACGTGGCCTGTCTGATCGGTGCTGCCGCCGTTTTTGCTTCCGGGATGAAATCCATCGGCCTCACGGGGGCACTCGTTGATGCCATGAAAGGTTCACAATCCATCGCCATGGCTTCCGCCGTCATTGGTCCTTGGCTTATGGCCATTGTCTGCGGTTCCGGCAATGCAGCAGCACTGGCCTTCAATGAAGTCATTACTCCACATGCGGCTGATTTCGGCATGACGGTGCTGCAGTTAGGGGCCGTCGCCCAGGTTGCCGCTGGACTCGGCCGCACCATCTCGCCGGTAGCGGGCGGCGTCATTGTGATTGCCAGCATTGCCGGCGTCAATCCCATCGATATCTGCAAACGCACTTTCATTCCCGTGTGTCTGGCGCTGGCAGTATTTACAGCCGGTATGTACCTCTTCTAAGGAAACAACTTTCCCGGCCACAGTGATTTCTTACTCAGAATTCTCTGGAGTTTTTCCCCGCCGTCACCGACAGCGGGGATTTTTTATAACGGTGATTGACCGCAAACGACAGAACACCCGTCGTGTGAAAGCCGTCAGTTCATTACCACGCAGCCTTCACCGCCCCGTTGAAGGTCTTTTCGATAAAGGCCTTCACTTCCGGGGACTGATACGCCTTCACAAAGGCCTGCACATTCTTCGCCTCCGCGTTGTCCGGGCGCGCCGCGATCACCATCAGCGCGAAGGGCGCTTTGCGGGACTCAAAATAAAAGCCCTGCTTCTCAGGCGACAACTTGCCGCTGATCGCGTAATTCATCGGCACGCAGGCAACGTCCACGTCTTCCAAGCTTCGCGGCAGCTGTGCCGCTTCCAATTCCACCACTTTGACGGCCTTGGGGTTCGCGGTGATGTCCGCCACCGTCGCCGTCGTTCCCGTCACACCGGGCTTCAAATCGATGAGCCCCGCCGCCTTTAAGAGTACCAGAGCACGCCCGCCGTTCGTGGGATCGTTGGGAATCGCGATCTTGGCGCCTTCAGGCACCGCTTCAAGCGACTTCACCGTGTCGGAATAGAGTCCCATCGGCTGCACCACGGCGTCCGCAACCTTCACGAGATTCGTATTCTGATTCTTGTTGAAGTTCTTGAGGAACGGCTCGTGCTGGTAGACGTTCACGTCGAGCGCTTTGTCCGCCAAGGCGCGGTTGGGCGAAATGTAGTCCGTGAATTCCACGACCTTCACTTTAAGACCCGACTTCTCCGCCACCTTGGCAGCTTCCGACACAATGGCGGCGTGAGGCCCCACCGTAGCGCCCACCTTCAATTCCTGCGGGGCTTTATCCCCGCAACCCGCCAAGACCAGAGACACTGCGGCCGCAACGGCCGCCGACACAAACTGACGACGATTCATTTGGAAACTCCGAAAACGAAAGAAACTGAGACAAGACCGACGTACGAAGCCGTCGGTAAAAAGGATTGAGCCCGGGGACTCGTCACATTCGGCGATGCATTCGTCCGCAGCAACACGCTTCACAGACTGGGAGTCTGCGGCAAGCGGTTGAAAGAAAGGCAGCGAACGTCATGATGCGAATAATCCGAAAAAAGAAAAACACACCGCCCGTGGCGCGGCTTCGGAATGGATCGTACTCAGCTTTTTCAGCCTTCGTTCGGAAATCAAACGCTCCGCTGCGGTATTACCTGCGCGGCTACGGCGAACTACCGCCCGCGTCTCCGTCAAAACGGCACGTCAACGTCCCAAAAATCACCGTCACGTTGCCGCTTCGATGCTTTCTTCGCTGCAGGTCGCGTCTTTCCCGTCGTTTTTCGCAGATATCCCATAGCCATGCCTTCACGGGTGTCTTCCACCGTTCCGTCGGGCTCGGGAGGTCAAAGTTCGGGATTGAGGGTCATGGTATCAGCCGGATCGGCAGATACAAAAAAATCCCGCGGGCATTACCCAACAGGATTCTTTCGGGAGGACTTGGCAGGGGTAGTAGGATTCGAACCTACGAGTGGCGGATTCAGAATCCGCTGCCTTAACCGGACTTGGCGATACCCCAGTCCTGATATGGTGCGGTCGGAGAGACTCGAACTCTCATGGCTCTCACCACAGCCACCTCAAGGCTGCGCGTCTACCAATTTCGCCACGACCGCATCGGGCACTTCAAATTTTAACCTTCGCAGGCGCTGCAGAGACCTGCCTCATCTGCGAAGGTGCGCATTCTAACGCGGAATCTGGTTGGATTGCAAATCTTTTTTCACATCGGCGGGAGCAGTCGTTTCGGCAGAAGTCGAAACAGAACCCAAAACGCCGCCCTTATCAGCACGCGCGCTCTTCTGGAACGCACCGGAACCGAGGGTCACGGCGATCGTTGCGCAAAAGAAAATCGTGGCCGCCACAGCGGTCGAACGCGACAAGAAGTTCGCAGAACCCGAGGCGCCGAAAAGCGACCCGGACGCCCCGGAACCGAAAGCCGCCCCGAGGTCGGCTCCCTTACCGTGCTGCAGGAGCACCAGAATAATCACAGCCACCGCGGCGCAGATCTGCACCACAATAGCGATGTTCATCAACATCTGCATGGTTGTTTACTTTCCTGTAGTTGTCTGAGCTGCCGCCCGGCAGATCTCATAAAAATCGTCGGCTTTCAAAGAAGCGCCCCCCACCAAGGCCCCGTCAATGTCGGGTTCGGCAAAAAGCGCCGCGGCGTTCGCAGGCTTGACGCTTCCGCCGTAAAGCACCCGCAGTGTAGCGGCTTTCGCGTCCCCGAAGAGCGACGCGAACGTCCCGCGGATTGTGCAGTGCATGGCTTGGGCCACATCAGGCGTTGCAGTGAGCCCCGTGCCGATCGCCCAAACGGGTTCGTACGCGACGACCAAGCGGTCGGCCGCATCCGCCGTGACACCCGCCAAAGAGTCCTTTAACTGCGTCGCGACAAAACGTTCCGCCAAGCCCCCTTCTCTTACGCCCCGGGTTTCCCCGACGCAGAGAATGACGGTGAGGCCCGCCGAAATGGCCGCCCGCACCTTTTTCGCGACAACGGCATCCGTCTCGTGAAAAAGCGCACGGCGTTCGCTGTGCCCCACGATCACGGCCTTGACGCCGACGTCGCGAAGCATCGCTGCAGCCACTTCCCCGGTGTAGGCCCCGGCATCGTAAAGACTCACATCTTCAGCGGCCGGGATCACCGCAGACCCCGCAAAACCTGCCGCGAGCTGCATCAGATACACCGAAGGCGCCGCCACCGCGACGTCGCAGTTCACGTCCTTCACCCGAGGCATGAAGCCCTCAAGCCAGGCCGCATTCGCGGCGAGAGAACCGTTGAGCTTCCAATTGGCCGCTACTAATTTTCTGCGCATCGTGGTGTGTCCTCAATGGGGTTGATCTTTGAAAGTCCGTCCGCTCGGAAAAGAGCGGACGGCAGTCGGTCTTACTGAGCCGCTTCTTCGTTAAGAAGCGCCTTCATCGAAAGACGCACACGGCCCTTTTCATCGGCGTCGATCACCTTCACGCGAACCTGCTGACCTTCCTTGAGGTAGTCAGAAACCTGATTCACGCGTTCATTAGCGATCTGGCTGATGTGCAAAAGCCCGTCCTTACCCGGCAGGAGGCTCACGATGGCGCCGAAGTCGAGGATCTTCTGCACGGTCCCCGTGTAGACCTGACCCACTTCGATTTCCGCCGTGATGTCTTCGATGCGCTTCTTGGCTTCCGCGGCCTTGGCGCTGTCGTTCGAAGCAATCGTCACCGTGCCGTCGTCTTCGACGTTGATCTGGCAGCCCGTTTCTTCGCAGAGACCGCGGATCGTAGCGCCGCCCTTACCGATCACGTCGCGGATCTTTTCAGGGTTGATCTTGATCGTGGTCAGACGAGGCGCATAGGCGGACATTTCGCGAACGCCGCCGCCCGCGTATTCGTGCATCTTACCCAAGATGTGCAGACGGCCTTCATGAGCCTGCGCGAGCGCAGCCTGCATGATTTCGGCCGTGATGCCTTCGATCTTGATGTCCATCTGAAGGGCGGTCACGCCGTTTTCGGTACCCGCGACCTTAAAGTCCATGTCCCCGAGATGATCTTCGTCACCCAAAATATCGGTCAGAACCGCAAACTTGTTGCCTTCCTTAATAAGGCCCATGGCGACACCGGCCACGTAGTCCTTCAGGGGGACGCCGGCGTCGAGCATCGACAGGCACCCGCCGCAGACGCTCGCCATGGAGCTCGAACCGTTGGATTCGCAGATTTCGCTTACGACGCGGATGGAGTACGGGAATTCTTCCGCGGAAGGCACCACCGCCTTCAGGGCGCGCTTCGCGAGACGCCCGTGGCCGATTTCACGGCGCTTCGGAGAACCCACGCGGCCCGTTTCACCAGTCGCAAACGGGGGCATGTTGTAGTGCATGATGAAGCGGTCGCGGCTTTCGCCCATGATGGAGTCGATCACCTGTTCGTCCTGCTTCGTGCCGAGGGTCGTGAGAACCAAGGCCTGCGTTTCCCCACGCGTGAAGAGCGCGGAACCGTGGGTGCGCGGCAGCACCGACTGACGGATTTCGATGGGGCGCACCGTGCGGGTGTCGCGGCCGTCGATACGGGGCTTGCCGGCCAAAATGTTGCCGCGGACGATCTGGGCTTCCATTTCAAAGAGAATGCCGTGCACTTCGTTCATGTCGGGTTCTTCGGTCCCGGCGGCTTCGGCGTCCTTCACGAGGGCGGCTTCGACGAGTTCGTAGACTTCGCGCAGCTTGTCGTTGCGATCCTGCTTGCTGCGGATCGCATAAGCTTCCGCGAGCCCCGCGTCGGCGAGTTCGTGGATGCGGGCGATCAACGCTTCGTTCTTCGCGGGAGGCTGCCAATCCCAAGCGGGCTTGCCGGCTTCTTCGACGAGTTCGTTGATGGCGTTGATGGCGACCTGCATTTCCTTGTGGCCGAACATCACGGCGTTCAACATCGTTTCTTCAGGGAGACGATCCGCTTCAGATTCCACCATCAGCACGGCGCGTTCGGTACCGGCGACGACAAGGTCGAGCTTGCTCTGATGCATTTCCGACAAACGCGGGTTGCAGACGAAGTGGTCGTTGATGTAACCCACGCGGCAGGCACCGATCGGGCCCTTGAAGGGAATGCCGGAGACGGCGAGCGCGGCGGAAGCGCCGATCATGGAAGCGATATCGGGATCGATGTCGGGATCGACGGACAAAACGTGAATGATGACCTGAACTTCGTTAAAGAATCCGTCCGGGAACAAGGGGCGGATCGGACGGTCGATCAAACGGCTCGTGAGAGTTTCCTTTTCGGAAGGACGGCCTTCGCGCTTAAAGAACCCGCCGGGGAACTTACCCGCGGCGTAGGTCTTTTCAATGTAGTCGACCGTCAAGGGGAAGAAGTCCTGACCGGGCTTGGCTTCCTTCTTGGCAACGACCGTGGCGAGCACCACCGTGTCGTCCATGGCGCAGACCACGGCACCCGTGGCCTGGCGGGCGATTTCACCCGTCGTGAGCGTCACGTTGTGATCGCCGAAACGGAAGCTCTTGGAGACCTTGTTGAACATCGTCATAGTGAACGTATCCTAAGGTTGACGTGCCCGAACGCTTTCAATATCGATGCATGCACACCGCGGACTGACGGCACGCTGCGGCAGAAAGACTTGATTTAACGAAGGAAAAAGCCTTTTTGTCGCAACGCGCGAACCTGTCACAACAAAATGAAAACGGCTTCGGGCAACAGTGAGAAAAATGGGACGTCTGACAAGCGGACAGCCTGTTTGCTTCGAGAACAAACAGGCTGTCCGGAATTCGCATGGCGCGGATTACTTACGCAGGCTGAGGGCGTCGATCAACTTGCGGTAGGCGGCGACGTCGGTGCGCTTCAGGTAGTCGAGAAGCTTACGACGACGGCTCACCATCTTCAGAAGACCACGGCGGGAGTGGTGATCCTTCTGGTGTTCCTTGAAGTGACCCGTGAGGCCGTTGATGCGGGCCGTGAGCAGAGCCACCTGGACTTCGGGAGAACCCGTGTCGCCGGGGGTACGCTGGAACTTCGCAACAACTTCAGCCTTGTTAATCTGAGCAGACATTGTTTTACCTTAGTAAAAAGTTAGGTTAATTGCAAAACAGGCGGTACCGGGTGTCTTAAGCCCGAACCGTGATTTTGCGGGAAAAAAGAGATTTTAGGGAAAAGTCGGTGAAAAAACAAGGGAGATTTTTCGTCTTTTCACCGACCGTCTTGCCGGCCCCCGACTAAACCGCGTGCTGCGGGTTGCAGGGGGCGTCGGTCGACAACTTCGAAAGTGCGTTAAGGTAAGCTTTCGCGGACGCCGCAATAATGTCGGGATCGGCACCCACGCCGTTCACGATTCGGCCCGCAAGCGCCAGACGCACCGTCACGTCCCCCTGGCTTTCCGTGCCGCCCGTAATGGCGTTCACGCTGTAAAGCTGCAGTTCCGCCCCGGACTTCACCTCATTTTCAATCGCGCGGAAGGTAGCGTCCACGGGGCCGTTGCCGACGCCCTCGGACTTCTTCTCAATGCCGTTGTCCGTCCACACGACGGTGGCCTTGGGCTGCTCACCGGTTTCGGACGTCTGCAGAAGACTCACGAAGCGGTAGCGATCCGTGTGTTCAGCAGTATTCGAAGTCTTAAAAAGCGCCTGAATGTCTTCGTCGAAGATTTCGCTCTTCTTGTCGGCCAAATCCTTGAAGCGGAAGAAGGCGTCGTTCAATTCCGTCTCGCTCGCCACCGGAATCCCCAATTCCTTCACGCGCTGACGAAAGGCGTTGCGGCCGGAGAGTTTTCCAAGAACGATCTTGTTATGCGTCCAACCCACGTCTTCGGCGCGCATGATTTCGTAGGTTTCGCGGGACTTCAGAACGCCGTCCTGGTGGATGCCGGAGGCGTGGGCAAAGGCGTTCGCGCCCACCACGGCCTTGTTGGGCTGCACGGGGAAACCGGTGATGGAACTCACCAACTTACTTGCGGGCACGATCTGCGTCGCGTTGATGTTCGTCTCAAGGTTAAAGAAGTCGCGTCGGGTTTTGATCGCCATCACCACTTCTTCCAAGGAGCAGTTGCCGGCGCGTTCCCCTAAGCCGTTGATCGTGCATTCAATCTGACGCGCGCCGCCCGTATATACGCCTGCCAAGGAATTCGCGACCGCCATTCCGAGGTCGTTGTGGCAGTGCACGGACCAAATCGCCTTATCGGAATTCGGCACCTTTTCCCGAAGGTCTTTGAGGAAGGCCCCATAGAGTTCCGGCACCGCGTAGCCCACGGTATCGGGAATGTTGACGGTCGTCGCACCGGCAGCAATCACGGCTTCGCAGATGCGGTAGAGGAATTCAGGTTCGGATCTATACCCGTCTTCGGCGGAGAATTCAATGTCGTCCGTGTACTTTGCGCAAGCCTTCACCGCGGCGACTGCGCGTTCAAACACTTCGTCAGGCGTCATCCGCAGTTTCGCCTGCATGTGCAGGGGACTCGTCGCAATGAACGTATGAATACGACGGCGCGGCGCAAGTTTGATGGCTTCACCCGCTTTTTCAATGTCTTTCAGCGACGCACGGGCGAGCGAGCAGACCGTCGAATCCTTCACGTGACGCGCAATCTGTTCAATCGCTTCAAAGTCGCCCTGGGAGCTCGCCGCAAACCCCGCTTCCATCACATCGACCCCGAGGCGTTCCAACTGCAGGGCGATCCGAAGCTTTTCTTCCTTCGTCATCGCGGCACCGGGACTCTGTTCCCCGTCACGCAGCGTGGTATCAAAAATAATGAGGCGGTTGCTGTCCATGCTCATTTCTCCCAAGGGTTGCGTTGTTTTCGTTTGAGCGCTTCAAGCCAATTTCCTGAAGCGAATTTTTTGAGTTTAGGCCTCTGCAGACGGTTTTAGCTTAGGGCGTTCTCCTTAATTTTCGAATTTTTGTTCGAAAATCATGAACTTTCTTAGTGCCCCTGCGTCTCCGCCAAACGGTAACGCTGTTTAGGACTGCGTTCCGGCTCCGTCGTTTGCAAAATTCCGCGACGTACCAATTGCCCCAATTTTGTGGTGATCGTTTTTCTCGATAACCCGGAAAGCTTCATGATTTCCGTGGTCGAAATCGTCTGCTTCTCAGTCAACAGCCGTCGCAAAGCCGTTTCAAAATCTTTCCACACCTGTTGCGGCGCCGTCGCTGTCGCCACGCGTTTTGTAAAGACCACATCAAACGCTGAAATCCAGTCCTGAATCTCAGCCGGCGGCAGATTTTCGGCTGCTAAACTTTCTCGTATTTGAATAAGCCCGGTTCCCTTATTTTCGATGACGAATCCCCCGCCAACACCGTCGTGATTCGGCGTGTATTCCAACAATCTCGAGAGATTCTGATTCCGGGTGGCCGAACCCCCTGCCGACCGGTCATCCAAATTGGCTGCACCGAACAATCCCCCGGGATTAAGGATTTCCAATCGATCCGCAAACATATTGATCTGTACTTGTGACCCTCGTCCTTCGGGCGAATAATCCCGATGCTGCAAAGCGTTCACCAAGGCTTCCCGAAATGCCACCAACGGATAATCAGCGACATCTTCCCGCAATACGCCTTCGACTTGCCCCGCCGTGCGCATGTTCCTCTGAAGCATTGCCACGGCATCCAACAACATATCCGAAATCGAGCCTTCCAAGGTCTTGCTATCCAAATAGCGATAGGGTTGCCCCGGCTTCTGAAATTTTGAAGTGCCGGGATAGACGGTGAAGGTGACGCACAGCCGGGGAAAAAACTGCTGCGGGTACCTGCCGGCAATCAAAAGTCCGGCTAAGGTCGGATGCAGTCCTTCTCCGATTCTCACCAAAGCGCCGAGCTTCACGAGAATCTCTTCATCCTTCATCTTTCCGAAGAAACGCGGCGTTCGCAGACGACCTTGCTCGGCCACAGCCCTTAACACCGAAGCATCCAAGTCTTCCTGGGTCGCTTCCAACACGGGCTCAAGGTCGTATTTAGGCTGCCCCCTCATCTCTTTGAAGCGATCTACTTCATACCGCGTCAAATGCCGATCGCCGTCCCCCGTCCGTATAAAGGAACCGACGTAAGCACCTTTTCCGGTTATGTAACAAGGCCGTTCTTCAAGATCAACCGCAGGAACCTGGGCAACGACGATTTGAGCATTCTCAAACGGCACCATGTCAATCTTCATGCGGACAGGGGGCGTCATAACGTCGCCGACCTCCATCATGGCGGAAAAAATCTTCTTCGCATCAAACCCTTCCACCGGCGTGAAATTCGACTTTTCCGACAGGCCGAGAATGATGATGCCGCCTTCTTTGTTGGCAAATGCCGAAATCGTCTCCGGAAGACTTTCCGGCAACTTCCTCACCGCTTCCTTCACTTCACAGTCTTGCGTGTCAGACCCGATTTTCCGGAATTTTTCCACCAACTCCGGTATATCCGTTTGAACGTTGACCATTTCCTTGCCCCCAGGATTTACACAGTTATCCCGAATTTTACACGAACTCAAGTAATTACTTATGTAGGTTCACGGTAACTGTTATTTTATGGTTATAAAGTTATTTATTATTATATTATATGCTTAATTTTATTATTTTATTCTTCCTAACAACCTTCAATACTTCACAGTTCCCCGTGCAATTACTTATGTAACTTTACCGATAGAACACCCGCAGCGACAGCACGACGCCCGCCACCAAACAAACCATCCCGACCAACATCGTCACCGACGGCCACTCCCAACGGTAAAGATGCGCGTACGTCACCGCAAAAATCGTCTCAAACACGATCATCTGCCCCGCCAACGCAGTCGGCAGCCGCCGACTCATTTCCGCCCACAGAACATTTCCGAACCAAGAGCAGACAACGCCCGAAAAGACCATGAGACCAACAAAAAGCCAAGGCGTCACCCCCAAGGTCGGTGTTTCCGCAGGCAACGCTGATTCGGCCAAAACAAAGCCCACAAGCGCTGTGGGGAGCGTCGTGATGCCCTGCGCCGTCGTCCAAGCCTTGGGGGATCTCGCGGGATGGTCGATCAGCCAATCGGCGTTCACGATCGGAAACCACGTCCAAATGAGAAGCGCCGCTACGCCGAACACCGTGCCTACCCAAAACACGCGGCTCCCGGCCGCCGCCGTCACGGTTTCAAATTCGGAATAGTTCGCAAGCACGAGTCCCGCAAAAAGAAGGAGGAGCGGAGGACAGAGCCTTCTCCACGCTACCGATCGTCCCCGCTTCTTATCCCGAAGGTTCGCAATCACCGCCACCAACACTGGGATCAACGCCATGCACATGCCGGCAAAAGGGGCGCCTGCTTTCTGAATGCACTGCGTGAGGCACCAGTAGTAGACGCAGTTGCCGACGACGCCCAGCTCCGCAGCCGTCAGCCAATCCCGCCGGGAGTAATGCGCAAATTCCCGGCGCCACGCCCACCATAAAGGCAGCGTTACCAACCCGAACGCAATAAACCGCCCCGTCGCAATTACTACCGGATCGTACCCGGGCAACATCACTGGTACAAGATAGATGCTGCCCCAAAGTACACAAGCTGAAAGCCCGAAAAGAAAACCTGCCAACATCACCGAACCTCAATTCTCTGCCGCAGCAACGCCCAAACGTCCCGCCGTCCGGTCAATCCCTTTGGCTGCCATTTCGTAAGCGTTATTAATTCCATGTATAGACATGGTATTTAAACAGTGTCTTTATATTTTTAAAAAAGATAAGTTAACAACTTTTGAGTCACCGTATAAAGTTTCGTCCATCAGTCATTCATGTGGTTCGACATGACGGCACCTCAGAAAAAAACACTATGAAAATTTCCGCTCGTAACTACATCGAAGGCAAGATCATCGACATCAAGGAAGGCCACGGGGCCTGCGAAGTGACGATTGCCTCCCCCCGCCGGTGAAAAGATCATCTTCTCCATCATGACGACCTCCACGAAGTCCCTCGACCTCTCCGCCGGCGCCAAGGCTTACGTCGTCAACAAGGATCAACCGACGAGCGCCGCAGGCGCTTTACGACCGAACGCACGGCCTTAGCTTTGAGGCGCCTCTCTTTCGAAGCCCGCGTCGGCCGCGTCGCTCGGCGCACCTTCGGTACGACTGCCGCCGCATCAAGCATCGCTTTTAAGCGCATTTTTGCCAATCGGAGGTTCGCGCCCTGCGTGCGTTCCGTTTGCGACCGAAGGATAAGTTCCCCTTCAGCCGTCAGTCTCGCCGCAAAAAGCGCCGTAAACCGTTCCGTCATTCGCTGTGGAAGACCTGCCCGAAAAAGCGCAAACCGCAGCTGTACGGCGCTCGCTACTTTGTTCACATTCTGCCCGCCCGGGCCCGTCGCCCTTACGGCCTCCCACGTCACGGCCTCGGCCGCCACGGTGTAATCAATTTTGTCTTCCATAGTGCAGGAGATTGTAGAGCGACCTGCGTCAATTTCTGACGGCCGCGTCCGTTTGTGGGACAATGAGGCTTCTTTTCCCTTTTTGAACGTTCCCGCCATGCCCATGCCGCTTCCGCACTTGCCGCTCGGACGAGGCGACTTTGAAGACATCCGCTTAAAGGAAAGCGTCAAAGTCAATTCGCCCCTGCAGATTGAAATGAAGCAGCGCATCACCTTCCCTGAAGGGATGGCGAGCGTGCGCTATACCCTCGAAACCTACCTCTTCATGCCGCCGGCGCTTCAGGTGACGCCGGACAATTTTTCGAGCCGCGCGCTTTTAAAAACGCTCAAAAACTACATTCGTCTGCGGGCCCGCAAATACCCGCTTGAGCAGTTTCTCACGTCCGTGGGGCCGCTTTCTCAAATGGACGTCGCCTTAAAAAAACTCGATCTCGCCGACAAAGAAGCCGTACGGGACTATGAAAACGCCGTACGGCGTTTCGCACTTGTTTTCCGTCAGTCGGTGAAAGCGGTTCTGGAGCAAATCGCCCTGCACCCGGATGACTACACCGCAGCCGACATTCAAAGCGTTGCAGATACGATTGCCGACATTCTCGCGGCTTACCGCGAACGAAAACCCCGTTTTGCCGCGATTGAATCCCAACTGGAAAGCCGCGCAGGGTCGTATTGCGACGAATTCATGAGCATCATCACGTCCTACTACATCAAGGACACGTACCTCGCTCTCACGTTCGAAAAGGAAACACCGCTCATCGCCCTTTGGACAGCGGAAAAACAATACCGCGTAGCGCATTACCCCAATTCCGTACCCTGCATCGGCAAAGACAATGAGACGCTCCTTTTCCGCTGGTCGCTCCTGAAGAAATTCGTGAGCAGCTTCCTATTCATCGAAGCCAAAACCGAAGGCGGGCAACCGGTGCTCCTTCATACGCTTTACGGTGTGGCAGCTGCAGTCGCCATGCTCTTTGCGACCGTCGTCGCCTTCTCCTGGCAGGGCGCCTACGGATCGCTCTCGATGAATCTTTTCTGGGCGATGGTCGTTGCCTACATTTTCAAAGACCGCATCAAAGAGGGGCTGCGCGCCTGGCTTTACAAGCGCTTTGCGAAATGGATCCCCGACCGCCGCACGCTTCTCTATCGCACGGGGACGGCTCACGCCGGGTACGTACGGGAATCCTTCCGCTTCATCAAGCCCGCGAACCTTCCCGAGAAAATTCGGGAACTGAGGCAGAGCGCGCATACCGAAGACCTTCTCTCCACACGCCTTCATGAAGACATGCTCCTTTACAAGAAGGAAGTGACTCTTGAAAAACTCCCCACGCTCACGGAAGACACCGGAAACTCGGTGCTCGACATCACGCGGCTCGATGTGGAGGATTTTCTCCGATACACCGAAAACCTCATGGAGGAACTGCCGGTATTGGACGACGAAGACTTCAGCCGCCCCCAGGCATCATCCTTCGGCGAAAAGATTTACCACATTTATCTTGCGCAGCGGATGCACTCGGGCGGTAAAACCGCCTGCGCCATGCAGCGGCTCATCATCAACGCCAAGGGCATCAAGCGCCTTGAGACCGTCTACCCGATGACGGTGGAAGGCGCCGAAACCGACCGTACGCCGCAGACCGCCGCGTAGCTTTTCAACTTTCTCAGAGGAGACTCCTATGTCATCGAACGTCATTACCGAGTGGTTCCGTCACGTACCGGAAGAGAAATGGCTGCGCGATCCCGCGCAGAGCAAAAAGGATGCTCGAAGTATCTGGGATACGTTGGGACTCAAAGAAGGCGTACGCGTTCTTGAATGCCCCTGCGGTAAAGCTGATCTTGGTTTTCCCCTCGCGCGCCTCGGCGCCCGTGTGACCGGCGTGGAATTCAACGCGCACTTCATCACGGCTGCCAAGAACAAATTCTTCCGCGCGGGGCTTTCCGGCGACTTCCGCACGGCCGACATGCGCACGGCGGATTTGCCGGACAACCAGGATCTCATCCTCAACTGGGGGAGTTCCTTCGGGTACTTCAGCGATGCGGGAAACGCCGAGCTTCTCGCGCATTTTGCGACAGCGCTCAAGACGGGCGGTGAGCTTCTCATTGAAGTCGCGAACCCCATGAGAGTGATCTCAGGCGACGCCGTCCGACTCATTGCCTCGGGCGACTCCGTCCCCGAAACGTGGGACGCAGCGAACAAGCGCGCCACGGTCGTTTTCCCGGCGACCGACTTCCGCGGTCCCGTCGCCGCTTCCATCCGCATCTACACGACGGATGAGTACCTCTCGCTTTTAAAGGCGGCGGACCTTGACTTCGTCGCGTTCTACGGCGAAGGTTTTACGCCGTTTACGGACACGTCCGACCGCCTCATCGTGCGTGCGAAAAAACCGTAATCCGTCATTCTTGTCGGAGGCCTCCCTTTGACGGGCAGCCTCCGCTTCACCGGAAGTTCTGCGACTGTCGACAACCAGATGCCGTCGCTACATCCGCCAGCGTCCGGCGGTTGAGATCGTTAAAAAACGCCTGCTGCGCTTCGTCAATCGCCGTCTTGACGCCGCAGGCTCCAGCGAACGGACACACCGGCTTAAAGCAGTTCACCAAGTGCTCCACCCCTTCCAAGGTTTTCACCAAGTCGCCCAGACGATACTCGGACGGCGCCTTGGCCAACAAGAGTCCGCCGGTACGCCCCCGAACCGCTGTCACCCAACCGGCTTTCACCATGAAGCGCTCGACCTTGATGAGCTGGTTTTTATTCCACTGGAGGGCATCGACAATATCAATCAAAGCGGTGGGGCGATCCGTCTTGTCCGCCAGAAAAACAAGGACGCGCAGTCCCAAATCCGTAAAGCGTTTCAGCTGCATGCAGGTCTCTCCTCAGGTCTGTCGCCGGTCACCGTTGGAATGATTTTGACAAACCGACGGGGGAGCGCGAATTTTATCGAACCCGCTCACGAAGGCGTTTCCTCAATTTTGCTTAGATTATTGAGGTCATACGAGAAATCTATTCCGCGACGCCATAACCCAGACGCTCTTTTTGCATCCGTCTGCAACAAACGGACGACGTTTCCGCCCTCTTGCGGTAGGATGCTTTCAAAACACTGCCGGAGGATTTCAATATGGCCGGAAAATTCATTCTTAAAACTGCAGGTGCCGTCGTAGTGTGCACCGCGCTTTATGCCGCAGCCGGATACTGGGGCGTCCCCGAAGGCGTCCGTTGGGGGGCAGAAAACTATCTCAAGCCCGCCCTCGGCGCCCGAGACGTCACGATCGGGAACGTCACCTTCAATCCCTGGACATGGGAACTCGAAGTGACGGGCGTCGTTGCCACGTCGCAGCAAGGGCGCACACTTCTCGCTTTGAACCGTCTCTACACCGACGTGAGTTCGGAATCCGTCACGAAAGCCGCGCCCGTCATCACGCACCTTTCGGTGGAAGGCCTCAAGGCAAACGTCACCACAGGAACGAAGAAAACGGCTGCGTTGTCTTCCGCCTCACCCGCTTCCGGTAAAACGGCGGATACTGCCGCTTCGACCGGTCTTCCTGCCTTCAGCGTCGCTGACATTCACGTAAAGAATTCGGCGGTGTCGCTCACCAATGCCTCTGCCGGGGCAACCGTCGCCGTCACCGACATCAATCTCACGCTCCCGCTCGTTTCCACGTTGAACGCGGGCACCATGGCGCCGGTGACGCCGGAAATTTCGCTCAAAATCGACGGCAAGCCCGTCAAAGCAAAAGGCACCGCCACCACGGATTCGGCAAAACTTCACGTCTCAGTCGCGAACCTTGACGCCGCAAAACTCGTCAAAGCCGCGGGCGTTGCGCTTCCCGTTCAGGTCGTAAAAGCGACGGTAAGCACCGATGCCGACATTGACTTTGCGATGAAAAACGGCACGCCGGAAGTACTCGTCAAAGGAACGGTCGCCGCAGGGCCCGCGGACATCCGAGAAACAAACGGCCAGGCCTTGGCAACGCTCTCGGGGGCCGAAGTCAAAATCGCGTCCTTTGATCTAGCCAAAAAGACGGTCGCCGTCGATTTCGCCGTGGTCGCCAACCCCGTCGTCACGGTACGCCGTACGGCACCCGCCAAAGCAAAAGCGACTACTTCGGGTAAGGTGACGTCCGGTTCCGCCGGCGCCGCAGCGTCTCCCTCTAAAGCCAAAAGCGATTGGTCGTGGTCCGTCGCCAGCGCCCGCGTGACGAACGGGACGGTCAACGTTCAGGATGCTTCCGTGTCGCCAGCTGCCGCACTCAAGATAACGGCCGTTAACGCGACGGTGAAGAATCTCTCGTCGGCAGCCAATAAAACGGGAACCGTCACGGCTTCTGCCCATGTGGCAAACGGCACCGTCAAAGCTGAAGGCAGCGTCGGCGTCAACCCCGTGAAGGTCGACCTTAAAACCAACGTCGCTTCCGTCGCCTTCACCCCCTTTAACGGTTGGGTGAAGCCTTTGGCCGGCGCGCAGTTCACGTCCGGCGCTGCGGACGTTGCGGGAAATCTCAAATACGCCGACGGGAAGAAACCCTCCGTCACCTTCACGGGCGACCTCGCGGTGACGTCCCTTGCCGCCAAGAACGCCAAGGGCCAGTCTCTCATGACGTGGAAAAAGGCGTCCGTCAACGCGCTAGCACTTAAATCCGTTGATCCGGCGTCCGTCACCATCGGCGAACTCCTCATTGAGCAACCCGCACAAAAAGTGACGCAGACCGTGACGAAACTCGCGGGAATTTTCGGTGCCATTGCCGCCGCAACGGGGCACAACAAAGCCGCCGAGCGCGCTGAAAAGGTAGAAAAAGAAGCGCAGCGCGACATCCGGATTAAGAACCTCGTGTATGACAACGGCAAATTCTCCGTGAACGGTTACGGAACCGGGACGCTCGAAGCGCTCGCCGTCAATGCTTTGAACGGCGTGTTTGCGAAACAGTAACGCCCTTTTTTCCGTTACCGACGGCGTCGTCCTCTCTTGGGGACGGCGCCGTTTTTCGCTCTGCGTCTACGCCGCCCGAGGTAGGCGAAATGGGAACTGTCTTCTTACAATTTTCGCCCTTTCTCCTTCGAACCTCGGAAACCTATGCTGCAGTCCTGTTGGATGCTCGTCGCCGCTTTTTTCTTTGCGACCATGAGTGCCTTTGTGAAATTGTCGTCCGACGCGGTCGGCACCTTTGAAATCGTCTTCTGGCGCTCGCTCATCACGTGGATTCTTCTGACGGGCTTCATGCTCATTCGAGGCATCTCCCCCGTCACGCAGTACCTCGGCGGCCACTTAAAGCGCTCCGTCCTCGGTACCGTGAGTTTCACCATGTGGTTTGCCACGATGGGGCACCTGCCGCTCGGAACGGCTACGACCCTTAATTACACGGCGCCCCTTTTCATCGCGCTCACGGTGGTGGGCGGCGCCCTCATCCGCCGGGAGAAAGCGCCATGGCTTTTGGCGCTTGCCATCGCCGTCGGGTTCGCGGGCGTCTGTCTCGTTTTGCAGCCCTCGGTGTCCGGAGACGAAATCTGGTGGGCATTACTGGGGTTGGCAGCCGCTGCCATGGGCCCCATTATCTTTTTCCAAATCAAGGAACTCGGAAAACTTGGTGAACCGCCGCTTCGAATCGTCTTTTACTTTTCGCTCGTCGGTACCGTCTGGGGCTTTTTCGGCAACCTCTTCTTGGAAGGCGGTCTCTCGGCGCACCCCATCATCACGTGGGAGTGCCTCTTGGGCGTCGGCGTGAGCGCCCTCTTGGGGCAAGTTTGCCTCACCCGCAGTTTTGCCTACGGGAACATGATGTTGACCGCCTGCTTTCAGTTTGCGGTGATTCCGATTGCGGAAATCTTAAGCGTCGTCATTTTCCACGATTCGCTGCCGGTGTCGTCTCTGGTGGGTATGGGACTCATCCTCGTTGCCGGATGCGCCGCGAGCATCATCACGAAAAAGATGGCCGTCAAACCTACGACAACGCGGATCAAACCGCAGGCCTGATTGCGAAAAAGCCGGAACGCTCGTTTTTTGAGTCTCCGGCTTTTTGCTGTGGCAAGAATGCCGACTTAAAGCACTACCACCGTTTCATCCCCGCAGATATTGCGAACCTTCAAGCGAAGCGGTTTTGCGGGTGCATGCAACGTACCGTCCCAAAAGGCGCCCGTTGCCTCTCCGCCGGCGACAACATAGCCCAGCTTATCAATAAAGATTTCTGCACTGCTGCTCCACGGAGCATCTTTATCTGCCGTCGTACAGTCCACACTCAACCATTCTATGAGTTCCAACCCTTCATTCGACAGCGTAATTTCCTTAAACGTCTTCGTCTTTCCTTTACCCTGCTGTTGGAGAATCTGCAGACGGCCTTTCTCGTTGATCTCACGAATCTTCCCGGCTACTCGGTCACTGTAGAAACGATCCACCGTAACACACCAATCTTGCGACACCAAATCGCCGGCACCTTCCTTCACGGTGCATTCGATTTCATCCTCAACATTGACGTTGTCGAGAATCCCCTTCAGGTCGCGCAGCTCAATTTCAATCAGGGTGTTGTTCTGCTCGCGAATGAATTTCTCTACTTTTTCACGATTTTCAATATCAATGTAGTAGACAATAACCTTCTTCGTCGTATCCGGCAGATCCGGCAGCGCCTCGTGGATAATTCGGTTCATCAACACCCGATCAAGAATGCGGGTCGAACTGTCCATCAGATTCGGAAGATACACGGGAATGTTGCCGTTTTTGCCGTCGTTGACGGAACCCTCCCAGAATTTATCAAGCGCATCCTCATTACGCAGTCCCGGAATCAGCGACTTAAGCTTATCCATCGTCTGAACAGGATTTCGGTAAAGGGAAACACCGTCCTGAATTTCTCGGAGTTCGAATTCTGCGTCCAATTTTTTCAAGCGATCTCGAGCAATTTGTACGCTATTAAGTCCTATATCGTTGTGAATAAACCGACGTCCTAATTTTTGCGCTACAGCAGCTGTTACGCCACTTCCGCCAAAAAAATCGGCCACCAACATCTTCTCGTTACTACTAGCTCTAATGATCCTATCCAACAATGCTTCAGGTTTCTGTGTGGCATACCCTATGTCTCGTTCTTTAGCTACTGGATTGATCATCGAAATTTCCCATACATCCGGCATAGGAACACCTTTGGTTGGTTCGTCAGTTTTAATTGATCTACGAACACCGTCTTCACCAATTACAGATTTCCATGAACAACCCTGCGCACTAGATTTTTCAGATTTAGGTATATATAACTGATTGTAAATATACGACTGTTTGTTTTTTGCATAATAGAAAATCAAATCGTGATTCTTAGCATACTGAGTACCTGCAATATTCCATCTTCTGTAATACCAAATAACATCATTTAGGAAGTTATCCTCCCCAAAAATCTCGTCCATCAAAATTTTGACGTAATGTCCGATATGCCAATCCAAATGCACATAGATACTCGCCGTATCGCTCATCACCGACTTGATGGCCAGAAGGTTCTCGTACATCCAGTTAAGATAGCGCTCCTTATCCCAAATGTCGCCGTACATCTTTTCCTCAAAGGATTTCAAATCATCCATTGAGAGTTCTTCTTCTGCCTTCTTTACTGCTTCCACCACCTTAGGATTCCGCCGCAGATAAACGGTCTTGGCGTAGTCAGCACCGCTCGCAAACGGCGGATCGATGTAAACCAAATCGACCTTGATACCTTTCTCTTTCAGGAAAGCACAAGCAGAGAGGCATTCCCCGCGAAGCACCAAATTACCATCTTTGTTTTCTCCGACTTTTTCGATGAGCTTCGTTTCATAAAGCGGCATACCACGGGCAATACGTTCTTCGACGCGATCCGCATCCCGGTAACTTAAGTACCGCTTGGTTCGAACAAAGTTATCCAGCAAGGCCTGCCCCGATACGGGCTTCGGGTAGTAAGGAATGTATTTAACAGCCATGATCGTTAATCAGTCAAAATAGTTGCGAAGTTCATCAATCGTTCTGCGGGTGCGATCTGCTTCAGACTCCGAGTCCTCCAGGTAGAGGAAACGGAATTTCTCGCAATGGAATGCATCGCTGTTTTTCTGAGTGAACACCTGCTCCATAAACTTGCGTCGATCCGCAAATTTTTCTCTCAAATGGGCGCCTTTGTTTTCCACAATCAAGATGCGATCCACTGTACCGTCATCGTTTTTCTGAAGCACCACAAAGTCCGGCACGTACACGCCGATATTGCACCAATGGTCACCGTTCTTCTTGTAGCAGCGAATGCGGAATCCAGTCACCGTATCGTCACCGTTGAAATAAGCCCTCACGTTGGGCATTGATTTGATGTACGCCAGAAGATGCCGGAAGTAATCCGACTCCAGCGCACTGTCAAAACGATACGGCACATAGTGATATGTCTGCAGACGTTCCGGATGCGGATCCTTGTCCTCGCTCACGGATTTTCGTGCAGCATCAGCCCTCATAGCTGCGGCAGCTTCCTGACTGAAGTACCCTGCTTCCAAACCGTTTCTAATCATCTCTTCAACGGCTGCCGGTACTTCGCCCTGTTGTCGCCCTTCATCCCACTCACGGATCGCATTGACAGCGTCCGCATCCGGTACGATGTTGTCGAGTGTCTCCGCGGCAAACGTCGTCTGCCAACGCGACGCATCCACCAATTCCGCCCGGCAAAGTTCCAACGATTCCTTTTCCACAAAATCCCGCTTCGGGTAAAAAGCCCGACGGATATTGGAGCGAATCGCCATTTGATCCCAATCTACGGAGAGTTTTCTGACACCGCCATCATCTACGGTAACAGCGTCATAAAGAACTTTCAGCGCTGCCTCTTCTTCCCGCAGCACCTTAACCGGAAGATTCCCCAGCGATTCCTTTGCAATCCGGGCGAGCCAACCGAAGAAACTCAGGGCCTCCGACCGCTCCCTTTCCGCCTCGTAACGAATGGCTTTTTCGTTCCCTTCCAAATCCTGCTCGGTGATGAGCGTCTGCTTTTGTTTCATCAACACCGTTTCAGGTGCCAATCGTTTACGACGCAGCACTTCTTTTTCAGTGACAGTCTCGTAAACCACCCGAAACTGATAAAACTCAATCGGGGGCACATCCGCTACTGTCGTTCGGTCATACCGTTCCACAATGTGCTTGTCGACCGACACCGCTTCCCCGAATTCCTTCAGGGTTACGTTCTGCTGCTGTTTCAGTTGCTTATTGAGCTTGTCGGCGTTGTATTTATTAAGCCAAATCAGAGCCGATTCTTGAGCTCCTCGCTGCGTCTGACGCAGGCATCTGCAGCTCGTCTGCAACACCATGTTGTTGGGGCAAGCGCCCTGATGCGGAAGAATAACGCCCGTCAAGCTTCGGCAGTCCCATCCTTCTTTACCGATCTGGGCAAGCAGTACCACCCGAACTTTGCTCAACGGTGAATCCAACAGTGCAAATTCGCTTTCGGCATTTTCTGCAGTCGGATATTCCTTGTTGCCGCGGTGAAATTTAAGCAGTGCCGTCGTCGGATCCAATCCGACTTCCGTCAACAGTACCGTCACTGCCGGTGCAATCCGCTCTTCCAAGTTTTCAATCTGCCCGCAGTAAATAGCGAGTTTTGCCGTCGTACCGTCCGTATAGACCGTATCGCGGTATTGCTTCAGAAAATCCTCCACCCCGCTCGTCACAATCGCTTCCGGCGTATTGGCGTCCGAAACCTGTACTCGAGGAATCTTCAGGAAGTTTCCCAGCCCCTTCACCAGCGGATAGTGATAAACGATATTTGAAAGATCTGAACTCTTCGTTTTGAGTTCCGACGAATACGTTACCTCTTCAGCCTTTTCCAAAAAAGGCGTACCGGAGAAACCAATGGTCTGCACAAAATGATTTTCCGCCTGCTGCGCCCACTGAGTCACTACCTTCCGAAGCTTAATTTCGCCGTCCGCAGCATGGTGAACTTCGTCAATGAAAATCGAAAGATTCGGCAGACGACCGATGAGACTGCGGAATTCGTTCGCAAGCCGCACGCGCTCCTGCTCTTCCATCGGCAGATCGAGTTCCCCCATGTCCACGTAACGGTCAAGAATCACTTTTTCCGCATTCGTTACCGCCACGAACCCCATATCATCCGAACAGTTCGTCGTAAGGAAATTGTTGACCTTATGCGCATTCGGGTTCTTCACACGGTTACTTTTATTGGCCGACTTCTGCTCATCCAAAACTTCAAACGTCATCAACCGCTTCAAATTAGTGGCGGCCGGCTCCGCAATAATCCAGGAGGGGTCAAATTGTTGAATCTTTCTGAGGCTCGGCACAATGGATGACTTCAACCCGGACGGTGCAAAAATCATGAAGTTGTGCGCAAACCGAGGATCCTCACGATTTAAACGGGCAAAATACAGATCCAGATAGATAAACGCCGCCATCAGGAACGTCTTCCCCGCCCCCATCGGCAGACTGAAGACATAGTCCGTGTAAGTCACGCCATAAAAAATCTTTCGGAAAACACTGACGGCATCCACCGTTTCCGGGGCACTTTCTAAAAGCTTAACTAAAGCCGGAGCCGTCGGTTTACCGTCCTTATTCGAGCATACGGCGTACTCATAAAGTGCTGCGGAAGCCGGATGACTCAGAAAGTACTCCCGTGTTGCCGCCTTGATGGCCAATTCGTTCACATCCAACGAATTAAAACGTCCCTCCGTAAAGAGCTGCCACAGCGGCAGACAATCGCATTCCAACTTTAAAAAGAGGTACGTCTTAACCGCATCAATCTGTGCATCGCGAAGTGCATCCTTTTTCAGGATGTACCGCATAATATCTTTCGCCGCATGGGTTACCGGAATTTCGGCAAACCACCGGTCTCGCTTGCGGCGAATCAGGTCATAAAGCATATTTAGGGCTTATCTCAACAAAGCGTGTCAAGAAAACAGTCGACACAAAACAGGCGATACGTTACACGATTTCCAGCCCTCCTCGGAAAAAGTGGTCAAAAACCGCAACATTGGCACTGCTTCTTAACCTGATACCTTCAGTCTTTATCGTTCGGTGTCATCGCTTTCATTTAAACGCGTACTGAACATTTTCACCGAAAAATCTTCAGTACAGTGAAGGTTTTTAAAAATTTTCAATAATTTCAACGGCCGTTTTCTCGCCGCTCGGCCTCCGCCGCATAGGCCGCGGCCTGTACGACCGACGCCCGCGCGGGTTCGTCCGCGGGCATCAACACGAGTAGCCCCTCCAGCGCCGTCCGCGCCGCCGTCCAACGGCGTGCTTGAAGAGCAAACATCGCAAGCATCTCCTTAACCTTGAGGTTCTTCTCATCCAACGCCTCGGCCCGTCCCAAAATGGCAATGGCTTCGTCCGTCGCTTTACTCGTTTTAAGGTTATAAGTAACCGCCGCATACTGCATCAGCACGTCTGCGTCTTCGGCGACAAAGCGGTTCAAAGCCACGGCCGCCTTATAAGCGTCATGCGCTCCCTGCCAATTGCCGACATCGGCACACTCTCTGGCATAAAGCACCCAAGCCCGTTCGTCCTCGGGGCGTTTTTTAAGGTAAAGTCGGAAGGCTTCAGTCGAAATGCTGCGGGCGTTTACGCCCAAGGTACCGTCCGTCTTCATTAAGCCCCCTTCGGGTTCCGCAGCAAAAACTTCCACCAGTCCCGGTTCCCCGAACCAAGCGTAAAGCGACAGGGACAACACCGTCACCGCGACGGCTGCCCCCAACGCGACACCGACGGAAGACTTCACCGTTGACGGCTTATGTTCAGCGGCTTCTCGCTGCAATGTCGCCCGCCTGACGTCGTCTTTGGCGGCTTCGCCGTCTTTTTCACTGAGCAGCCCCGCCTCGCGGTCGCGGTCAATCTCGGCGTAGTCGTCCGACAACACCGTAAGCGTCGAATCGCGGGCGGTCTGAAAGGGCGTCTTCCCCATCAAAGCCGCCGCCACCGCACCGACGCCGAGAAAGAGAAGCGAACCCACGGCCGCCCAAAAGAAAAACACCGTCATCGTACCCACCCAAAGAAAAAGCGGACAACCGAGTCTACCGACTGTCCGCTCTTTTGCTACGTCAAAGGAAGATTACTTCGCGTTCTTCTTCTGCACGGCGTCCCGCAGCAGTTTCGTTGCTTCCTGAGCCGCAGCAGCCGACTTCGCGAGCGAGTCGCGCGCCATTTCCGGATTGTGGAACCAAGCGCCGTTCACGGCCGTCCAGTATTCCCAATTCGTGTGGGCAACGCTGTGAAGTTCCCGTGCCTTGTTAAGGGTCGCTTCGTCCACGCCCATCGCAAGCGCAATGTCAAAGGCGTTGAACATGTCCGTCATGCGGCTTTCGGCTTCGCGGATCTTACCGTTGTAGTAAGCCTTCATGGCGTCGACGGTCTTCGTCATCTGCTCGGCGGTCTTGTCTTTGTGGCAGGTGAGACACGTTTCCTTCATGTAGTGCTTCGGCGACGTCGCCCAGTGCAGCGTGTAGGTCTTGCCGTTCTTGCCCTTCACCTTGGGCATGTGGCACGTGGCGCAATCGGCGCCCGCCTTCGCGTGCTTACTCGTCCAGAAGGTTTCCACGTCCGGGTGTTGCATCTTAGTTAAAAGTGCACCGGTTTCGGCGTGTTTGAAGTCCTTGAAGTTGATATGCTTGTAGAAGTCATCAATCTTGTCGGCCGCCACAAACGGGAAGACGTTCGTTCTCTGATCGTCCATCTTCACGGGCTTACCAGTCGCCGTGTCGATACCCGGGTTGCAGTTGTATTCCACGTGGCACTGCGCGCACATCAGTTTCGCATCCGCCTTCTCGAGGAACGCGATCTTGCGGTCAAAGCCGCGTACACCGACGTCCTTCACATCGATTTTGGTGTGGTTCGGATCTTCAGAATAAACCGTCGGGTAGTCCGTGCGGGTCAGAGCCTGAATGAGTGCATCACGCACGATACGGGGTTTGGCGGAGTGCGGATCGTGGCAGAAGTTGCAGTTCAGGGAATGCGAGGTCTTGCGGGCCATGTCGACGACGTTGCTCTGACGCGAGAACGTCGCCTTGTCGTTCTTGTCGCCCATATAGGCCCAGTCGAGCATCAGATCGGTGGATTTGCAGCTGATGCACACGGGGTTTGCAGCCGCCGCCGTGCCGATACGCTGCGGTTTCTGCGCATTATTGTCGGGCGCAATGTCCTTCATCACACTCCAGGCATCGAAGTCACCGCTTCCCATCGTAAGGTAGAGCCAACCGTCCTTCGGTTCAAAACGGCCGCCGAACGCGCGGTCGCAGAGGAACTGATCGAGCACCATAAAGTTGTGGCTTCTGAGTTCGGAGTGTTCCTTCGTAAAGCCGTGGCCGCCCAGAGCTCGGTCAAAGAAGGGATCAGGCGCCACGCCTTCCGCATTCTTCTTGGGCACACGGGCCATGCGGTCGGGGTTGGCTTTGTACATCGACTGGTACTGATCCTGATGGCAGCCGCCGCAGGTCGCGGGCGCCAAACTCGTCTGCGGACGCGTTTCTTTGCCGGGGGCTTTCAGATGCGCAGCCAGACCCGTATGGCACGAAGTGCAGCTCACGTTTTTATGAGCGCCGGATTTGTGGAAATTCCCCACCTGGCTGTGGCAGGCCACGCACATCGTAGTGTTGACTTTTTCCTGTGCGGCCTGTGCGGGCATCAGCGCCGCGGCCACCGCAGCCGCGAGCAGCGCCTTTAAAAGAGTGCTCTGCATAGACGTCTCCTTGTTTGTTGCTGGCGGCGTCAAAACCGGAGTTTTCGCCGCCATTTCTTATGCAAGTCTTAATCTAGCAAAACCGAGAACCACTTTCAAAAAGGGCGAGGTCATCTGATTTCAAAGAAAAGAATGCGTCCTCCCTCTCGAAAAAATTTCAACCGTTTCCGCTGACTTTCCGGAAGGCTTTGATTTTCTTAAACTTAAATTTGTCTGAAACGAGCGCCGAAAAAGTGTGCGGTTTGTTTCGTCCCTCCGAACGAATTAAGGGAAAATCCTAAACACAGCCGCGGGGTTTTCACCACCTCTCCCGGCGGTTCAACGCGAAAAAAAAACGCAGGCACCCGAGTGGAATACCTGCGTCACTTTCACGGAAACGACCGATCAGCCGTTCACGACTTCACGCCCAATCAAATCGTAATCCCGACTGTCCGTCACCTTCACGTCCACAAAGTCACCGGGCTTCAGATGACGATCCGTCGTAACGTAAATCACGCCGTCGATATCCGGAGCGTCCGCCGTCGTGCGGCCCACCGCGACGCCGTCCTCGTCCTCGGGCTCATCGATCAGCACGCGCTGTACGGTGCCGATCTTTTCCTTTAATCGAGCCGCCGAAATTTCCGCCTGCACCTGCATGAAGCGTTCGCGCCGTTCTTCGCGAACTTCGTCGGGAAGCTGCCCCGGGAATTCATTCGCTTTTGCGCCCTCCACCGGGGAATACGCAAAGCACCCCACGCGATCGAGTTTCGCTTCCCGCAGGAAGTCCAGAAGGTACTCAAACTCCTCGTCCGTTTCACCCGGGAACCCGGCGATGAACGTCGAACGGATGGTGATGTCGGGGCAAATCGCGCGCCAGGCGGCAATCCGTTCCAGGTTCTTTTCCGCGCCCGGCCGCTTCATCGCCTTCAAAATCCGCGGATGTGCGTGCTGGAAAGGTACGTCAAGGTACGGGAGGATCTTGCCTTCGGCCATCAGCGGAATCACTTCGTCCACCGAGGGGTACGGGTACACGTAGTGCAGACGCACCCACGCGCCCAAATCGCCTAAAGCGCCGCAGAGATTCAAGAGATTCGTCTTCACGGGGCGCCCGCCCGCGAACCCCGTGCGGTAGCCGACGTCAAGACCATACGCCGCCGTATCCTGGCTGATGACGAGGAGTTCCTTGACGCCGCCTTTCACGAGATTTTCGGCTTCGCGCATCACGTCGCCGATCGGACGGCTCACCAAGTCGCCCCGAAGCTGCGGAATGATGCAGAACGTGCACTTATGCGAGCACCCTTCGCTGATTTTCAAGTACGCATAGTGCGAAGGCGTCAATTTCAACCCCGCCTCAGGCACCAAATCCGCAAAGGGTTCGTGCGGCCGCGGCAGGTACTGATGCACGAGCTTTAAAGTTTTTTCCGTCTCCTCCGGCCCCGTCACCCCCAAAAGTTTCGGGATGCGGTTCATCACCCAGTTCTCACCCTCGGGCGTTTTCTTCCCGCCCAAACACCCCGTCACGATGACACGACCGTTTTCGCGCAGCGCTTCAGTGACGGCTTCGATCGATTCGGCGACCGCCGCATCAATAAAGGCGCAGGTGTTCACGATGACGAGATCGCTCGTACGGTAGTCCTTGGCGATGCGATAACCTTCGGCACGCAAATCCGTCACGATGCGCTCCGTATCCACCAACGCCTTGGGGCAACCGAGGCTCACAAAGCCCACGCTCGGAATGGAATGGTTCGGGGTCATGTTTTTCTCTTTGTCGATTACTTGTTTTCAGGGGCCGCGGCTTTGATCCACACCGCTGCCGCATGACGTCCTGTCTTTTCGCCGTCACGGCGGTAGCTGTAAAAATGCACGTCGTCCGTTACGGTGGACAATCCGCAGTCCTCAATCGCCGTCACGCCGACCTTGTTGAGGGCCGCTTCGGCGTATTTGGCAAGACTCAGGAACACTTTTCCTTCGTTTTCGGACGGTTTCACGGCACCCGGCACATCACCGAAATGCTCCGTAAACACTCGGGCGGTCGCTTCGTTCGTTTCAAAATCGTCGTCACCGATCCGGGGTCCCAACCAGGCTTTGATTTCTGCCGCATCGTCTCCCAGACGTTCCCGCAGGCGCGCCACCGTCTTCTCGATGATGCCCGCGGACAAACTGCGCCAGCCGGCGTGCACGGCCGCGACACCGCGCCCCTGAGTTTCCGCGAGAAGCACCGGCAGGCAGTCCGCCACCTGCACGACGCACACGACGCCCGGCGTCACCGACGTCGCCGCATCGGCTTCAACGGCATCCGTGTCGATTAATTCGGCGTCCACGACGGTCGTTCCGTGCACCTGCGTCATCCAGCGGGGAGCGCCTTCGGTCATCTGCGCGACGATATTGCGGTTCATGCACACGCACCCGGCGTTGTCGCCTACGCGCGTCCCGACATTGAGTCCCATGATGCCGTCCTTGCCGCCCCAGGGGCCGGAGGAGACGCCGCCCAGTCGTTCCGTGAAAACGGCCCCCACTTTCTCACCCAACTCAGGGTGAATCACATCCAAATCGTTTCTGAAAAAAGTTGCCATGTCGAAGTCCTCAAAGAGCGCGGATTTTAGTCGTAAACGTGCACGGGTTCATCCGTGGGACCGAAATCCAATAAGTCCATCAGTTCGGCCATATCCTCGGGAGCCGGCGCAAACCATTCCATCACTTCATTCGAGGCCGGATGCACGAGCCGCAGGCGGCTCGCGTGCAGCGCCTGCCGGGGAAAATGCGCGGCAAGTCCCGCGGCTTCCGGCAGAACGGACGCCGCCGTTTTATAGACGGGATCCCCCAACAAGGGGAGACCCACGGTAGAAAGGTGCACGCGGATCTGGTGCGTGCGCCCCGTTTCCAGGCGGCAGGCGACCCAACTCACGGCGCGGCCGGCAATCCTCGTCATATCGACCAGGCGACAGTGCGTTTTCGCCGGACGGCTTCCGGCGCCCCCGCGGCACACGAATTTCTGCGGATTGCGGGGATCGCGTCCGATCGCCCGATCCACAAACCCCGCTTCAGGAGCGACGCCCGCCACAATCGCCCAGTATTCCCGCGCAACCGAATGATCCTGCAGCTGCCGCACGAGACTCGTCTGCGCGGCCTCCGTCTTCGCAACGACCATGAGGCCGGACGTAAGACGATCCAGGCGGTGCACGATCCCCGCCCGCGGCAGTTTCTTTAATTCGGGCCAGCGGAAAAGAAGCCCGTTTAAGAGCGTCCCCGTCCAGTGCCCCGCTGCGGGGTGCACCACGAGTCCTGCCGGCTTATTGATGACGATGATGTCGTGATCTTCATAGACCGTTTCAAAGTCGATGCCGTCTTCGGGTTCAAACGCACTTTCTTCCGGCAGCGGCTGCGGATGCACGACGACGGTATCGCCCGCCGCCGTCTTTTCCTTGACGCTTTCGGCTTTGGCACCGTTTACTTCCACCGCCCCCGCTTCAATCCAGGACTGAATGCGCGCACGGCTCACCTGAGGAATTTCCGTAGCGAGAAACTTATCCAAACGCAGACTTTCCGCGTCAAACGGCCGTTCAAACGTCATCACTTCGGGCAAAGGTTCCGTTCTCGGAGCAAAAAAGCCGTCACCGAGCTCTTCTTCCTCTTCCTCAACCCCGATATAATCAGAGAACTTTTCTGCAGTATCTTTCACTATGAATCTCACACTTACGTTGCGCCGCCGGTTGGCGGGAATTTGTGCCGCTGGTCTTGCGGCCGTCACGCTCTCCGGCTGCGGCTGGCTGCAGGATCTTGAAATGGATCCCACCCGCGACTGGACGGCCAATCAACTTTATACCGAAGCCCGCTCCGCGATGAGCGAAAGCAATTGGACTCAGGCAAGGGATTACTATACCAAGCTTGAAGCCCGATACCCGTTCGGGGCATACGCTCAGCAGGCGCAGATTGATCTCGCATACTGTTACTTCAAGGACGACGACGCCGCAAGCGCCGTGCAGACCTTGGATCGGTTCCTTCGGGCCTACCCCAATCACCCCAACAGCGACTATGCGCTTTACCTGAAGGCGCTCGCCACTTTAAACGAACGAGACGGTATTTTGGCCTCGATCACGCGTCAGGATTTATCCGAACGCGACGCACAGGCCGCACGCGACGCGTTTGACCTCTTTAAAGAACTGGCGGGGCGCTTTCCGGATTCCCGCTACGCCGGCGAAGCCCGTCGCCGTATGCATGAACTCGTGAACGCGCAGGCCAACCACGAAATCTCGACGGCCCGCTATTACTTCGTGCGTCACGCCTACGTGGCGGCCATCAACCGCGCCAAAGTCGTTTTGTCCGACTTCCAGCAGACGGCAGCCTCCGACGAAGCCATGCAGATTCTCGCCGACAGCTACCACGAACTCGGGATGACGGATCTTGAAAACGACATGCGCCGCGTGATGGAACTCAACAAGAACCGCAAGCGCCGCTGATTTCAGCTTTACGCTCTGCGGGGAGCCCGACGAAGGCTCCCTTTTTTGCGTTTCGAAACGACGGAGCCCGGACGTACCGGGCTCCGTCGTCAAAAAACAGCCGCACTCTACATATCTTCGAGGCGCCCGTGCTTTTCATAGCGCGTCACGCGCGTCGCCTGATTCTTTTCATCCACGAACACCACCCGCGGAGGATGCTCGGGGATTTCCTCCGGGGTCAAGCGTGCATAACTCATGATGATCACTTTGTCCCCGACGGCCACGCAGCGCGCGGCGGCACCGTTAAGACAAATGACCCCGCTTCCCGCGTCCCCGGCGATCACGTAGGTTTCAAAGCGCGCGCCGTTATCAACGTCCGCAATCTGAACTTTTTCGTACTCGTAGAGTCCCGCGGCTTCCATGAGTTTTACGTCCACCGTGACGGAGCCCACGTAATTTAAGGCGGCCTGCGTCACCGTCGCGCGGTGAATTTTGGACTTCAGTCGTTCAATCAACATCGTTACGCTCCCACGATGAAGTTATCAATGAGACGCGTCTTGCCGATATAAACCGCCATGGCAAAAAGCGTTCCCGCAGCGACGGCGTCCACCGGCGTCACCGTCACGCCGTCCACGGCCTTGACGTAATCAATCTTGGCAAGCGGTTCGGCTTCAATCAGTTTCACCATGGCGGCCACAATCGGTGCCGTCGCGGTTTCGCCCGCCTTCACCATCGATTCACCGAGCGCCACGGCGCGGCTTAACACAAGGGCCGCCGTCTTTTCTTTCTCAGAGAGATACGTGTTGCGGCTTGATTTCGCAAGTCCCGAGGCTTCACGCACGATGGGGCACGTCACGATTTCCACGCCGAAATTCAAGTCACGCACCATGCGGCGAATGACCGCAGCCTGCTGTGCGTCTTTCTGGCCGAAAAAGGCCTTGTCCGGCGTCACGATGTTAAAAAGCTTCCCCACCACCGTGCAGACGCCGCGAAAATGAATGGGACGCGTCACGCCGCACAAGTCCTTGCTCGGCACGCCCGGTACGATCCAGGTATCAAAGTCGGGCGCGTAGAGTTCCGTAGGTTCCGGATGAAAAACGAGGCTGCAGCCGTTTTCTTCCAACAGTTTCGTATCGCGTGCAAAGTCGCGCGGGTAAGCCGCCAGGTCTTCGTTCGGAGAAAACTGCGTGGGGTTGACGAAAACGGATACCACCACGCGGTCGCACATCGAAGCCGCCCGACGCACAAGCGACGCGTGACCTTCGTGCAGATAGCCCATGGTGGGCACCAAGCCCACGGTGAAACCTTGTCTTTTCCAAGCGCGGACCGTGTCGCGCACTTCATTTACCGTCGTTGCAATCTGCATGTCAGAGTAACCCCTCAAGGCCGATTAAAAAAGAATCGGGAAATCTTAATAGAGTTTTGCAAGAACGTCGTCGGAAGCGGCAAAACTTTCATTGTCCGCCGGGAACGATCCGGCCCGCACGGCCGCCGCGTAATCCGCAAAGCCCTTCTTCATTTCGGCACCGGCGGCCGAAAAGCGCCGCACGAATTTCGGCGAAAACCCTTCGTTTAAGCCGCTCATGTCCTGCCACACGAGAATCTGACCGGCCAGCGCATCCCCTACCCCCGCGCCGATTCCGATCACGGGCACCGTCAAGCGCTCGGCGGCCCACTGGGCGACTTCCCGCGGCACGCACTCAAACACCATCGAAAAGACGCCGGCGGTTTCAAGACTCCGGGCATCTTCAAGGAATACCTGCGCAGCGTCTTCGGTTTTCGCCTGCACGCGGTAGCCCCCTAAGGCATTCACGGACTGCGGCGTCAGTCCCACGTGGCCCATGACGGGGATCCCCGCACGCACGATGGCACGCACGACGTCGGCGTACGCCGCACCGCCTTCCAATTTCACGGCCTGCGCGCCGCCTTCGGCGATGAGGCGCCCGGCATTTCTGACGGCCTCTTCCACCGAAACCTGATAACTCATGAAGGGCATGTCGGCGACGACAAAAAGGGACGGCGCCCCGCGCTTGACGGCCCGCGTATGCCGCACCATGTCGTCCATCGTCACGGACAACGTGTCCGCATACCCCAACACCGTCATGCCGAGGGAATCGCCCACAAGAACGGCTTCAATGCCGCTTTCCGCCATTAATTTCGCGGTCATCGCGTCGTAGCACGTCAGCATGGCGATTTTTTCGCCCGCGGCCTTGCGCTTCGTGAAGTCCGCCGTCGTCATCGGTTTCATTAGTTAATCCTCATAGAAATTACGCGAGGAAACCCGCGACCTCAGTCGCGGGAGGAATCGCGTTCTCCTTAATAAGTTGAGTTAAAAACGTTTTTCGTTTTTCTAAAAGCACAAGCTT
>UQUM01000003.1 GCA_900544255.1 uncultured Sutterella sp.
ACCCATGGTCATTTATTCGTTAACCTAATAATTAATGATTCAGCCGATGTTCTTATTGGTAGATAAATCAATAGCCTACGCGGGGGGGGGGGACTCGCTGGCGTAATTTGTTGCTTGTAGCGGCCAGTCTGCTTTTCTATTTTTGGGGCGAAGGACGGGGTGTTCTGCTCCTCGTCGCCCTTGCCGTCCTCAATCTGGGACTGGGTAAGCTCCTTCTGACGGTTTCTGAGCACCGGTGCCGTGTGGTGTTGGTGAGCGGGATTGTCCTCAACCTGCTGGTACTTTTCTTTTACAAGTACCTCTTCTGGGTGATGAGTTCTGCGACGCAATGGCTGTCGCTGCCGCCCGTTCCGCATATTCATGATCGTGCTCTTCCTTTAGGAATTAGCTTTTTCACGTTTCACGCGGTGAGTTATCTCGTCGATCTCTACAAAGGCAAGATCGGACGGCACACGGGACTCGATTTCCTCACGTACTACTCCATGTTCCCGCATTTGGTGGCGGGGCCGATCGTACGCTTTGCTGATGTTCAGACCGATATTGACGGCCGGGGCGTTTCTGGATTTGATCGTTCTCTCTTTATCTGGGGCGTGTGGCGTTTTATCGTCGGGCTCAACAAGAAGGTGCTTATCGCGAACTCGGTGGCGCCGATTGCAGATATCGCTTTCCATAATCTCACGGGGGATGTCTCGATGGGGACAGCTTGGCTGGGGATGGCGGCCTACACCGTGCAGATCTATTTTGACTTCTCCGGTTACTCCGATATGGCGATCGGGTTGGCCGCCATGACGGGCATACGTTTCCACGAAAATTTCAATGCGCCCTATACGAGCGTGAGCATTCGGGATTTCTGGCGCCGGTGGCATATGTCGCTTTCGTCTTGGCTGAGGGATTACGTCTACATCCCATTGGGCGGAAGTCGCTGTTCGACGGTGAAGCTTTACCGCAACCTGCTCATCGTTTTTCTCCTCTGCGGCATTTGGCATGGGGCGCAGTCGACCTTTGTGTTGTGGGGACTTTTTCACGGCGGGTTTCTGATACTCGAAAGAACGCGGTTCGGTCGGTGGGTTGAAGCGTTGCCGAAGTGGGTGCAGCACGGTTACTGTCTACTGACTGTGATGTTGGGATGGGTGTTGTTCCGTGCGGAAAATCTGCCGCAGGCGTTGGGGTACTGGCAGTCGCTTGTGATGGGGATGCCGACGTTGGATATTCCGACGGGATGGCTCAATGTGGTCGCCTTGGCAGCCGGATGCCTGATCGCCCTTTTCGGGCGGCGGTTTTACCTTCGGCAGGATGCCTTTGCGCCGGTTGTCACGACGTGGCTTTATGCAGTGAACTTGCTCCTATTTGTCTTATCGCTGATGGTACTTTATTCCGGAACGCGGAATCCCTTCATCTATTTTAATTTCTGATCATGATGCGTCGTCAATGTGAGACCGCTCTGACGGTTCTGTTTCTCGGGCTGATTTCGTTGGGGTACCTTGCGAATGTCGCTTTCTTGGGCGGCGGGGCCGTATCGAACGTTACGGCGGAAAATCGTCGCGCGGCGGAGTTTCCCCGATGGCACGGCGTGAAAGCCAAAGCGTTTTTTGCCGGTTACGACAAATATTTGGCCGATCGTTTGTTTAAGCGGGACAAGGTAATTCGGGTCACGAACCGCGTACTCACGAATGACCGTTGGTACATCGCCTTTAAGGACGCCGACCGGGCGTTGTTCGGTACGGACGGTTGGGTTTTTCTCGGCAACAATTATGAGAACACGCTTACGAAACACACGAGCCCGATGGATCCCGTGAGGCTTTCTGAACGGGAAAACCGAATGTTGCGTCACATCGACGGTTATCGGGAGTGGGCACAACGGTTCGGGGCGGATTTTGAGGTGCTGATAGGGCCCGATAAGCCTTCGGTGTATTGCCGGAAACTGCCGTCGTGGTTTCTGCAGAAACCATGTTCGCAGGTGACGGAGTGGACGGAGTATCTCACGGCAGCCCTCAAAAAATCAGGGATTTCGGTGACGTACCCGCAGCAGGCGTTGCTTAAAGCGTCGCAAACGGAACAGGTTTACTACAAAACGGACACCCATTGGAATCACAGCGGAGCGGCCGTGGCGTACCTCGAACTGATGAAGACGTTGAATCTCACGGCGTTCGACGGGTACCGCATTACGCACGGCGTGAGCCGGTACCGGGGGGACTTGGCGGCGATCAGCGGTAAGGGCGTCGATCTTCCGATTGTGAACAGTCAATCGGCGGATTTGACGATGCCGTCGGTGCCAATTCGCTGGAAACCTGTTAACGAAGCGGAAAAGACGGTGACGCTTCTGCAGGCTTCCAACGGTGCCAATCCGAATTTTGCGGCAGAGATGACGAATACAGTCGGTTTGCATGACAAGCGGGTATTGGTGTTCTGCGATTCTTTCATGACGGCGTTGTCGCCCTTTATGAATGCAACGTTTACGCACGTGCTCTATGTGTCGCGCAACCGTAGCCTTGAATCGTGGCGCCCGTTGATTGAGGCTTTCAAGCCGGACTCGGTGATTTATGAAACGGTGGAACGCGGTTTGTAGGAAACGAGAAATGGAAGGAAAGTTTTGCCCGATAGAAAAGAGACCGAGACGTTTCCTTAGGCCATCATTTGAGGGCACAGCCCTCGGGGATTTTCTTAGCCGAAGTTTTCTCATTTGAGGCAGGACTTTGGATGTTGCTCTTTGTACACTCGCTTTGTCTTTGAAAAACAAAGTACCGCCGTCGAGAAAGACGGTTTGGCGTACGAAGAGAGGAAGATATGGAACACACGATTTCCCGCCGCGGTTTCCTGCGCACCGGGTTTGCGGGCGGTGCGGCGGTAGCGGCTGCCGCAGCCTCGGGTTCGGCTTTGGCTGCCGACCTGTACCGTCCCGGCACGTATTCGGCGAAGGCCCCCGGCATCGGCGGCGACGTCATCGTGACGATGACGTTCGGTAAGAACAAGATCACGGATGTGGTGATTGATGCCGGTAAAGAAACCCCGGGGATCGGCCAGGCGGCAGCCCCCATGTTAAAGAAGCTCATTCTCGCCAAACAGTCTGCAAAGATTGATGTGGTGACGGGGGCTTCCATCACCTCGAACGCCGTCGTAAAGGCGGCCGCCAAGTGCATTGCGCAGGCCAAGGGAGAAATCCCCGTGGAGCAGGTGACGAAGACCGTTGACGAAGAAAAAAAGGCAGGCGACTGGCTCGGCAAGGCCCCGAAAATCGCGGAAAAAGACATCAAGTCCACCGTGACCACCGACATCGTGGTCGTCGGGTGCGGCACGGGCGGCATGTTTGCCGTAGCGGCTGCGGCGGAAGCAGGCGGCAAGGTGATCGGCATCGACCGCTATCCCGTGGGTACCGGCATTCGCGAGGACTTGGGCGCGATCGACTCACGCTACCAGAAGAAGTGGGGCACGAAGATCGATAAGTTCGAATACATCGCGATGGCGACGCAGTACGCGGGCGGACACCTCAGTCAGGAACTCGTGAAGCTCTTCTGTGACGAATCCGGTGCGACGATCGATTGGTTGGGCGACCGCTGCGAAGAACGCGGCGTGGAACTGTGGCACGAATCCGGCGACGAAAACGACGATGCGCGCTACAAGCACTTTCCCACCGGGCATTCGCCGCGGCTCCCGAAGGATAAGAACGGCCGGATCACGATGCGCTTAAACGAAATCGTGCACGATTACGCCGTGAAAAAGGGCGCCCGCTTTGACTACTCCACCCGCATGGTGAAATTGGAAAAGAACGCCAAGGGCCGTGTGACGGGGCTGATCGCTCAGAACGCCGACGGTGATTACGTCCGTTACGAGGCGAAAAAGGGCGTGGTGGTCGCCACCGGCGGCTACGCCCGCGACTACGACATGATCGAAGCCCTGCAGCCCTGGAATCTGCGGATCGTGGGGACGACGAGCGCCATGCCCGGGGCGACGGGGGACGGTATCCGAGCCTGCCTCTGGGTGGGGGCGAAGATGGACGAAACGCACTCCATGATGATGTTTGACCGCTGCGCGATTCACCCGAATCAGATACCGGGCCGTGAAACGATTGAATCCGGTGAGAACCGTATTTTCTGGATGGCTTCCCAGCCGTGGTTGAAGGTGAATAAGGACGGCAAGCGGTTCATGAACGAATCGGGTACCTACGAAAACATCCTTCACGCCGACGAATATCAGAAGGATCACGCGCACTACACGCTCTTTGACAGCAACTGGGTGAAGTATGCCGAACAATTCAAGATGCACGGCTGCTCGCGTTTGTTCCCGTTTGCCAACGGCGCCGACCCCAACATCCCCTGGCAGGTGATTCAGAACAAGCACATGCCGGACTTGATCGAAAACGGTTTCCTCGTGAAGGCCGATACGATTGAAGAACTCGCGAAGAAACTCGGGCTTCCCGTCGCGCAGTTGAAGGCCACCGTGGCGCGCCACAACGAACTCTACCGGAAGGGCGAAGACGTCGATTTCGGTAAGGAAAAGCACCGCTTGTCCGCGATCGATAAGCCGCCCTTCTACGGTGCGAAGACGACGGGACGCGTTCTCTGCACGATGGACGGCATTCAGATCGACACCAACATGAATGCCATTGATACGGAAGGCAATCCCATCCCGGGGCTCTACGTCGTGGGGAACGACTCGGGCTGCTATTTCGCCAACGAATACCCGAATCTCTCCACCGGCATGGCCTGCGGCCGTACGGTAACGTTCGGGCGTCACGTGGGGCAGTACCTTGCGAAAATGAAGGCATAATCGAAGTCGCTTTCCGGTGACGAAAAAGACGGCGGTCCGTGAAGATCGGATCGCCGTCTTTTGGTAGGGAGAAAAACCCGCGGCTGTCGAACCCGCGGGGTTGCATCGGATACGAACCTCAATTTCAGAGAACGTCGGTCGCGTAGTCCGCCAAGCGACTTCTTTCGCCGCGCGCCAAGGTGATGTGCCCGGCGTGCTTCCACCCCTTAAAGCGATCCACGACGTAGGTGAGGCCGGACGATCCTTCCGTGAGGTAGGGCGTATCAATCTGCGCAATGTTGCCGAGGCAGACGATTTTGGAGCCGGGCCCTGCACGGGTAATGAGGGTCTTCATTTGTTTGGGCGAGAGGTTCTGCGCCTCGTCGATGATGACGAGCTTATTTAAGAACGTGCGGCCGCGCATGAAACTCATCGACTTCACTCGGATGCGGCTCTTGATGAGGTCGTTGGCGGCGTTTCTCGTCCAGTCGCTCGTACCGCGCTCGGTCTTCTGAAGCACTTCGAGATTGTCTTCCAAAGCCCCCATCCAAGGCTGCATTTTTTCTTCTTCAGTGCCGGGGAGGAACCCGATGTCTTCGCCCACGCTCACTGTGGCGCGCGTGAAGATGATTTCGCTGAATTTGCGCGCGTCCAAGGTTTGCGTGAGGGCGGCGGCGAGCGTGAGGAGCGTTTTCCCCGTGCCCGCCTGTCCCAAAATCGTCACAAAGTCGATGTCGGGGTTCATCAAAAGGTTCAAGGCCATCGACTGCTCGAGGTTTCTCGCGCGTACGCCCCAGACGGCGTTTTTGGGCTGCAGGTAGTCGGTGAGCGTCGCAAGCGTCACGCAGCCGTCCTCGACGCTTTCAACCTGCGCCACGAATTCTCCGTCTTCGCCCGAAACGAATTCGTTCACATAGAGGGGAAGCGAGGGCTGCACCTTAAAGCGGTACCACGTGCGGCCGTCCGCCTGCCAACTCGTGAGCGTTTTGCCGATCGCTTCCCACGCCGCGGCGTCGATTACCGTGCGCCCGGTGTAGAGAATATCGGTGTCGTCGATCGTCTTGTCGTTGAAGTAGTCTTCGGCCGCCATTCCCAAGGCCGTCGCCTTGATGCGCATGTTGATGTCTTTACTGACCAACACCACGGCTTTGTCGGGGAATTTGTCGGTGAGAGCCCGTACGCAGGCAAGAATCTGATTGTCGGCCTTGCCGGCGGGGAGCCCTGCGGGGAGGGGCGCCGTCAACGCTTCCGTTTCAAAGAAAAGCCGTCCGCGGGCTTCGGTGTTGCCGAGGGCGTTTAAATGAATGCCGTCTTTGACGGCGCCCTTTTCCGATTCGATCAACTGATCGATGCTGCGGGACACCTGACGCGCGTTGCGGGCAATGTCGCTTAACCCCGTCTTGTGGTTGTCGAGTTCTTCCAAAGTCATCATCGGCAGGAACACGTCGTGTTCTTCGAAACGGAAGATGCTCATCGGATCGTGCAGGAGGACGTTGGTGTCCAAAACGAAAAGACGCGGCTTGGTTTCGCTCGCTTCGTTGCGCGGGGAGCGCAGGCGGCTTGCTCCCAGTTTTTCCACGTCGCAGGATACGGGCGTCGTTTTGGGGGCGACGTTTTTTTTGACCGCCGTTTTCTTTACGGGCTTTTTGGCAGCCGCTGTGGTTTGAGGCGCGGCCGGCGTTACGGCCGGCGTCATCGTCTTTTTCGGTTTGGCTGACTTCGCCGGTTGGGACGGTTTGGCGCTCGACGCCTTTTGGAGCGCGGCGGGTTTCACTCGGGCGCCGTACTCTTTCGCGGCGACCGTGTCGCCCATCACTTTGGGTTCACTCGGAAGGGGCATGATGTTCACCTTCTATTTTTGGGAAAACGGGAAACTCAGCTCTTACGCACGAAGTTACCCGGTTTTTCCCGGATGGCGCGGATGATGCCTTTGCAGACGGCCTGCGCGATTTTGTTCTGATGACTTTCGGTTCTTAAACGCCGTTCGTCGTCGGGGTTGCTTAAAAAACCGGTTTCGATGAGAATCGACGGAATGCCGCGGGCTTTCAAAACCGCAAATTCGGCGTATTCGACGCTATCCTTGTGGAGCCGTTCGATTTTCTTCACTTCCTTTAAGACGGCGTCGCCGATCTCAATGCCGGTACGTTGTTTTGCTTCGGCCTGCAAGTCCACCAAAGCGTACTGCGCCTGCTTCGGAACGGCGGAAATATCGACGCCGCCGATTTCATCGGATTTGTTCTGACTTTGAGCGAGCCACCGGGCCTGCAGGGACGAGGCGCCGCCCGCGGATAACGTGAAGACTGACGCCCCATAGGCCGTTTTCGACGTCCAGGCGTCGGCGTGGATGCTTATAAAGAGATGAGCGTTTTGATCGACCGCAACCTGGGCGCGTTTGTGCAACTTCAGAAACCGGTCGTCTGAACGTGTCAAAATCGCCTTCATGCCGCGCGTGCGGTTGATCTGTGCGGCGAGTTTTTTGGCGATTGCCAAGACTACCGTTTTTTCGTAGGTCTTTTTGCGACCGACGGCACCGGGGTCGGCGCCGCCGTGACCCGGGTCGATGATGACGCGGATGGTTTCCGCTCCGATGGTTTTGTTCCTCGCAGCGGGTGCGGTGTTTTTGCGCGACGTGCGTTCGGCCTGCTCGGCAATGACGGCGATGATGTCCGCCGAGTGTGCAAAGCGCACGCCGAAATTTTCGGTGCTGCTCCCCATCAAGGGGGCGGCAGAGATGTCGTGCTTGAGTTCCACGACGACGCGCAGGGTGTTCGCCTGAAACTGCCCCACGCGCACGCGGGACACGAATTTGTCGAGCTTCAGGGCCTGCGCGGATTTCTGAATGGCGGCCGTGAGCCGCACCCCCTCGATGTCGATTAAAAATCGGTGCGGCTCTTTGCCGCGCAAAAGGTGCGACGTAACTTTTTTGGCCGCGGGGCACGTCACCGTAAGGGTGGAGTAGTCCGTGCCGCGGTCGTATTCGAGCGTCAAAAGCCCGGCGGCAGCGACGGCTAAGTCCGAACCCGCCACAAAAGGAAACGCCACGGCGGCAGCAAGGAGCGTGCGGCGGTTGTTCATGACGCGAGATCCTTCAAAAGTAGGCTTCCGAATTCGGTGCGGGCGGCGATTTCCGCGGTACGCGACAACGCATCGTTGAGCGTGAGGTTGATTTCCAGATCGGCTTCGGGGAGGTAAGGTTCGGCCTTTTCACTCCATTCGGAAAAGACGATCTGACCGGCGCCGAAGAGGTCTCGGAACCCTGCGTCCTCAAATTCCGTCGGCTCTTCAAAGCGGTAGAAATCAAAGTGGTGCAGGACGACGCCCGGGGCGACGTCATAGTCTTCGACCAATTCAAAGGTCGGGCTTTTGACGCGGCCCGTGAAATTAAGGGCGCGCAAAAACGCGCGGGTAAACGTCGTTTTTCCGGCACCGAGGTTGCCGTTTAAACGCAGATTGAAGCCGTCGGCGCGGACGGCGTCGACGTGCCTGAGTACGGCGTGCGCAAGTCGGGCGGCAAGCGCCGTGGTGGCGGTTTCATCCGCAAGCGTAAGAGTGTAGGAATTGTCAGCTGGCATGCGCGCAAGTATAGCCGCGGGAGTTGCGGAAATCGGCGGAAAACCGACGGATTTTGTTAAGGACGGTACGGGGACGGAAAACCGGCGGATACCTCCTTTGGTCTGTAAGACAAACGACCGAAGACAACGCCTGTCTTTTGGCGCAGAATGGCGCCCCTTCTGAGTTTCTTTTGGATGACCGGGGGCGTCAATACGCCGCCGGTGAGATCGTTATGTCGGACAGTTTTGCCAAAGTTATCTCGTTTGTTGTTTTCGTCATTTTGGGGTGGGTTCTGCGCCGCTTCGGCATTTTGAAGGCGGAAACCTTTCATGCAATCAGCGGCCTCGTGCTTTATGTGACGCTTCCCTGCGTCATCGCCAGTAATTTGAACGGCGTCAAAATCGAAGGCGAAATGCTGCTCATTGCTTTCTTCGGTTTTGCCACGAACCTGTTGTTCTTTATTTACGCCGTGTTGCTCACGTGGCGTATGAAAGACCGTGATCGGCGCGACTTTATCCGCATGAATATGGGCGGCTACTCCTGCGGCCCCTTTGCCGTGCCGTATGTGCAGGCGTTCTATCCGACGACGGGGATCCTCGCAACCTGTGTGTTCGATGTGGGAAACGTCCTGATGAGCGGCGGCGGAACCTACGCCATTTTGTCCGGCACGCGTGAGAAAACGTCGTTCTTGGGTTCGCTCAAAATGATGGGGCAGAAACTCATCAAATCCGGGCCCTTGGTGAGTTTCACCTTCATGGTGGTGCTGGCGCTTTTGGGATTGAAACTTCCGGACGGCGTCATTACGGTGACGCAGGTGGGCGCAGCCGCCAACGGCATGCTCTGCATGATCATGATCGGCGAATCGATTGATCTTGCGATGAGCTGGGACAAATTCAAGATAGTGTCCCGCATCATTCTTTGCCGCCTGCTGCCCTGCATCGTCTTTGCGTGGTTTGCTTATAACTGCATGCCGGTCGAGGAAGAAATGAGAAAGGCCCTGGTGCTCACGTGCCTGGCGCCCATGCCGTCGATGAGTCTCATCTACACGGCACAGATGGGGTTGGATTTGGCGATGGCGGCGAACCTGAGTTCTCTTTGCGTGGCGGTGTCGGTAGCGGCGATTTCGATTGCGCTGATGATTATGTAGACGGTTTTCGTCAGCAGAAAAAGAGAAGGCGGTCTCCATCGGCGACGGGGGACCGCCTTGTCGTAGGGGGACAACGCACAAAAAAGGCAGCACACCTACGCCGGGTGGCTGCCTTTTTGTTAGCAAGGGAAGAAAAACTACTTCACGATGCAACCTGCTTCGCCTTCGGCGCGCGGTGTGATGCGGCCGATGGTGTAGACGGTTTCGCCTTCGGCTTCAAGCGCAGCCTTCGCCTTCTCGGCGTCTTCGGCGGCGACGATGACGGCCATGCCGATGCCGTTATTAAAGACACGGTGCATTTCGTGATCTTCGATGTTGCCCTTTTCTTGGAGCCAATCAAAGATCGCAGGACGCTTCCAAGAACCGGCGTCGATTTCGCACTTCACGGCATCCGGCAGCACGCGCGGAATATTTTCCACGAGACCGCCCCCGGTGATGTGCGCCATCCCCTTGATGGTCACTTTCTTCATGGCGGCGAGCACCTGCTTGACGTAGATGCGGGTGGGTTCCATCGCGCGGTCGGCGAGCGTGGCGCCGTCAAAAGGCATGTTCCAGTCGGCGCCCGCGACTTCCACCACCTTGCGGATCAAGGAGAAACCGTTGGAGTGGGGGCCTGAAGACGCAAGCCCCAGCACCACGTCGCCCGGCTTAATGGACTTTCCGTCGATGATGTCGTCTTTTTCCACGATACCCACGGCAAAGCCCGCAAGGTCATATTCGCCCGCGGGGTACATTCCCGGCATTTCCGCCGTTTCGCCGCCGATCAAGGCGCAACCCGCGAGTTCGCAGCCGTGGGCGATGCCCTTGACGACGCGTTCGGCCGTCGCAACGTCCAACTTGCCGCAACCGAAGTAGTCGAGGAAAAAGACGGATTTGGCGCCCTGAACGAGAATGTCGTTCACGCTCATCGCGACCAAGTCCTGCCCCACGGTATCGTGGCGGCCAAGCTTAAAGGCGAGCATGAGTTTCGTGCCCACGCCGTCGGTGCCTGAGACGAGCACCGGATTTTTGTAGTCCTTGCTGATTTCAAAAAGGGCGCCGAAGCCGCCGATGCCGTTTAAGACACCCGGAATCAGCGTGCGCTTTGCGGCGGGCTTAATGCGTTCGACGAGTTCGTCACCGGCTTCGATTGAAACACCGGCACCGGCATAAGACAATTGGGTCATGGCAGGTAAAAATCTTCTGAAGGGAAATAGGGGAATCAGGGGAAGACGCGCTACACTTCGCCGCGCGTCTCGCAGCCGACCTTAAGCTTAGAATTTTAGCGGAAAGACGGTTTACGGACGTTTCCGTTTTCTACATCGTTATAGGTATTTCCACCGCGTGGCTTTTGAACAGTTGGCACTCCCTTTAGTCGAGCCTGAAGCGCCGACGCTTGAAAACTTCGTTCCCGTGGGGAACGAAGAAGCGGTTGTTGCGCTAAAAAAATGCCGCGCAGGCGAAGGGCCTCAGTTCATCTGCCTTTGGGGGCCGTCGGGAAGCGGCCGTTCGCATTTATTGCGTTCGCTCACCCCTTGTCAGACGCGGCGCGTGCCGGAATTTGACGACGCGGTGTCGCTTTACACGGCGGACAACGTGGATAAATTGGACGCAGAGGATTGGGAGAACCTCTTCATTCTTATGAACGAAGTGAGGTCGCACCCTGGGACGCGCCTTGTGACGGCGACCGGAAAACCGCCCCAGCAGATGACGGACGTGCGGGTCGACGTGACGAGCCGCCTTTCCTGGGGGCTTGTGTTTGAGATCCACCGGTTGCCCGCCAAAGAAGCGCTCGCCGAATTCGTGCGGCGCTGCACGGCGCGCGGGATTGACCTGCGCCCCGAAGTGATTCATTGGATTGAAACGTACTGCCCCAGGGACATGAAAATCCTTGTGCGTTTACTAAACGCCATCGATACGTACGCACTGCAGTTAAAGCGCCGCGTGACGGTCGCCCTTCTGCAGGAGCGGCTTTTTGCGGACGGAACCCGTTTTAATAAGGATGTGTTTCAGTGAAGCTCGCGGTATTTGATTTGGACCACACGTTGGTCGCCATGGACACCAATGAAGCCTGGCTGCGGTGGCTCGCGGCGAATTCCGGGCTGCGCGTGGAACCGTTTTACGCCGATATGGTGCGATTCGGGCGTGAGTACGACGAAGGACGCCTTGATATCGACGAATTCATGGCGTATCAGCTGGGGATTCTCGCTAAATTCCGCCGTCCCTTTTTGGATAAGGTGCTCGCGTCCTTCGTAAAGGATTGGATGGCAGCGTGTCTGCCCGTGCGTTCCGTGGAACTCGTGAAGCGCCACCGGGCCGCGGGCGACGTTCTCGTTCTCTGCACGGCGACTTACAGCTACGTGAGCAGTCCCGTGGGGGCGTTGTTCGGCATTGAAAATAACCTCGCGTGCGTCGCTGAGACGGATGCCGACGGTCATTTCACGGGGCGGCTTGTGGACGGAACGAGTTACGGTCCCGCAAAAGTCGAGCGCCTCAAGGCGTTTTTGGCGACGCCCGCCGCCCGAGGACTTACCGCGAAAGACGTCGTCTTTTATTCAGATTCGGCGGTTGATCTGCCGATGTTTCGATTTACCGAAGCCCAGGGCGGCACGTGCGTCGCCGTCAACGCTTCGCCTGATTTGGCCCGAGAGGCCAAGAAGCAGGGCTGGCTTGAAATAACGAACTACGATAAGGCAGAAGAGCGAAAAGCGCTTTTCCCCGAAGCCGGCTTGAAGCTTTTCCCGGAGATTTTCCATCATGTTTGACCGCATCAAGCGCGCGGTGGCCGATTTTTTGAGCGGCCCCGACACCTCTCGCAATAAGATTCCGGTGGTGATCGGCCCTAAAACCCACGGCATCGACCCCAAGATGGTGCCCTACAGTGCCCGAAAGACCTGCGAACTTCTGCAGGAGCGGGGGTTTAAGGCCTACGTCGTCGGGGGGGCCGTACGTGACCTTTTGATTGGGGCGACGCCGAAAGACTTTGACGTTGCGACTGATGCGACGCCGCAGCAGGTGAAGAAAATCCAGCGGCGCGCCTACATCATCGGCAAGCGTTTCCGTTTGGTGCACGTCGTTTACGGCGAAGAAATCATTGAGTGTTCGACGTTTCGGGCGCTTGATGCTGAAGGGGTGAGAAAAGATCAGGACGGGCGCGTCATCAGCGACAACGTCTTCGGCGAAATGTGGGAAGACGCCGCGCGTCGCGACTTTACGGTAAACGCCATGTATTACGATCCGGTGAGCGAAGAAATCTTCGACTATCACCACGGATTTGAAGACATTGCCCGCAAACGCATCCGCATGATCGGAGATCCGACGGAGCGCTATCGCGAGGATCCGGTGCGGATGATGCGTGCCGTGCGCATCGCCGCGAAGTTGGGTTTTAAAATGGAAGCGGCCACGGAGCGCGCCATCCCCAAAATGGCGGGGCTTCTTGAAAACGTACCGGCCGCGCGCCTTTTTGACGAAATGATGAAGCTCTTTACGAGCGGTCACGCCGAAGAATGTTTGGTGAGTCTCAGAAAGGAGGGGCTCCATCGGGCGTTGCTTCCGATGTTGGACGTCATTTTGTCTGAGCCCGAAGGGGAAAAGTTCCTCATGCTCGCCTTAAAGCGCACGGATGAACGCATTGCCGTGGGTAAGAAGATTTCCCCCGCCTTCATGTTCTGCACGCTTTTATGGCCGCAGGTCGTGAAGCGTTGGGAACACTACGAAACCAAACGCGAAATGCCGCGCGCGAACGCACTTTTTGCCGCGGCCGACGACGTGATTGCGACGCAGTGCTGTCGGCTGGCGATTCAAAACCGGTTCGTTGCCGACATGAAGATGATCTGGATGATGCAGCTGCGGTTTGAACGCCGTACGGGGAAGAATCCCTTTACGCTCATTGATCATCCGAAATATCGGGCAGCGTACGACTTCATGTTGTTGCGCTCGCTTTTGGGACACGTGCCTGCGGAACTTGTCACATGGTGGGAAACGTTTGTGGCAGCGGATCCGAAAGAGCGGCGCAATATGGTGTTTGCGGCGCAGGCCGAAGCCCGCCGTACCGGGGACGCTGCGCGGGAAGGTCGCCTCCGGAAGTCGGACGCCGACGTAGCCGAATCCTTGGCGCGCGATGTGGAAGACGCGGAAAACGAACGGCGTCATAAGCGGGGCGGCCGCCGTCGCCGCAGTCGCGACGAGGCGTCCGTTGAAACCGCGGTGAGCCGCTTTGATGAAGCGGTGCCCGAAGCTGCGGACGAACCCGTCGTTCCGTCGGTTGATGCGGCGCCGGACGTTTCCGCTCCCGCTTCGAATGAACACCTCGTGCCCACGGCGACGGGGGAAACGTTGGTGCAGGTGGAGACGAAACCGGTCGCGGTAAGCGAATCGGCAGCGACCGCTGAAACGAAGAAACCGGTGCGCCGCCGTAAGACGGTAAAGACTGAGGAGGCGGTTGCCGAATCTGTTGGGCTCGCCCCCGCGGTTGAGGCGCCGGCAGACGTTCCTGCGGAAGAAGAAAAGAAGCCCGTGCGCCGTCGTAAGACCGTAAAGAAGGCGACGCCTGACGTGGCGGCAGAAACGCCGGCGGTCGAAGAAATGGAGGAAGCGCCGGTCAAGAAAACACGTCGTCGTAAGGCCGCGGAACCGGCAGCGGACGAAACGGTTGCCCAAGCGCCTGCGGCGGAAACGAAGCCAAAGCGTACCCGTCGGACGAAAAAGGCGGAAGCTGTTGATGCGCCGGCAATTGAGAAAGAGGCGACGGCAGCGAAGCTGAAGCGCCGCCGTACGGTAAAGAAAGCAGAAACCGCCGCCGGAGAAACGGAAGTCGCAGCGTCCAAGAAGCGTACGGTTCGCCGTAAGAAGACGGCAGAGGAAGCCCCGAAAACGGAGCCGGAGGCGTCCGAATGACGAAAGCGTACGTAGCGTTGGGAGCAAATTTGGGCCATCCTCAGGAGGCGCTGCAGGCGGCTTTGGAGGATCTCCGTCAAACGGCGGGCGTCGGCGTGACGGCGGTGTCGTCTTTTTACCGGACGGCACCGGTGGAATCGTCGGGGCCCGACTATGTGAACGCCGTTGCCGAAGTGGAAACGACGCTTGCGGCGTCGGAACTTCTGCATGTTTTGCAGCGGATCGAAAACGCGCACGGGCGCGTGCGGCCGGCGGGCGTCGTGAATGCACCGAGAACGTTGGATTTGGATCTGCTCCTTTTTGGAAAGGACACCGTGGCGACGCCGGAACTAACGGTGCCGCATCCTCGGATGCACCTGCGGGCGTTTGTGTTGGTGCCGCTTTTGGAAATCGCACCGGACGCGGTGATTCCGGGATTGGGCGCCGCCCGGGACTACGTGGCGGCAACCGCTGATCAAGCGATTCAAAAAATTTAGAAATAGGAGCGCCGGTTCACAAAGCCGGCGTTAGTCGTATGGGCTTTTTGTCTCACGTTCCGGTCGTCGTTCAGACGGCCTTTTTGTTGGTGCTCTCCAACTGCTTTATGACGTTTGCCTGGTATGGGCATCTGCGTTTTTTGTCGGACAAGGCGTGGTACGTCGCGGCCGTGGTGAGTTGGTCGATTGCGCTTTTTGAGTACCTTCTGCAGGTGCCTGCCAACCGCATCGGGTACGGAGAACTGTCGCTCGCACAGCTCAAAATTCTGCAGGAAGTCATCACGTTGACGGTTTTTATTCCGTTTTCGCTCTTTTTCATGAAGGAAAGCTTCAAGTGGGACTATGTGTGGGCCGGGCTCTGCATGGTGGGGGCGGTGTACTTTATGTTCCGGTCGCACGGCGTCTGATGACGCGAACTCCGTGCGAAAAAGCAAAAAGAAAGGCGTTTGGCCAAAAGTCTCCGAGCGTGACGCCTGCTTCAGCGGGGAGGCAGGGGAACGTCTGATTGTACTATGGCCGGATTGGCAATCTGACGGCGGCGATGGCGAAGGACAGGGACGGCATCCTCTGCCAGACCCTTAATTTCCGCCTGTTGCCGGGGATGGGGGCGGCGGATCTGCCGCAGCTTTTGAAGCGCCATGGGGGACTGACGCTTTCGATCGAAGCAGCGATTGTCATGTCGTCGCTGGATCGGGCTCGGATGTGTTCTGAAGGCATGGCGGCGGTTCTCAACGCGGACGGCGACCCCTGAGTCGGAAATTTTGCTCAGACGGCATTTGCAAAAATCAATAAGATCGGTAATAATGCCGTCCTTCGCCCGGATGGCGGAATGGTAGACGCAGGGGACTCAAAATCCCCCGCCTAAACAGCGTGAGAGTTCGAGTCTCTCTCCGGGCACCAGATTCCGAGAAAAGCCGTTAAAACCAGTAGGTTTTGACGGCTTTTTATTAATATTCGCTTGAGAAGCCGGGGATTAAGCCTTTGGCGAAGGCGGGAGCAGTCATAGCGGCTTATGCCAGCCGAAGGCTGCCTCGTTTCTCAACGGCAGTTCATCATTCAGCCGCTGAACCGCAGCGTTGTAGTCCGCACCGTTCTTGGCTTTAAAAATCGCCTTCACGTGCTTTTCAGCCCCGTCAAACAAAAACTGCTGGAAGAACCAGTATTCCTTCATGCGCATCAGGGAGTTTTTGTAGCTTTGAAAAGCGTCTGTGAATTCGGCGAGCAGCGTTTCCATAAAGTCGAAAATCTCGTCGCGTGAGGCGGCGGCGCCTCCTTTCATTTTGCGAAAGAGCGCGGGATCGGCGATGAGGGCGCGCCCCACCATAATTTCTTCGGCCCTCGGAAATTCACGGGCTTTCATTCGGATATCGTCCGTCGTCACGAGGTCGCCGTTGATGCCGAGCGGGAGCGTGAGGCCGTCGTACTCGTCGCGCAGAATCGACCAGCGGGCGTCCCCTTTGTAGAAATCCGTTTTCAAGCGCGGATGCACGATGAGGCGCTTGATGGGATGGCGGTTATAGAGGCGGACGAGATCGGCAAATTCGTAAGTTTCGCTCCAGCCGAGGCGCGTTTTGACCGTGACGGGAACGTCGCTGCCGAGTGCGGTGAAAACGTCGTCAAAGAAGGTATCCAATTCCGTGGGGGTGCGCAGGAAGCCCGAACCCTTGCCTTTGGCAACCACGGTACCGGCGGGGCAGCCGAGATTGAGATTGACTTCGCCGTAGCCCATCGTGAGCAGCGCTTTCGTTGCCCAGCAGAAGTCTTCGGCGCGGCGCGTCAGAAGCTGCGGCACGACGGTGAGTCCCGTGTTGGCTTCAACCCCGACGTCTTTTAACTGACGATCGGTAAATTTGGGTTCGCGCGTGGGGGTGACAAACGGCGTGTAGTACGCATCGGCGCCGCCGAAGAATCGGTGGTGCAACCGACGCCACACGGGCCCGGTGAGGCCCTCCATCGGGGCAACGGTGAGTCGGTAGGAAAGGGAAGTCACGAAAAAATAAGAAGAGAAACTCAAGACCACCAGATTTTAGCGGTTGCCATCGGATCCGCGAGCGAGATGCGGGCGCCGATGAGCGGGGTCAAAAGCGGCGTGCCGAGGGCGTTTGCCGAAGCGCGGGCGGAAATGAGGGGGGCATTCCACGCGTGGCGGCTTAAGGCGTATTTACTGTTGTGGCAGGGCATGACGACACGGGGCGATAGATCCGTCACGGCTCGTCGCCAAGAGGTCGGCATCATATGAATGTCCGACCAGTTTTTGTTGTATTGACCGTCTTCCATAATGGCGAGATCGGGCGAACCGAAAGCGTTTTTAACGGCGGCAAAATGCGATCCCCAGCCGGAGTCGCCCGAGAGATAAAGCGTGAAGCCCTTAATTTCCAAAACGTACCCAGCCCAGAGCGTGGTGTTCATTATGAGGGTGCGGCCCGAAAAGTGTTGGCCGGGAACGCAGGTAAAACGAACGCCAGGGGCCGGTCGGATGTCTTCCCACCACACGGTTTCCGTGATGCGGCGGGGATCGTACCCCCAGGCTTCAAAGTGAGCGCCGACCCCTAAGGGGCAGACGACGTGCTTCACGCGGGAACGGATGTCGCGAATGACGGGGTAGTCCAAATGGTCGTAATGATCGTGCGTGATGAGAAGAATATCAATGACGGGCAGGTCGTCGGATTGATAGACATCTGCGCCCTTAAACGGCATAAAAAAGCCGGGAACCGGGCAGGCGGCGTTTAAGGCCGGATCGACGGCAATCGTAAGTCCCGCCGTCCGCAGCAAAAAGCCCGAGTGACCGAGCCATACCATTTCGCCGTCCTTTAACGTTCGGAGATCCGTTTTTTCATGCGGAATGACGATTGAGGGCTTCAATTCCGGGGATTTGTTCGCAAAGAGATGCCGCACTTTTTTCCAACGGGCTTCAGCTTCAGCCGGGCGTCCCGTGCCGCCGGGTTCGTTGAAAAATGCGCCGTCCCGCCAGAAGGGATTGGCCTTCATCCGACGCAGGCGTTCGCCTTGAGTGGGTGCACCGCCCATTTCCGTCGAGAGAAAACGCCCCCCTGCGACGGCGCCGACGGTGGACGTTGAGGCCGCTGCAGCCAGAGCGACGGGCAGTTTGAGAAAGGAACGACGGGAAAAGGACATGGTGCGGACAAAAAGGCAATCGAAATGAATAACCGCAGAATAGAAAATTCAGCGATGATCGGTGAAAATTAAGCGTAACAGGATTTAACGGCAACGACAGGATTGACGGCAAAACTGCTTGAAACGGATACAAATCTAAGCAAAATCGGCCTGGCGGTGCGAACATATCACCGCGTAAGGGCATTCGGAGGGGTTATTCCAACGCTTTTTACAAATCATTTGAAATAAAAAAAGCAGAGCGGTAAAACTCTGCTTTGAAAACGGAACAACGGAAATTAATGAATTGCCATCGATTCAAGCGAATGCCCCGCCGCGATGGCTTCGGCAATCTTCTTGGGCTGACGGCCGCGGCCCGTCCATTCAAAACCGTCGGGCGTACGGTACTTGGGCTTCACAATACGCTTCACTTTTTCAGCAGGAACCGCAGCGCCTTCAGCGGCAATGCCGAGCTCATCCGCGGTGAAACCGAAAAGCGCGACAAGTTCTTTCGCGGTGGCCTTGGCCTGTTCGCGATACGCCTGCTTCTGTTCTTCGACCTGACGCTGCTGGTCGAGAACGGACTGAAAACCCTGGAAATCGAAAGACACGATAAAATCCTTTCAAAGAGGAATAAAAACGAATAACCACCATTATAAAATTAAGAACAAGTTATTCGTCAACTTGAGAAAGAAATAAATACCGTTAATCGAGTATTTTGTCCGGATATTCACAGAAAGCGGCAATGGGGCATTCCGTGCAGTGAGGTTTTCGAGCCGTGCAGCAATAGCGCCCGTGCAGCAACAGCCAGTGATGGGCATTTAAAAGAAATTCTTTCGGCGTTACTTTTAACAGTTTTTCCGAAACGGCATCCGGGGTTTTCGCTGGTGCCAGTCCCGTGCGGTTCGCAACGCGGAAAATATGGGTATCCACGGCGATCGTCGGCTGATGAAACGCGACGTTTAAAACGACGTTCGCCGTTTTGGCACCGACCCCGGGGAGCGTGACGAGATCGTTAAAACGCGCGGGCACGTTTCCCCCGAACCGTTCGATCAACTGTCGGCAGGTTTCGATGACGTGCTTGGCTTTCGCTTTATAAAGTCCGATCGTACGGATGTAGGGGATGAGCCCTGCTTCTCCGAGGCGCACGAAATCCTGCGGGGTTGAAGCGACGGGAAAGAGTTTTTCGGTGGCGGCGTTGACGCTTTTGTCGGTCGCCTGCGCCGAGAGCATGACGGCGACGAGGAGCTCAAAAGGCGTCGAAAAGTGAAGTTCGCTTTCCGGATCGGGGCGTTCGGCTGCAAGAATCCGGAAAATTTCGCGGCGGCGAAGGGCGTTCATTGTCGAACCTTTTGGCGTCGCTCGGCAAGAAGCGCCGACAGATTCGTCATCACCGCGGATTTGGCGTCTGACGCCGAGCGACGGTAAATGGCGTCATTTTGAGCGGCAAGCCGCGCCTTCTTGGCGTCAAAACGGCGCCTTGCACGCCGGGCATCGTCGTGATCCCAGACGTGGTCGGAATCCTGCATCGTGATGCAGTCCATGGGACAGGCGGGAATACAAAGCGCGCATCCCGTGCAGTAGGCGTCAATAACCGCGAAAAGGTGTTTGGGCGCACCGGTGAGGGCGTCCGTCGGGCAAACGCGCACGCAGCGCCGGCAGCCGATGCAGCGCGCGGCGTCAATCCGGGCGACGGCAAACGGGGCTTCGGTGCCGTACTCAGGATCGAGCGGCAGTTCGGGGCGGCCGGTGACGGCCGCCAACGCGCGAATCCCCGCCGCGCCCCCGGGGGGACAGCGGTTGATAGGGGTACCGGCCGCGATCGCGCGGGCGTACTCCGTGCAGCCCGTAAAACCGCACTGGCGGCACTGCGTCTGCGGAAGTGCGTCTTCAAGACGCGCGATGAGATTCGTCGTCATTCCATCCAGAAATTTTCAACGAGCATCTGCCCGGGTTTGCCGAGACGGGGCGTCACAAAGCCGCGGGCCTTGAGAATTTCCCGTACCGACTTCACCATGCCGGGGTTGCCGCACAGAAGCGCCCGCGAGTGCGTCTTTTCAATCGTGACGCCCGCAGCCTTTTCTAACGTCCCGTCGTTTAACGCGTCGGGAATGCGCTCGGACAACGTGCCGCCCCCTTCTCGGGTGACGCAGGAAATGACGGTGAGCTTGGCGTTTTTGCGCGTCAACCACGACACATAATTCGTCTCATCGAGCGTCCGCACGCCGTGCACGAGAAAGACGCGCTCGTACCGTGCCATGACGGCTTCGTCCGAGGTCACCGCCATAAAGGGTGCGGCGCCGGTGCCGGAGGCGAAGAGCCACAGGTCTTTGCCTCCCGCTTCGAGTTTCTCCGGGAGAAGGAGCCCCCCCACTTCGGTGTCGATCAGAATTTCGTCGTTTTCCCGGAGGGCGTTTAATTTCGGCGACAGGGTGCCGTCTTTGACGTCGGCAATGAAAAAGTCGACGGTTTTGGCGCCTGCAGGCGACGCGATCGAATAGGCGCGGAACACGTCTTCGCCGTTGAGGGTGAGCCCCAACCGGGCGAATTCACCGGTTTTCCAAGTAAAGCCTTCGGGCTTTGCAAGCTGCAGGTGAATGACTTCCGACGCTACTTTGCGGGCAGAAGCCACTCGGGTGGTGACAATCGACATGTACTCGCCTCTGAAAAGATAATTAACGCTTCAAGAACTTGATCTTGCCCTTTACGTCGCGCCATTGGTCGGCGTCGTCCGGGCAGGGCTTCTTACGGGTGATGGAAGGCCACTGGTGCGAGAGTTCGCGATTGAGTTCGATGAATTCCTGCTGATCCGCCGGCACGTCTTCTTCGGCAAAAATCGCGGCTTCCGGGCATTCCGGGACGCAGACCGCGCAGTCGATGCATTCATCGGGATCGATGACGACGAAATTGGGGCCTTCGCGGAAGCAGTCGACGGGGCAGACATCGACGCAGTCGGTACGCTTGCAGTTGATGCAGCCTTCGCAAACAACGTGAGCCATGGTATTAAGTTCTCCTGAAATGAGGAATTATTTTAAACAGAACCCACTATTTTACTGCGGTCGGTGGCGGATTTTTAGACGTCATGCATAAGGCCGATAGAAAGATCGGCGGGAGAAAGGTCAGACGACGGCTAAAAACGCCGCGGTACTTTGAGCCGCGCCCGCGGGTTCCGTGAAGAATTCGTTCGCTTCGGCCGGCGTCCACGCAGGCAGTCCCGCAATCGTGCGGCGGCGCTCTTCGTTTTTCTTTACCGCCTTGGCGATTTTCGTGATGACCGCCAGGTTGAGAATCACTGCGGCGTTGTGGGTGGCCGCGGCCGGGAAAAAGACGGTAACGGGAGCGGCTGTTTCTTCGTTGACGACGGCCGCCGCTCGTTTTAACCCCGGCAGTACCGGGGGCAGAGACGCCGCAAAAAGCGTTGTGCCCGAGGCCGTTTTACGGGAAAAAACGAGGCCTGCGCCCAACCCCGGCAGCGCTTTCTGAATGCTCTTGGGGAGTTTCGCACCGGCCGCGCCCGTAAAGACGCCGCGGTCGGTGTCGTGCAGAAGGCGTGCCGCTGCCGTGTCGCTCAACGCTTTTTCGACGGAGGCGGTGAGGGCGGAGGAGGCGGCGTCTTCGGGATCAAGCCTTGCCACCCAGTCGCAACCCGCTTCCAACGCGGCTTTGAAAAAGGGTTTCGCGGCCGGAGTGCCTTCGGCCGAAACGACGGCGTTCACATAGGCAAACCCTGCGGGAAGCGAGCCATCGGTGCTTATGGGGATGGAGAGCGTGGCTCGGGCGGCATCAAACGTGACGTCCGACGCCGGTAACGCAGCGGATTTCAGGTACCGCGAGAGCGCCGTAAAAAGCGACTTCTGCAGGTATTGACTCGTTTCAGAAGGCCGGAGGACGGCCAGAAAACGTCGGAAGGCTTCTTCGGTGAGTGCCACAGGGAGCGTTGCTGCGGCAACCCCCGCGAGGGCAGCCACAAACCCCGTGTGTCGTTCGTAGAAACGCGCGGCGTCCGCGGGCGTTGTGCCGCCCGTCAAAACGGAAAAAAAGACCGAGGTGAGGTAAACCGATGCGGGAACCGGTGGGGTTTCACCGGAAAGGTTGACGTCGTCCGCTTTGCCGAAAACGTCGGGCAGTTCAAAGTGAGGTAGAGGGGCCGCAGGCACGGGAGCTGCCGGTTCTTCGGCGGCTTTGGAAAATTCCGCCTGCGCCGCGACGAGTGCGTATTGCGGCGCGGGCGTAAAGACGCCGTGTCGGATGATGCCGATAGAGGTGCGTTTGCCGGTGGCGGCGTCGTCGGCGAGGACATACGCCGTCTCAGGATCCGCCGTCGGCTGCAGTTTGGCGCCGGGCGGGAGATCTGGATAACGCGCGGAATCTATCGGCATGGTGCCTCTTTAGTTTCTCAGACTGTGAATGGGAGCGGGGATGCGGCCGCCGAGGCTCGCGAACGTTGAGGAGTCGCCGCCCGGCACGCGGATCACGGCAGCTTCCCCTAAGAGGCCGCCGAACACCGCTTTGTCGCCCACGGTTTTTCCGGGGACCGGAATGACGCGTACGGCCGTCGTCTTGCCGTTGATCATGCCGATCGCACTTTCGTCGGCAATCATGGCGGCAATCGTCTCAGCCGGCGTGTCCCCGGGGAGCGCAATCATATCAAGCCCCACGGAGCAGACGCTCGTCATGGCTTCGAGTTTTTCAAGCGTCAGGGCCCCGGAGCGGGCCGCGGCTTCAATCGCACTGTCTTCGCTCACGGGAATGAAGGCCCCCGAAAGCCCCCCGACGTTCCCCGACGCAAAAATGCCGCCTTTTTTCACGGCGTCGTTGAGCATGGCAAGAATTGCTGTGGTACCCGGGGCCCCGATCGAAGAAAGCCCCAGCGTTTGGAAGATTTCCCCGACGCTGTCGCCGACGGCAGGCGTGGGGGCTAAGGACAAATCCGCGACGCCGAAGGGAATCGCCATCTCGCGCGCCACGTTGCGGCCGATCAGTTCGCCCACGCGCGTTACTTTGTAGGCGGTGTGCTTGATGACGTCCGCGATTTCCGAAAGCGTCAGTTTGCGGCCGCTTTCGGCGATGGCGCGCTGCAGCGCCTTATTGACGACGCCGGGGCCCGAGACGCCGACGTCGATTACTACGTCGGGTTCGCCCACGCCGAGGTAGGCGCCCGCCATGAAGGGGACGTCCTGCGGAATGTTGCAGAAGACGACGAGTTTGGCGCAGCCGATGCCGTCCCTGTCCGCGGTGGCTTGCGCGACGTCCTTGATGCGCTGCCCCATGAGGGCGACGGCGTCCATGTTGATCCCGGCCTTGGTGCTCCCTACGTTGATCGAAGAGCAGATGCGGTCGGTTTCGGCAAGCGCTTCAGGAAGGGAATCAATGAGATTTCGTTCGCCGGGCGTCATGCCCTTTTCGACGAGCGCCCCAAAGCCTCCGATAAAGTTGACGCCGACGTCCTTGGCGGCATCGTCCAGAATTTTGCAGGCTTTGACCATCTGGTCTCGTGTAAATCCTGCGCCCACGGTACCCATCGGGGATACGGCGATGCGTTTGTTGACGACGGGGATACCGTAGCGGTCGCCCACCATGTCGCAGGTTTCAACGAGGCGCTTCGCGTACTTACGGATTTTGCTGCGTACCTTCACTTCGAAGACGTCGAAGTCGTGGCTGGCGCAGTCAAAAAGGTTGATTCCGAGCGTCACCGTACGTACGTCGAGGTGTTCGCTGCGGAGCATGTTGATGGTGGATAAAACTTCGCGTTCGCTCAGCATGACGGGGACTCCTTAGATAACTTCAACGCGGTGGACGGCTTCGAAAATGGCGCGGTGCTGCATGGTGAGGTTGAGTCCCATCGTTTTGGCTCGTTCAATGAGTACTTTGTGCAGCGTGCGGGTGTCGAGTTCTTTGGGGATGCTCACTTCAAAAACCTGCATCGAAGTCGCTTCGTCCAAAGGGAAGGCCTGCAAGGCTTCGATGTTGATTCCCTGTTCGCCGAAGATGTGCGCAAACGTGCCCACGATGTCGTTGCGGTCAGGTCCGTAAACGCTGATGACGAAGGGCTCGGTGTCGGTTGAAACCGCAGTTTCGGTGTCGGCATCGCGCGTAATGAAGGAAAGCGCGAGTTTCTTGACGGCTGCGGCTTTTTCGAGTTCGGCCGTGAGCGTGTCGTTCGTCATGCCGTCGGGACGGGTGACGAGGTAGATGCCGGCAAATTGGTGACTCAACGCGGCCTGCGTCATGCGGATGATGTTGCATTTAAGGCGCGTCATGACGGAAGAGACGCAGGCGACGATGCCGGGTTGATCTCGGCCGATGACGGCGACGAGGATGGGGGTGGCGGCCATAAGGACTCCCTTTGAAAGTGGATGCGGCGTCTGCCGCTGCAATCCAAAAATCATAGCTCCAAGGGGAGAGTGGGCGCTTGAGGGAATTGTCGCAGACGGCGGCTTTGAGGCCGTCATGGCGGTGTGAGGCCCATTTTGGCTAAAAAGCTCGATTTTCAATCGTTTGTCCCGTCGGCAGGGACGAAAACTGAAAATTCGGTACAGAAGAATTTACCTTCCGCGGTTGCTTACGAGGTTTCGACGGTGAACCGAGGAAAGGCGGCGAGCGCATTGCGACGGGATTCTTCCGCAATCACGTCAGGCGTGGTGTTCCTGAGAAGCGCCGCTTCCTGCGCGTACCGACGAATGTCCGCGGGATGCGTGCGGGTGTCGGCCGCTTCCCGGCGAAAGGGCGCCGGCATGTCGGGAGCGTCGGTTTCAAGAACATAGTCTTCCGATCCCAGGGACGCAAAGATTCGGCGGATACGCAGGCTTCCGGAATAAAGAAGCGCTCCGCCGAACCCGAGTTTGAAGCCGAGTTTTAAAAAGCGTTCGGCCTGAATTTCCGAACCGTTGAAGGCATGAATGACGCCGCGGGTGACGTTGAGGCGCTTTAAGTGAGAATAAACGGCATCGACGGCGTGGCGCGCGTGGACGGACACGGGGAGGTCAAAATCCCGGGCAACTTTGAGCTGTTCGGAAAAAAGAAAGACCTGACGCTCCCAATTGAGTGTTTTCACAAAACCGTCAAGACCGATTTCGCCGACGGCGGCAAGCCGGGGATCGTCCCGGACGAGGGTGAGGGCAGTACGGAGTTGATGCACGTCAGCCGTCACCGCGGCGTTGTCCTGCGGCAGAAAAAGCGGGTGAATGCCGAGGGCATAGTGCCAACTGATGAAGTGAGCGGTGCTGCGGGTGACTTCGAATCCGGAAACGAAGCCCGCGCAGAGGAGCCCGTCCGTGACGCCGGCGGTAAGGGCTTCCTGAAGGAGTTCCGGCCGGTCGGTATCAAAGTCGGGGGCATCAAAGTGCGAATGGGTGTCAATCAGTTTCACGGTTTGAGAATGCTCCCCATTTTGAGCGTCAGCACGCGGTCGCAGCGCGCGGCGAGCGTCGCATCGTGCGTGACGATGACGGCGGCGGACCCCGTGCGGTGCGCGTTTTCAATGAGGATGTCGAAAACGGACTGAGCGGTTTCTGCGTCAAGGTTCCCCGTGGGTTCGTCCGCCAAAAGGCAGGCGGGCGTGCCGATAAGCGCTCTCGCGATCGCGGTGCGCTGCCGTTCCCCGCCCGACATTTCGCCGGGGAGGTGATTAAGACGTTCCTTTAACCCCACGGCCGTGAGAAGTTCGGCGGCTTTTCGCTTGGCCTCGGCGTCTGCGATGCGTCGGATCAAAAGCGGCATCGCCGCGTTTTCGAGCGCCGTGAGTTCCGGAAGCAGATGGTGAAACTGATAGACAAAGCCGAGTTTTTCGTTCCTCAGCCGGTCGCGCTCTTTTTCCGTGAGGCGCGCTATGTCGGTACCGGCGATGAGGATGCGCCCGCCGTCAAAGGCGTCGAGCCCTCCGGCGGCGTGTAAGAGAGTGCTCTTACCGGAACCCGAAGCCCCGGTGACGGCGACGACTTCGCCTGCGGCCACCGTGAAACTCACGTCCTTTAAGACCGGGGTTTCGCGGCCGGCGGCATCCCGATAGGTTTTGACGAGGTGCTCCACCTCCAGGGCCAAGACGTTACTCATAGCGAAGCGCCTCCGCAGGGTGTACTTTCGACGCGCGCCACGAGGGATAAAGGGTGGCGGCGAGACTCAAGAGGAAACTCAGAATGCTGATGGGAATGATGTCGCCCGCGCGCGGGTCGGAAGGCATCTGACTGATGAAGTAAATTTCCTTGGGGAGGAACTGCGTTCCGAGAATCGACTCAATTGCCGGGACGATTACGTCCAAATTGCAGGCAATGAGAAGTCCCCCGCCCACTCCGATCGCTACGCCCATCAACGCGACAAACGCGCCCTGCACGATGAAAATTGCCATCACGGACAGGCGGCTTGCGCCCATCGTGCGCAATACGGCAATGTCGGAACGCTTTTCCGTCACGGTCATCACAAGTGAGGAAACAAGACCGAAGGCGCCCACCAAGACGATCAAAAAGAGAATGATCGCCATCATGCGCTTTTCAACCTGTACGGCCGCAAACCACGTGCGGTTTTGCTGCGTCCAGTCGGTGGCGTATTGTCCTCGGGGCAGGATGCGCGTGAGCTGAGAGGCGACGGCCGGGGCTTCCGACATGTCGGCGACTTTGATTCTCAATCCCGCGGGGCCGCCCGTTTTATAGAGCACCGCCGCGTCGTCCAAATGCGTGAGCGCGAGGGTGCTGTCGTATTCGTAGTGGCCGGAACGAAAAAGTGCCGAGACCGTCATCTGCTTCATGCGGGGAATAAAGCCCGCCGGGGAGACGTTTCCCTTGGGGACGATGAGCGTAACCCTGTCGCCGACGGAGACGCCGAGCAGCCGGGCGAGGTCGCTTCCCAACGCGACGTGGAAACTTCCCGGCGTGAGGGTGGCGAGGGCTTCTTTTCCGATGGTCTGCGCGATGTCGCTTACCTTGGGTTCTTCCGCGGGATCAATGCCGCGCACGAGCGAAGCGCGAATGGTGCGCCCCGACGAAAAAAGCCCCTGACCGGCCACGAAAGGCGCCGCAGCCACGATCTCGGGCGCAGCGGCCTTTAAGTCCGAAGCCTCTTTTTCCCAGTCGGGAACGGCGCCCGCGAGGCTGACGACTTCGACGTGCGAGAGAACGGACAGCATCCGGTCGCGTACTTCTTTTTGAAAGCCGTTCATGACCGAGAGCACGATGATGAGGGCGGCAACGCCGAGGGCAATCGACGCCACGGACATCCCGGAAATAAAACTCATGAAGCCGTCTTTGCGGCGGCCCCGACGGCCGGCCCGGAGGTATCGGAGCCCCAGGGCCAATTCAAAGGGAAGCGACACGGCGGTTATTCCTTGGGGTTGGCAACGTGCACGGGCGTAGCCCCGAGTTCGTTCTTTAAAACGGAGGAGGCAATTTTCACCACGAAGCCGCGCCGGCCGCCGTTGATATAGATTTCGTCCGCGTCAAGAATGGTGTCTTCGACGTAAACGGGCATCGCTTTGCGGGTACCGAAGGGACTCGTGCCCCCCACTTGATAGCCGGAATTGCGCTGTGCCTGCTCCGGTTTACAGGGCGCGACGGATTTGCGCCCCGTCTGGCGCGCGAGGTTTTTGGTGGACACTTCGCAGTCGCCGTGCATCAGGATGACGAGGGGTTTGGCGTGTTCGTCTTCCATGATGAGGGTTTTGATGACGCGGTGTTGGTCAAAACCGAAGACGCGGGTGATTTCGGCGGTACCGCCGTGTTCCACATACTCGTAGGAGTATTCGGTGTAGGGCACCTTGTGTTTTTTGAGCCACTCGGTGGCAGGGGTGGCGCTTTCGTGTTTGGATTTGCTCATGATGACAAAGAATGAAAATTGGTAATCAGGCGGCCTGCGTGAGGTCGTGCAGCCGCAGCCAGGCGCCGATCCCGGAAAATTCCGGTCGGCCGAGAAAAACGGACGTTTGAAACGTCTGTGGGTTTAAAACGTCGAACGCGGCTTTTGCGGCGGCACTCACCACGCGGTGGCAGGGAATGAGAACGAAAAAGGGATTGGCGGCAAGCGCCCGGCCCACGGCCTGCTGCGCTTTGGGGGAGCCGACGGCCGCGGCAACGTCGCCGTAGGTGAGGAAGTCTCCCGCGGGAATCTCGGCAACGGTCGTAAGCACCTTTCGCGTGAAAGCGGAAAAATTCTGAGCCCGCGGGGTCGACAACAGTCGGGCGACTTCGTCCGTCGAGAGGTTGCGCCCCGTCTGTATGAGGTCGTCCAAAAGCCCCATGACGTCCGCGACGGGGGCGGGCGCCGCATCGGGTTCCGTCACCGCGTCAAAGGACGGGGCAATCTCCCACACGTCCCCGAAACTTTCCGTAAGGATGAAACTCCCCCAAGGTGCGGGGAGGCGGTATTCCCGTGAATCCGCGTCCGTGCCGTAAAGGGGCTGCATCAGAGAGCGCTCCCGTCAATGTCTTTCTTCCAAAGCCCCTTGGGCATCGGAAAGACGACGTTTTCGTCAACGGAACCTTCGGGCACTGAGACGGACGTGACGCCGTAGGTCTCTTTAATGTAGTCCACGACGCCCTGCACGAGAGCTTCCGGGGCGCTCGCGCCCGCGGTGATGCCGACACGCGTGACGCCCTCGAACCACTCGGGAACGAGGTGTCGGGCGCTGTCGATGAGGTACGCTTTGACGCCGCAGCGTTCGCTCACTTCTCGGAGGCGGTTCGAGTTCGAAGACGTCACCGACCCGATGACGAGAATGAGGTCGACGAGCTGGGCGAGTTTCTTGACGGCGTCCTGACGGTTCTGCGTCGCGTAGCAGACGTCCGCTTTCTTGGGTTCGACAATTGCGGGGAAGCGTGTTTTCAAAGCGTCGATCACTTCGCGGGCGTCGTCCACCGAAATCGTGGTCTGCGTGACAAAGGCGAGGGGCTTATCCGTCAAGTCCGCGGGGAGACGCGCCACGTCGGCTTCATTTTCAACGAGCGTAATGCCTCCGTCGATCTGGCCCATCGTCGCTTCGACTTCCGGGTGTTTGGCGTGACCGATCATGAGAATGTGCCGTCCTTCGGCGTGCATGCGGATGACTTCGCGGTGCACTTTTTTCACCAAGGGGCAAGTAGCGTCAAAGAAGCGGAAATTGCGCCGTTCGGCTTCCGTCTGGACGGCAGCCGGCACTCCGTGCGCCGAAAAAATGAGGACAGCTCCCTCCGGAACTTCGTCCAGGTTCTCAATAAAGACGGCGCCCATTTTCTTTAAATCGCCGACGACGGTGCGGTTATGCACGATTTCGTGGCGTACGTAGACGGGGGCGCCGTAGACGGCAAGCGCTCCCTTTACGATTTCAATGGCGCGCGTAACGCCGGCGCAAAAGCCCCGGGGTTGGGCAAGAACGATTTCCATGACGGTGTCAGTCTCTTTTTATAAATGGTGACGGGCATTGTACCGAGGGCGTCGGAGGGCGGGCGACGAAGGAAAAGAAGCGTTGCATTTTCAGTAGACTGCAAAAACGGAAGAAAAAAGCGTAGAATCCGCGCCCTGCTGTGATGATGAAGTACTGACGATCCGCTCCTGTTGATTGAGAAATTTGCAGGCGGCGGTTTTTTGACGTATAATCATCCTCTTCCAATTTTCGCGCTCACGCTCGATAACATCTCGGCGAGGCGTGAAGCGTTTTTCAACTTTTTTTACGGGAGTTAGCGATGGCACGAGTGTGTCAAATCACCGGCAAGGCGCCGATGGTCGGCCATCAGGTCTCGCACGCGAACAACAAGACCAAGCGTCGATTCATGCCGAACCTGCAGTATCGCCGTTTCTGGGTCGAGAGTGAAAACCGTTGGGTCCGCCTGCGTTTGACGACGGCCGGCCTGCGTACGGTCGACAAGATTGGTATTGATGCGGTTCTCGCAGATCTGCGCGCCCGCGGCGAAATCTAATAGGAGATTGAACCATGGCAAAGGGTGCACGCGAAAAGATCAAGATGGAATCGACCGCCGGTACGGGTTACTTCGTCACCACGACGAAGAACAAGAAGACCGCGACGGGCAAGCTCGAACGCAACATGTTCGATCCGAAGGCTCGTAAGCACGTTCTCTTCAAGGAAACGAAGCTTCGTTAATCGGTCGATGCAGCGCTGTGCGAGCGCTGAACATCCCGAAAAACCGACTGTAGTCCTCGTGGCTCGGTCGGTTTTTTCGTATGGGAGAAAGCGGGAAGTGACTCAGAAAGTTGCTTCCCGTTTTTTTCGCGGAAACCGCTCTTCCTATAATCGACGGATGAACTACCGCGCCCTTACGGACGCGGTTTCGAGGGATCGTAGTCCCTCTTTTAGTGTCTGACCGATATTTCGGGCAGACACGGGCCGATTCATGCGGCCCCCATTGGCTTTGAGTTGCTTTTTGAGCCACTCGTCACCCAGTTCTTTTCTGGCAATATTGAGTGCGCTGTTGATGTCGGCATTGATCGCCGTACCGTCGGCAGTACGGTACAACCCGCGCTTTTCTCGATTGCCTGAAAACTTTCCCTTGACCGATTGTTCATCGACTCCGTAGTTCGGCACAACATCGAAATCCAAGGCGTTGGCTTTGGAGGTGTAGCTTTCCTCACGAACAATCACCTTGATGCCGTAAGCCTGTGCCTTGTACTTCACCTTGTCAATGAAGCGGGCATGCGGAATGAAAACAAAATTTTGATTGTTCACCTTACCCAGGTTGCATTCCGTCTTCCATTGCGGGTTCACCGCTTGGCAGACGGTTTGACACCGATACAAAAACGGGAAGCTCCCGATGAAAAGAGCTTCCCTTCAACCATTTCCGAAGGACGAATTAAGGCATCACAAGGCCGCTGCCGCCCGCAGCGCCCGGAGCCGGCGGAACGCCGAAACCGGGGGTGCCCGGGGTGACGATCTTCGACGCGGCTTCGCGACGCATCTGCTGCATCTTTTCGATCGTGTCCTTCACGCCCTGTTTGGCGGCGTCGCCGTAGAGCTTCACGGCTTCTTCGAGGTTCGCGGCCTTAATTTCAAACGAAATCGGCAGGGGCCCCATCTGGGTCATGATCTGCACTTCGCCCGTGTAGATCGGCGTACGGTTAAGATCTGTCGCGCCGGCGGCCGTCACGGGAGTCAGTACATGAATCACGCCCATCTTGCGGTCGGTGATCAGTTCTTCGCGGTAGAGGTTGGCCGCATCCATTTCGACTTTGAAGTCATCCAACTGTGCCATGGCGCAGGTGTCCTTATCAAAAGAATCGCCGCGCAAAGCTCACCGGCTTCACGCGGCGCGGATTAATGAGATGTCGCTATTTTAGCGATAGACCATCACGGGCACTTTGGAGTGCGTCAGAACCTTCTGGGTTTCGCTGCCGAGCAGGACGGCGGCAAGACCCTTGCGGCCGTGACTTGCCATGAAGACGCAGTCGCAGTTCTTGTCGGCGCACACGTCCATGATGGCTTCCGCGGGCGAGAAGGATTTCACCGAGAGGGTTTCCGTCTTGACGCCAGCTGCTTCCATAATGGCGCGGGCTTCCGCAAGGCGTTCTTCCGCGACGCCTTTGACGCGTTCATCGTAATCGTCGATTGATTCCGGACGGTATTCGGAGAGCGAGGTGTAGCTGTAGGGTTCGATGACCGTAATCAGCACAACGTCGGCCTTCATGGCGGCGGCAAACGTAGCGGCGCCCTTAACGGCATCGAGAGAAAGTTCCGAACCGTCGGTCGGTACAAGAATGTGTTTATACATGACGGAAATCCCGTGGTTGTTCTTCTGACAGCTCTCGACGACTACAGTCGCGAGGTTCACAGTTACTTCAGAGCTTCTGCGACCACCTTATCTCGATCCTTTCGAACAAAGAGTCTGCGAACCGCCACTGACTCGGTTTCACTGGAACTTAACGGAGCTATTCCGCTGAGAGAATGCACTTCATCGGCCCGGCAGAGCAGCGATACTTCATGCTGTTACCTGCCGTGTGCTTACGCTTCCGTCTTTTTAACGCCTCGCACTGTCATTCGTAGGCGTGTTTTCCCATTGTAGTGGATTTTCGGTCAATCATTATGACCGAAAATCTATCAAAAGATCGCGCTGACGTGCCAACGCAACGCATCCAATTGTAAGACGCGACGGAGTTGTTTGGAAAATTATGGGACGGGGAAAACATCGTATCGGCGGAAAATCTGTTGCAGGGAGAAAAAGAACGGCAGGCTTTACAATCCGAGGCCGTTCTTCGGCAGAATGTTGCAACAGCGACTTCTTTGGATGAAAAAATGACGCAAGAAAATAAAGAGTCCGCGCAGAACACCGCGGCTACTTACAAGTTTGACGGTGACTTCCTTTTTGGACGCCATCGTGTGCTGCCGCGATGTGGTTGAGGAAGCCAACAAATCCGGAAAAATCGTGAAGCAGGCGGTCGCGTGGACAGTCAACACGCTGTACGCTGTCTGGGCGAAAAAGGCTGGAACGGCTGCGAAGTTTGAGGCACTCGTGAAGGCGCAGGGGGCGCCCGAGGAGATTCTGAAAATTGTGCACGATCAGCTCGCGCAGTGCGCCGTGCTGCGGGACGTGTGGGCGCCCATCGTGAAGATGGGGCGCGGCAATGTGCCGCTGGATGCTTTGGGCGGTGAGTGATTAGCAAATCAAATCAACTGAAAAATAAGGAAAAATAAATGATTAACAAACAAAACGCCCCGGAGGCGAGTACAACGGATTTTGACTTTCACTGGCCGGAATTTGACGACGAAGTGATTCGCGCCCGGGATGCTGTGCAGGAAGTCACCAAAGCCGGCAAAACCGTTAAAGAGGCGACGGCGTGGATACACAACGCGATGTATGACCTTCTTCTGAAGAAAGTCGGCACGGCGAAAATATTCGTAGAAGTCATCAAGGCGTTGGGCGCTCCCGAAGCGACGCAGAAACTTTACCGTGATCAGCTCGCGCAGTGCGCGGTGATGCGTGACGTGTGGGCACCGGTGGTGAAATCGGTGAAGAAGAACTACAACCTCGATGGGTTTACCGAGTATGCCGGAGAAACGCTTGGCGAATGGTGGGGAAAAGAATTGATGGCAAGGAAGACGGCTGTGGTTTTGGCGCTTTTGCGTCAGGCATTGACCGTGGTCTATCGTTCGAAAGAAATCTCATTGAACGAGGCGGTTGAAAAGGATGAGACTTTACCTGAAGAACTTCGCAAGGCGGTTCTTGCCGTCATGAGGTGTTATGAGACTGCCGTCATGGAGCGGGATGCGTGGCTGAGCGATGTGTATGAAGGAGCGGAAGACGACGGATATGAGCCGTTGGCCGATGATGTCTGGGAGCGCTTGTCTTCGGGGCTGACAAAGTTCCAGGCGAACTGTTTTGCTATTAGTTTTCCCAAATTTTTATCAGTCTGGGATCTCTTACGGGACAAAAAGCCAGACGACGATGAGACCGATCAGATGTTGGAGGGGCTGAAGACTCTGGGCGAATTGTTGGAACAGGCGGCACGGGAAAAAAGTTACCCAGATCGAGCGAAGGAAATCAGTGCCATGAGAAAGGCTCTGTCTGACGAAGATTGGAGAGCCGCAGTAAATGCCGAACCGGCAGCTCTCAGCAGAGGCTTCGGACAACTGATACCTTTCGAAAAAGACCTGATGTGGAATGCACTGGTGAGTTGCAATAGAGTCGCAAGGGCATTGAAGGAATTGCCGACATTGGATCAAGCCCGTATCTTGACAGACCTCGGGCTCGACGCCGAAATAATGGACAAGTCAAATCATTTGGTGCTTGCCACTCTGCACGCTATGGAGAACAAAATAGAAGAGCCATGGGCGGTGATGAAGAATCCGGAAGTCCCCCAGGACTGATATCCTGATAGAAAAACGCCTCCGAAGCCCAGAAACCTCGGAGGCGTTTTTATAGGTACGGTGGTTACTTCTTCGGCCGCTTTTTACTCACGAGCCACGTGAAGAACACCGGGACGAAAATCGTTGCAACGAAGGTCGCCGCGATCATCCCGCCGAACACGCCGGTGCCCATGGAGTGACGGGCTGAGGCACCGGCACCGGTTGCAAAGACCAAAGGCAGAATTCCCATCACGAACGCCAACGACGTCATCAGAATCGGACGCAGCCGCAGACGCGCGGCTTCGATGGCGGCATCAAAGGGATTTAAGCCCTTTTCCAATTTCTGCACGGCAAATTCCACGATCAGAATGGCGTTTTTCGCCGAAAGCCCCACCAAGACGAGGAGCCCGATCTGGAAGTAGATGTCGTTTGTGAAGCCGCGTACCCAAAGGGCCAGCAAAGCGCCCAAAACAGCAAAGGGCACTGCCAGGACGACCGCAATCGGAAGAGACCACCGTTCGTAAAGCGCCGCGAGAATGAGGAACACGATGATGAGGCCGAAAGCAAAGGCCGTTACAGAAGAACTCCCGATGCGCTTTTCCTGCCAGGCTTGCCCGATCCATTCGACGGCGTAGCCTTCAGGTAGGAACTGTTGGGCGGTGTCTTCCACAATCCGAATGGCTTCGCCGGAACTTACGCCCTGCACGGCGGCGCCGGAGAACTGAGCCGCAAGATATCCGTTCATTCGCGCCAAGGATTCCGGACCCGAAATGCGTTCGACGGTGAGAATGGATGCCAAGGGAATCATTTCTCCCGACGAAGACGAACGCACCCAGCAGTGCCCGATGTCTTCGGGCGTCAGGCGGAAACGGTCTTCGGCCTGCATCATGACGCGGTAGATACGGCCGTTACGGGTGAAGTTGTTGATGAAGGAACCGGAGAAAAACGCCGTGAGCGTGTCAAAGACGTCTTCGGTTTTGACGCCGAGCCGCATGGCTTTTTCTTCATCGAGATCGACGCGGATCGCGGGGGACTCCGCGCGGATAAAGGAGCGCAGTCCCATGAGCTCGCGGCGTTCGCCGAGGCGCTCCAGAAAGTCGCGCGTCACGGCCTGCAGCTGCAGCGCATCATCCGACCCGCGCGCCTGAATGTAACCCGCAAAGCCGTTCGTAGAGCCCAAACCTCGGATGGCGGCGGGGGTGGAGGCCGTTGTGACCGATCCTTCGGCAGTGGCACCGATCTTGCGAAGCACCTGAAGAATTTCGTCGGCGGTCTCCGTGCGTTCCTCCCAGGGCTTGAGTTTCAGGATGAAGGTAGCAGCGTTGGGGCGGATGTCGCCCCCTTGGCTGTCAAAGCCTGTCATGACGAGAACGCTCGCAAGTCCCGGGAGTTCCTTTGTAATTTTTTTACGCATGGCGTCGCTTTCTGCGCGGGTGCGGACGAAGGAAGCCCCTTCGGGGAGCGTCATCGTCATGCGCAGAATCCCCTGGTCTTCCGTCGGCACGAAACTCGTCGGCGTGTGTTGCAAAAGCTGCCAGGCGCCCACGGTGACGGCGACGAGAATGAGGGCAGAGACGATGCGGAACCGAAGCGCCGTCTTCACGAGCTGCAGGTACCCGTAGGTGAAGCGATCCAACAACCGGTCAAAGTGCGAAAAGAACCAGCCCTTCTTTTTCTCAGCGTCGCCTTCTTTGAGAATGACAGCACAGAGAGACGGTGTCAAGGTGAGCGCAACAAACCCCGAAATCGATACGGAGACGGCAATCGTGATCGCGAACTGCTTATAGAGTTCGCCGGCCATGCCGCCCAAAAACGCGACCGGAATAAAGACGGCGGCAAGCACGAGTACGATCGCCACCAAGGCGGAAGCGACTTCCTTCATGGCTTTCTGTGCGGCTTGCCGCGGGGGAAGTCCTTCCTTCGTCATGAGGCGCTCGACGTTTTCGAGCACTACGATCGCGTCATCCACCACAATGCCGATCGCGAGCGTCATCGCGAAGAGCGTGAGGGTGTTTAACGAAAAACCGAACGCCCAAAGCCCCGCCATGGTGCCGATTAAGGACACGGGGACGGCCAACATCGGAATGAGCGTGGTGCGCCAATTCTGCAGAAAGAGGAAGACGACGAGGAGCACGAGAAGCCCGGCTTCGCCCAAGGTTTTATAGACCTCATTTAGTGAAGCTTTCACAAACACCGTCGTGTCATCCGTGATTTCGTGTTCGACTTTTCCTGCGGGGTAAAGTTTCTCAAGACGCGTGAGTTCTGCTTTCACGGCGTCCGCTGCCGCCATGGCGTTCGCGCCCGACTGCAGATAAACCCCCACCGTGATGGAGGGTTTCCCTTGAAAGACGTTTAAGAACTCGTAACTGCGTTTACCGACCTCGGTGCGGGCGACGTCGCGCAGACGCACGGTATGGCCTTCCGAGTCGGACTTCAAGACAATGCCGCCGAACTCTTCCGGGGTGAGTAACTGTCCCTTCGTACGGGTCGTGTAGAAAAGCTGCTGGGTGTCGGGGGTTGGGGCTGTTCCGATGCGCCCCGCGCCGCGTTCTTGGTTTTTATCCTTGACGGCGCTGCGGATATCGGAGGGCATCAGGCCCATCTGCGCCATCTTGAGCGGATCCATCCAAATGCGCATGGCGGACTGCGTGTTGCCGAAGACCGCCACATCCCCGATGCCGGGAAGGCGCTTTAAGTAATCCACGACGTTTAAAAGGGCGTAGTCCGCGAGCTGCGTCGGGGTGAGAGAACCGTCAGGCGACGTGTAGACAATCGTCATCAGGGAGTCGTTTGTGCGTTTACGCACGTTGACGCCGTTCGTGCGGACGACTTCCGGCAGACTTCGTTCTGCGGTTCTCACGCGGTTGTTGATTTCGACGACGGCGTCGTTCGCGTTCGTACCCACGTCAAAGACGCACTGAATACGTACGTCGCCGTTGGCACGGATGCTCGTGGTGTAGTAGATGAGATTTTCGATGCCGGACAACTGATTTTCAATGGGCGCCGCGACCGTACGCGCCAAAGTCTGGGCGTTGGCGCCTTCGTAAGACGTGGAGACCATCACCGAGGGCGGCGTGATGTTGGGGTACTGCGACAGAGGGAGTACCCGCATCGCAATGAAGCCCGCAAGAACGATGAGAATCGACAAGACTGCGGCAAAAATCGGGCGGCGGATGCAGAACTGACTGAGCATGGTAAGCCCCCGCTAGAGCTTCGCGTCGGCGGTGTGATCCGCGGCGGCGTAGGGATTCACTTCCGGCGCGGGGGGGAGGACGACGGGCGTTGCTTTCACGGCCGTGCCGTCTTTGATGCGCTGCAGGTTGCTCACCACCACGGCTTCGCCCTCGGAAAGTCCCGACAAAACGATCCAATCCGAAGACTTCCAGGTCCCCAACTTCACGGTGCGGGCAGACACCTTACCGTCTTTTTCAATAAAGAGCTGATAGGTGCCGTCGGGTTTCTGCTGCACGGCACCTTGGGGGACGCGGAAAACGTTTTCCAGCGTCTCACGCGCAAGCTGCACGTGCACATACTGACCGGGGAGAACCTGGCTCTTTTCCGTCAGGCGGGCGCGCAGGGTAAGGGTCGCCGTTTTGGGATCAATTTCCCGGGCGACGTAGTCAAGTTCCCCCGTGAGTTCGTTTCCGGCGGTATCAAAAAGTCGAACGGGGTTCGCGGTCGTGATGCGGCGTCCGGCCGCATCGCTCTCCGAAATCGAGAACGTGACCCGCAGATCATCGGGCTGAGAGAGTGTGGTGAGTACGGTGGAACCCGCCGTCACCCAGCCGCCGACGTTCACCAGCGCACGCCCCGCGGTACCCGCCGTGGGTGCCGTGATGCGGGTGTAGGCAAGATTAAGGCGTGCGGTTGTGAGCGCGGCCTGGGCGGCCTTCACTTGAGAGGCGGAAACGGTGAGCGAACTTTTGGCGTCATCCAAGGCTTTGCGGCTCGAACTCCCGGCCGCGGCGAGCTGGGCCGTGCGTTTCATTTCGCGCTCGGCCTGAGCGTATTCGGCCTGACGCTGTTTTACGGTTGCTTCCGCGGCAGCAAGCGCTGCCTTGTAAGGCGCTTCATCAATCACAAAGAGTGTTGCCCCTGCTTTGACGCTCGTGCCTTCCGCGTAGCCGATACGGGTAAGGTTGCCCGCGACGCGGCTCACCACGTTGATTTCGGAACGGCCTTCGGCGCGACCGAGCGCTTCGAGCCACATCGGTTCGTCCGACGGGACGGCGGCGATGGTTTTAACGGGAACCGGGGCTTTGGTCGTGGGTTTCGGAGTGTCCTTGCATCCGGCAGTCACTAAGACGACGGCGGAAAAGAGAAGAGCCAGCGTCGCCGACGGACGGGAAAAAACGTTCAGCATAGCGGTATGTCTTTTTGAGTGGACGGGGCCGGTGTCTTTGGGCACTCTTTTCCCCAAGATGGCCAACAGTATGGCGCGGCGGGCTTAAGGGGGGACGAAGCGGTGAAGAAAATTAACTTTAATTTACCCGGCGTCAACGACAAGGTGGTCATCGGGAAGAGGAAGCATTGCAGACTTAAGACCAAAGAACGGCCATGGGGACGGCATAACAGTTGTCCCCGTAGTCTCTCAGGGCCTGTCCGCAGTAGAGAATGACAGAGCCGACGACAGTGTCTCGGTTCCGTTCTTTAAACCAACGAATATTTTCGAAATCTTGGTTGTTGACGGATTCTCCGGCCTTGACTTCAATCAGGATCATTTTTCCCTGAGAATTTTCTAAAATAAAGTCAATTTCCTGTCGTTGAGACGATCTTAGATGAAAGATGGACCAGTCGCCGTCGGCTTCTGCAAGCGGAATCAGTTGGTTATAAACCCAAGTTTCAATAAGGTTTCCGATAAAGTCTGAGGCGACTTTGTGGTTGGATTGGCTCCAGGTTTTCAGATCGTCAAGACTGTAATGCCCCAGGACGGCACTCATCAGTCCGGTATCCGTGAGCTCCCATTTGGGGGATTTCGTCATGCGTTCGTAAGGCCTTTTTGTCCAGGCCGGTACGGCGTCAATGAGATACATGGTACGGAGGGCTTCGACAAATTTTGTCACCAGGCGAATATCCTCTTGTAGGTCACGGCTGGTTTCGCTTAAGTTGACGGTTCGACTGGAGACGGAGGACATCCGATAAAGAATCTGTTTTAAAAATTCTTTTTTCCGAAAATCAGCGATATCCAGAAGATCGCGTTCTACCAAAGCTGACACATAATCTCGGAACCAAATTTTCCTCATTCGGGGGGAGGCGTGAAGCACGGAAGGGTAACCGCCCTCCAATGCTTTCTGTAGGACAATGTCTTTGCAGCATTCCTCGGGGGTATAAAAAAGTTTTCCCAACCGGCCGTTGATAATGTCGGTAAAGAATCCGCGTTTATCAACGCCGGCAATTTCGGCAGCGGTCAGGGTACGGAGTCGGACGATCCCCAGGCGTCCAGCCAAGGATTCGTTGACGGACGGCAGAGCACGGTAGTTGGAAGAACCGGATAAAAGAATCCGTCCGGGGGTCTGTTCCCGATCAACAAAATATTTGATTTGTCCGAACAAGACGGGGACTTTTTGTACTTCGTCAATCGCTACGCGTTCGGCATGGTTCAGATAACTTCGAAGAAAAGCATTGGGGTCGGCTTGGGCCGCACTGAGCGTATCAACGTCGTCAAAGGACAAAAGAATGTCGCGTGAGGTCAGCATGTGTTGCAGTAGGGTGGTCTTACCGCACTGTCTCGGACCGCAGACAAGCACAATCCTCATGACGGAGCAATGAAGTTTAAATTCTGATTCCATCAGACGGGAAAGATAGGCAGACATAGCCGGAACCTCAAAAATTGGTTGTCTGAATTATACAGTTCCTCTTGTCTTTTTTTGACAGTACAACTTGTCTCAATTATGCATTTCAATCTGTCTTAATTTGACATTTTAGTTTGTCTTATTTTGACAGTTGTATTATTAAAAAGCCTGAAAATAAACGAAAATAACATCTGTGGCTTGATGTTTTCTTACGATGATAAAAATGTCTGTAATCACGCCATATAATGGGCGAAAAGAAGGGGGTGACGGAAACATACCTTGAGGGATACTTGGTTAATCGGAAGGAGCGAACTATGACTTCTACGCAAGTCGCATCGAAAACGAAAATCTCAACGGAAAAAAAGCAAGATAGGATTGCTTCTGAGAAAGACGACCGCATGCGGTACGAACCTCGTATCCGCTTTTCCAACCCGCATCTCATGCGGGCCGAAATCGTCAACGGAAAAGTCATCGTGACGGCCGGTTGGAGGGACGACGATGACGAGTGAAAAAGGACGTCGTGCGTAAAAAGGGAGGTCGCGGAAAGAAAACCCGTCAGCCTCCCTGAAAATCATCAAATGATGTCGGTTGCGCGGTTCAGCCACCGCTGCGCCCGCGGTGACAGACGGTTCGTGAGTGCTTCCTTCACCTTGCGGTGATAGTCGTTCACCCACCAGATTTCATAGGGCGTCATCATCGCCGTGGTGATGAGTCGGTAGTCAATCGGGCAGATCGTGAGCGTTTCCATCGTGAGAAACGGCATCATTTCGTCGGGTTCCGCGTTAGCAGCGACGGGCGTAACGAGGTTTTCGATGCGGATGCCCCAGCGGCCTGAGCGGTAAAGCCCCGGTTCGTTGGAAATGACGATCCCTGGGACGAGGCGGGTGTCGTCCGTAGTGGGGCAGCGCGGGCTGATGTGCGCGGGGCCTTCGTGCACCGAGAGGTGGAACCCCACGCCGTGCCCCGTGCCGTGACCGTAGTCGGCGCCGATCGCCCAAATGGGGGCACGCGCCAAGGTGTCCAACTGCGCGGCGTAGGCTCCTTTGGGGAAGCGCGTCGTCGCAATCGCGATGTGCCCGCGCAGCACCGCCGTGAAGTCGCGCTTCATTTCGGGCGTGGGGCGGCCGACCGCCACCGTACGGGTGACGTCCGTGGTGCCGCCCGTGTACTGGGCGCCGCTGTCCACCAAGAGGACGTTGTCCTGCAGGAGTTCGGCTGCCGTATCTTTTTTCGGCGTGTAATGGGGTTCCGCGGCATTGGGGCCCCAGGCCGCAATCGTCGTGAAGCTCTCGTCAAAGAAATCGGGGCTCTTCGCGCGGGCTTCGTGCAGGAAGTCCGCAACGTCGCTCTCCGTAATCTTCGTGGCGTTGGCGTCACATTCCGCCACCCACGCGAAGGTTTCCGCGAGTGCCACGCCGTCGGTGACCATGGCATTTCGAAGTGCATCCAATTCCTCCGGCGTCTTGCGGCTTTTGAGAATGGTCGTCACTTGCGTGCCGGACACAATCTGAGCGTCTGAGCGGCCGTTTACCACCGCCGCGGCTTTGGCGCAGGTGCGGTACTTGTCAAGAAGCACCGTCCCTTTGATTTTCGACAGTGCGTCAAACGCACTGTCGTAAGGTGCCGTTTGAATTCCGGCGTCAGCAAGGTACTTTTTCACGTCGTCCGTCAATTTCACGTCATCCACAAAGAGCACGGCATCTGTGGGGGTGACGAGTAAGAAACTCACGAAGACCGGGGTGTGGAGCACGTCGGAACCCCGAAGGTTCACCGTCCAGGCGATGTCGTCCAGGCTCGAAAGAAACGTGGCTGCGGCTTTCTTTTCCGCAAGGTTCTGACGGATTTCAGCGAGTTTCTCAGCAACGGGTTTCTGTGCCGACGTGAAGACGCGCACGGGAGCGGCGGAGCGCGCCGGGCGTTCCGGCCAAAGGTGGTCGATCAAATCTTCCGTGTCTTCGACCGTTACGGATTTCGCGGCCATCTCGGTTTCCAAGTGTTCCAGACGTTCCGCGGCGACGGTTGCGAAGTCCACGCCCACGTGAGAGTCGTCTGCGAGATTCATCGCGAGCCATGCCCGCGGCGTCGGCACGTCTTCTTTCCCCGCCTGCATGACGGTGATGCCGGTGCCCGCGGTTTCGCGCGCGGCCTGATCCCAATAGCGGCTGTCCGTCCAGAGAAGGGCTTTGTCCGCCGTCACGATGAGGGTGCCGGCAGACCCCGTGAACCTCGTGAGGTAGCGGCGAAGCGCCCAGTTTTCGGGGAGATATTCACTCATGTGCGGGTCGCCTGTGGTAACGATGAGGGCCGTCAGATCGCGGTCGGTGAGAGCCTGTCGCACGGCGGCCAGGCGTTCGGAAACAGATGTCGGCATAAAGACCTTCTTAACTTCTGGTGTCGTTCCTCTAACAAGTGGGAACGGCGCTTGGGCGTGAGTTTAGAAGAGTTTTTGGCGAGTGAGTGAGGCGGAGAAGAGAAGGTAGAAAAAGAACGTTCAATACAATGACGAACTGCCATATCGCCCGTGGATGACCGCGGTACGAAAAATTCGGTGTTGGTAGGGGGCGTTCACCCGTCATCGAGGAATGCGTCAGAATGATGGCTTACTCGCAGAAGCTGTTCAACAGATCTGAGATCGGAATTACGGCGCCGCGGCTATAAAAACGCTGATTCGCGTAGCGGCCGTATTCTCTGAAGAAAAGCGGGCGTTTGTGTGTTGGCAGAGCGCCGACGCTGAGCAGCTGGTCAAAAGAGTTTCCGCAACGTGACGGTCAACGGCATTTCGGCCGCGCCGTTTTCCCGTGTATCCTGTCCGACGTTGACGGATTCGATGCGCCAGCCCGCGTCATAAAGTTCAATGACGGACGCGGTGATGTGAAGCGCCGGACAATCTAAGGGCAGCGTTTCGAAAGCGTTGCCGACGGAAAGCGGAACGGTTGAAACGCAGGCCAACCGCATGCGGTTCGGGGCGTCGTAAAGCGGCGTGAGATCGGCGCGCGGGGTGGCCGAGATTTCATCGGTTTCGTCCGAATCGGTCGTGGCACAGCCCGTGAGGAGGGCGCCTACGGCAATGGCAGCACAAAGAGCAAGCTTGAATGACATGGGTAGTTTTCTGTGTTGAGAGTGTGGTTGTTACTTGACCGTTGTCGTATCAACTTTTTGACGAGCAGAAGTAGCTCGTTCAGGCGGGCGACGGGAAGGCGGTGAGGAAAATCGTGCGCTGTTGCCACGCCTTGAGGTTGTATTCGACGAATTTATCCCCGGCACACACGTAGGCAAAGGGGACGTTGGCGTTGTGAAAAAGCACGTAGTCCGCCCGTGTGCGGCTCGATTCCTTGTAAGTCTTATTTTGGTCGGGAACGATGCGGAAGCGGTCAGCCTTGAGGTTGTATTCCATCGCGATCTGCGACAACGGCCAGCCGGCTTTCTGCAGCGCGGGCGTAATGCGCTGCGTTTTGGTGTCTTCTTCTGAAAGCAAAACGGTCATCTAAAAAGCCCTCATCGGCGCGGAATCCGCACGTCAAGTCAATGGAAATACAGGATCAAACAACAATTTTAACAAGGGAAGGGGCGATTGCAGTGCCAACGATGGAAGCAAAATTAAGCCAACTCGGGAAGTAAAAATCGGACAAATGAGGAAACGAAAATAAGCCAAATACGGAAGTAAAATGCGTCCAAATGCGGAAGTAAAAGTCGGCCAAATTAGGAAGCAAAACTTGTCCGACTCAAGAAGCTGAATGAAATATATTTCAAAATCAATTGAAAAGCAGAAAAAGATGACAACAGGATACAAGCACCGGGTTATTGACAACCTTCTGAAACGCAAATTGAAGGGGATCGGCGCGGTATTGATCGAAGGCCCGAAACTTTGCGGCAAAACGACGACGGCTGAGCAAGCCGCCAAAAGTGTGGTTTATATGACGGCGCCTCAAGATCGGAAGATGAATGAGGAATTGGCAAGAGTCCAGCCGAATGTCTTGTTGGAAGGAAAAACACCGCGCCTTATTGATGAGTGGCAGGTGGCTCCGCAGCTTTGGGATGCTGTACGTTTCGAAGTAGATCACCGGAAGAAAACGGGGCAATTTATTTTGACAGGCTCCGCCGTGCCGGCTGACCGCAGTGCGATTTTCCATTCCGGTACCGGACGGTTTGCCTGGCTCCGAATGAGAACAATGAGTCTTTTTGAGTCGGGGGAGAGCAACGGAAAGGTTAGTCTGAAAACGTTGTTTGACGGCCGATTTACTGGCGGTCAGTCCGAACTCACCTACAGCGATGTGGCCTATTTGGCGTGTCGGGGCGGTTGGCCGACGGCTTTAGGACAGGCTCAAGCGATTGCATTGGAACGAGCGACGGATTATTACGATGCCGTTGTCAACGTCGATATTTCCCGAGTGGACGGAGTGAAACGCAACGCAGAATATACGAAACTGTTGATGCGTTCTTATGCCAGAAATCAGGGCTCTCAGACGTCGTTGTCCGGTCTTCTGGAAGATATGACAGCCAACACTGACCGTGAAGTAATGAGTGCGAAGACGCTCTCCGGCTACTTGGAGGCCTTGAGGCAGATTTTTGTCATCGAAGACATGCCCGCGTGGAATCCCAACCTCCGATCCAAAACCGCGATTCGGACGGCGGATACGCGTTATTTTTCTGATCCGTCGCTTTGTGCGGCGGCGTTGGGGATCGGACCCAAGGATCTCGAGAAGAACCCGGAAACTTTCGGCTTTGTGTTTGAGACGCTTTGCGTGCGGGATCTGAGAGTGTATGCCGATGCGTTGGATGGTACGGTGTACCACTATCGCGACAAAACCAATTTGGAATGCGATGCGGTGCTGCACCGTCGGGACGGTTCCTACGGTCTGATTGAGATTAAGCTCGGCGGAGACTATGCCGTGGAGCACGGAGCTGAAACTTTGAAGGCTCTCGCAGAGCGGATTGATGTCGACAAAATGATGAAGCCCGCTTTTTTGATGGTATTGACGGCAGTGGGGCAGTTTGCTTTCCAGCGGGAAGACGGCGTATATGTCGTACCGATCGGCTGTTTGAAGGATTGACAAAAAGGGCCGCCCGCAGGCAGCCCCTTTCAATCAGCCGATTAACGGCGGCGGAACTTCAGCACCATACCGGGCGGGAGGTTTGAACTCACCGATTCAAACCGGCTGTCGTCGCGCTTGGGTTCCTGACGACGGTAACGGCGATCATCGTCGTGCACCAAGGTCGACACGATGTCCGGACGACGGCGGCGTTCTTCAAAGCGGCGAGCGCCTCGGGCCTGTTCCGTGCGGCTGTCATCCCGGCGGCGGAAGCGGTTGCCTTCGGCGGCATCCTCCCCGAAAGCACGGCGGGGACGACGCTCTTCCGAGCGGCGTTCTGCGAAATGACGGTCTTCCCGACGTTCGTTGCGTTCATCTTCTCGACGGCGGTCAAAGCGGCGTTCGCTCGTTTGAGGCCGATCCCCGCTGGAGCGGGGCGTGCGGCGCGGGGCGTTGTCGCTGAGGGTAGCCGCGGCGGGGCGCCGGACGACTTTCTTCGTGAAGCGTTCGGCAACGTTGTCCGTCGTTTCGATTTTGACTTCGTTTTTACGGGGCGCCGTACGGGCGTTTTCCTGCTTCTGGCGTGCGGCACGGCGGGCTTCACGCATCTTGCGGAGTTCTTCCGCACGTTTTTTATCCTGCTCGGCATTGTCGCGGGCAATGTCTTCCGGCACGTCGCCTTCGTAGCCTGCGGCCGCCTGCGTGGCAATCTTCTTCTTGAGAAGCCGTTCGATGCCGCGCAGATAGTCTTTTTCGTCCGGAGACACGAGGCTCACGGCGTGACCGGGGTGACCGGCGCGGCCCGTACGGCCGATACGATGCACATAGTCTTCGGCGACGTTGGGGAGTTCGTAGTTGACGACGTGGGGGAGCCCCTCGATGTCGAGGCCTCGTGCCGCAATGTCGGTTGCGACCAAAACGCGCACGGTGTGATCCTTAAAGCCCGCAAGTGCTTTGGTGCGCGCCGACTGGCTTTTGTTACCATGAATGGCGGCAGCGACGATGCCGTCTTTTTCAAGCTGCTGCGCCAGGCGGTTGGCGGTGTGCTTCATGCGCGTGAAGACGAGCACCTGTTCCCACTGATTGTCGACGATGAGATCCCGAAGCAATTCACGCTTGCGTTTTTTTGCGATCGTATAGGCTTCCTGCTCGATGATGGCCGCTTCCTTGTTGCGGGCAATTTCGATGTTGACCGGATCCTTCAAGAAAGAGTCGGCGAGTTCGCGGATTTCGTCGCTGAAGGTGGCGGAAAAAAGAAGCGTCTGACGCTTTTCCGGGATGAGCTTTAAAAGTCGGCGGATGTCGTGGATGAACCCCATGTCGAGCATGCGGTCGGCTTCGTCAAGAACCAAAAATTCTACGTCTTCCAAGGACACCGTCTTTTGCCCCAAGTGATCCAGAAGACGTCCCGGCGTCGCAACGAGGAAGTCCACGCCGCGGGAAAGGGCCTGAATCTGCGGATTGATGCCGACGCCGCCGAAGACGAGCGCGGTTTTAAGCGTCGTGTTGGCGGCATACGCCTTGAGGTTTTCGTCGATCTGCGCCGCCAATTCGCGGGTCGGGGCGAGGATCAAAGCGCGCACGTGTTTGGGCGTGCGCTTTTTGGGGGCGGCGAGCATTGCCGTCAGAATGGGGAGCGAAAACGCCGCGGTTTTCCCGGTGCCCGTCTGGGCGGCCGCCAAGACGTCGCGGCCTTTTAAAAGTTCGGGGATCGCTTTCACCTGAATGGGAGTGGGGGTTTCGTAGCCCATGTCGGCGACGGCGCGGATGAGAGGCTCCGGGAGACCCAGAGCAGCAAAAGCATTGGTCACTTGATAGTCCGTTAGGGTGGTGCGGCAGGCGTCTGCAGACGACGTACGTCGCCTTCCGGCCGGCAGAGGCCGCACCTCAACAAAAGACGGAGCGGAAAAGACAGCGTCGCTCCGTAAAACGCGTTGCCGTCGGATTCACTTTTTTCCCGTCGGTCGGACGACGAGAACGTCAACGGCAGTGCGCTCAAAATTCGGAGCGCGCATTGTAGCGTGAGCGGTGAGGAAAAAAATAGCCAAAGGGCGGAATGAATGGAAAGGGATTGTGTCAGGAATGGCGAACTGGATTAGCCTATGATTTCTAAAGTTAAAATCAAAAGATGAGATGCTGTGCCCGCTATCTTTGGAGAACAAAATCACGAGGAGTTTCCAATCTCAAGCGTATCGCCGCCCGTTTCGTCGACACGAAGCTGAAGGCGTTGGTCGTGGAAGGTTGGGAAAAGCCCATCAGACAAAGTCGCCTAATTTAGTGTTCAAGAACACGGCGGCTGCCAATCCCGCCGTTTCAGTTCTCAACACCCGCGGCCCCAAGACGGCACACTGCCACCCGGCGTCGCGCGCCTGAGCAACTTCTTCCTCCGAAAAACCGCCTTCAGGTCCCACGGCAAAGGCCACACTTTTCGCGTTTCTGAGAACGGGGGCCGAGGTTTCACCGGGGTGCATCAGCCAACGAACGTCGGCCGTGACGGATTTCAAAGCGGCTTCCAATGAAGAAAGTGCCGTGACGGACGGCAGAACGTTGCGTCCGCACTGCTCGCAGGCGCCGATCACGATGTCTTGCCAGCGGGCGAGGCGCTTTTCGAGTTTGTCACCGACGAGACGCGTGACGGAGCGAGCGGCCGGAACAAAAACGATGTGGGCGACGCCGGTTTCGACAGCCTTTTCGACAATCCAGTCCGCTTTATCGTTGCTGACGAAGGACTGAATGAGCGTGAGTTCCACCGGGCTCTCTTTTATGGGAGATGCCACGGCTTGCACCGTGATCCAGGCATCTTTCCCTTCAAAGGCAATCGGCCCCTGCGCCGTATTCCCCTTACCGTCGAAAACGAGAATCGGGTCACCTGCAACGGCCCGCAGTACGCGGCCGGCGTGGTGCCGAGCGGCTTCGGAGAGGTAGGCGCGTTCTCCCTCCTGATAGGGAGCGGACTGCGGAGAATAGAAACGAGCGACGGCAGGCATGGCGGAATTCGCATGAGTTGCAACAGGAGGCAATCTAGCGCAAAAGGCGGTGAAGGCCAATTTTCTGCGGGGAAAAGCCAACTCCGTGTACTGGAATTCAGCCAACTCTGTGTATTGAAAAACGGCCAACTTTGCCTATCGACTGATATTTGATATTGAATTTAAATAAAAAATTTTCTATTCAGAAAGTCAGAAAAAACAGCCTTCGTAAGGGAACGAAGAAAACAGCCGGGCTGGTGCGGTGAGGCGCGGCGTCAACCGCACAATTTTCCGTTTTCGCAGCGCCCCTTTGTTACAATGGCGGAACGCCGTTAGGAAAATGCTGTTGGGCGGGGTTTGTCTTGCCCGCAGAATTTCTTTTTTCGGCTCCCTTATCATTTTTATTGATACCCCAAGAGACTATGTCCGAACCCGTTTCCGCGCAGACGATGGCCAACGCCGTTCGTGCGCTTGCCATGGACGCCGTCCAGAAAGCCAAATCCGGTCACCCCGGCATGCCCATGGGCATGGCTGATATTGCCATCGCCCTCTGGACGAAGCATCTCCGTCACAATCCCAAGAACCCGAAGTGGGTCGGCCGCGACCGCTTCATTCTCTCGAACGGCCACGGCTCGATGCTGCAGTATGCCTTGTTGCACCTCACCGGCTACGATCTGTCGCTCGACGATTTGAAGAACTTCCGTCAGATGGGAAGCAAAACCCCCGGTCACCCCGAAGTGGGCGTGACGCCGGGCGTGGAAACGACGACGGGCCCCTTGGGGCAGGGCATTGCCAACGCCGTCGGTATGGCGCTTGCTGAAAAGCTCCTCGCGGCGGAATTTAACCGCGACGGTTTCCCCGTGATCGACAACCGTACGTACTGCTTCTTGGGCGACGGCTGCATGATGGAAGGCATCAGCCACGAAGTGTGTTCTTTGGCGGGTGTCTGGGGCTTGAATAAGCTCATTGCGTTCTACGACGACAACGGCATCTCGATCGACGGCAACGTGAAGGGGTGGTTCAACGACGACACCAAGAAGCGTTTTGAAGCCTATCACTGGAACGTGATCGGCCCGGTGGACGGGCACGACATCGACGCCGTTGCGAAGGCCGTGGAAGAAGCGAAGGCCGAAAAAGATCGCCCGACGCTCATCATCTGCAAGACCGTGATCGGTTTCGGTTCCCCGAACCGCGCCGGTACTGCCAAAGCGCACGGCGAAGCTCTGGGCGACGAAGAAATCGCCGCCACGAAGGCGAAACTGGGCTGGAATTACGGTCCCTTTGAAATTCCGGCGGAGGTTTACGCCGCGATGGATCACCGCGAAGCGGGTGAAAAGGATGAAGCGGCTTGGAACGCGATGTTTGCGAAGTACGAAGCGGCTTATCCGGAACTCGCGAGCGAATTAAAGCGCCGTTTGGCGGGCGAACTTCCCGCGAATTTTGACGACGTCGTTTTTGAAGCGCTCTGCAGCGCACAGGCGGCCGCGGAATCCGTGGCGACCCGTAAGGCGAGTCAGAAGGCTTTGAACGCCCTCGCACCGGCTCTTCCCGAACTTCTCGGTGGGTCTGCGGACTTGACGGGCTCCAACCTCACGAATTGGACGGGAGTGGAACGCCTGACGCACGACAACCTCCTGGGGCGCCACATCAGCTTCGGCGTGCGCGAATTCGGTATGAGCGCCATTCAGAACGGCGTTGCGCTTTACGGCGGCTTCATTCCGTTCTGCGCCGGGTTCCTGACGTTCTCGGACTACGCGCGAAATGCCCTCCGAATGGCAGCCCTCATGAAGCTGCGCTCCATTTTCGTCTTTACGCACGATTCGATCGGTTTGGGTGAAGACGGCCCGACGCACCAGTCCGTGGAACAGGTCGCAAGCCTGCGTCTCATCCCCAATATGGACGTGTGGCGTCCTGCGGATACGGTGGAAGCGATTGCCGCGTGGGACGCCGCGATCGAACGCCGTGACGGCCCGAGTTCCCTCGTCTTCTCGCGTCAGACCGTGGCCTTCACGGAAGACCGCGACGAAGTCGATGCGGACGCGATCGCCAAGGGCGCCTACGTGGTCGCCGAAGCCCCTGCGGGCGAAGGGAAAGCCGAGTGCATTATTGCGGCGACGGGGTCTGAACTTCCGATCGCGACCGAAGCCCGCAAGCTTCTGGCGGCTCAGAACATTCAGGTGCGCGTGGTGTCGGTGCCCTGCGCCGACGTGTTCGATCGTCAGGACGCCGCTTACCGCGATGCGGTCTTCCCCGCCGGGACGCCGATCCTCGCGATCGAAGCGGGCGTGACCGGTCTCTGGTACAAGTATTTCCGCGGCAAGGGCGATGTGATGGGAATCGACACCTTCGGTGAATCGGCTCCCGCCAAGGTGCTGTGGCCGCATTTCGGCTTCACGGTGGATAACGCCGTGGCAAAGGTGCGCCGCCTCGTAGGCCGTGCCGACTGATTCAAACTTTATAAGGAACAAAGAACATGACGATTCGTGTAGCCATCAACGGGTTCGGCCGCATCGGCCGCAACGTTCTGCGCGCGCACTATGAAAGCGGCAAGAAACGCGACCTTGAGATCGTGGCCATCAACGCCCCGGGCGACGTCAATATTCATGCCCACCTTCTGAAGTTTGACACGGTGCACGGGCGCTTTGCGGCCGACGTGAAGACGGAAGGCACGGACTGGATGATCGTCAACGGCGACCGCATCCGCGTCTTCAACACCCGTGACCCGAAGGAAATTCCCTGGGGAGATCTGGGCGTTGACGTGGTGCTCGAATGCACCGGTGCCTTCACGGCCCGCGATAAGGCGATGATGCACGTCGAACAGGGGGCGAAGAAGGTGCTCATTTCCGCTCCGGGCAAGGACGCCGACGCCACCGTCGTTTACGGTGTGAACGACCACATTCTTACAAAGGATATGGTGATCGTTTCGAACGCTTCCTGTACGACGAACTGCTTGGCTCCGTTGGTGAAGCCCCTTCACGAAGCGATCGGCGTGGAACGCGGTCTCATGACGACCGTGCATTCCTTTACGAACGATCAGAACGTCACCGACGTTTACCACAAGGACATGCGCCGCGCCCGCGCGGCCGGTATGTCACAGATTCCGACGAAGACGGGCGCGGCGAAGGCCGTGGGTCTCGTTCTTCCGGAATTGAATGGTTTGCTCGACGGCTTTGCCGTGCGCGTGCCGACGATCAACGTTTCTTTCGTCGACCTCACCTTCATCCCGAAGCGTGAAACGTCCGTGGAAGAAGTAAATGCGATTATGAAGGCAGCCGCGGAAGGTACGGGTCTCAAAGGTGTGTTGGGTTACAACGACCTGCCGCTCGTTTCGAGCGACTTCAACCACGACGATCGCTCTTCGATCTTCGACTCGACCCTGACCAAGGTCTCGGGCGGCCGTCTCGTGAAAGTGACGAGTTGGTACGACAACGAATGGGCGTTCTCCTGCCGTATGCTCGACAACGCGCTCGCGATGATGGCGGCGCAGTAATTTGATTAACGCATCCCGAAAGGCGGAAAGGCAACTTTCCGCCTTTCGTCTGATGGAAATTGGTAACTACGAGGTAAGTGACTCATGCAGGTTCTTACGTTGGAAGGACTGGCGAAGGCCGGTCAGTTGAACGGCCGCCGTGTGCTGATCCGCAGCGATCTGAATGTTCCGCGCGATGAAGAAGGCCGTATTACGAATGAAGCGCGTCTCATTGCAAGCGTGCCTGCGGTGCGGCTTGCGGTGGACAGCGGCGCTGCGGTGCTCGTGATGAGCCACCTGGGGCGCCCGACGGAAGGCGAATGCCGTCAGGAAGATTCCCTGGCGGGCGTGGCGGTGCGTATGAGCCAGTTGGTGGGGCTGCCTATCCGCCTCGTCAAAAACTACTTGGACGGCGTCGAGGTGAAGCCGGGCGAAGTGGTGATGCTTGAAAACTGCCGCTGCAATAAGGGCGAAAAGAAAAACGACGCGGAATTAGCAAAGAGGTACGCGGCGCTCTGCGACGTGTTCGTGAACGACGCGTTCGGCACCGCGCACCGCGCGCAGGCTTCCACGGAAGGTGTCGCTCGGTTGGCGAAGGTGGCGTGCGCGGGGCCCCTCATGGCGGCGGAAATCGATGCGTTGACGAAGTCCGTGCAGGACGCCGAACACCCCCTGATGGCGATCGTGGGCGGGAGTAAGGTTTCGACGAAACTCACCATTCTCAACAATCTCGCAAAGACCGTGGATCAGTTGATTGTGGGCGGCGGCATTGCCAATACGTTCCTGCTTGCAGCCGGTAAGAGGATCGGTAAGTCCCTGGCCGAACCCGAACTCGTCGACGAATGCAAGAAGGTGCTCGCAACCCTTGCGGAAAAGGGCGCGAACCTCCCGTTGCCCACGGACGTGGTGGTGGCGAAGGCGTTTGCAGCGGACGCCGAACACCGCACCTGCTCGGTGGACGACGTGGCAGACGACGAGATGATTCTCGACGTGGGACCTGAAACGGCGGAGGAACTCGCCAAACTCGTGAAGGCCTCAAAAACCATCGTTTGGAACGGCCCCGTTGGCGTATTTGAGATGGAACCCTATGCGGGCGGCACGAAAGCCTTGGCGGCCGCAATTGCCGACGCGACGAAGGCGGGCGCCTTCTCGATTGCCGGGGGCGGCGATACGGTCTCGGCCGTGCACGCGTTCGGCGTGGCGGACAAGGTGAGCTACATTTCGACGGGCGGCGGCGCTTTCCTCGAATTCTTGGAAGGTAAGACGCTGCCGGCCGTGGCCGTTTTGGAAGAAAAAGCGAAGGCTTGATCGTTCTGCGCTAAAAAAGCCGTCGGGGACTGACATTTTCCCCGGCGGCTTTTTCGTAGGGTTAAAAAAGTTCCGCCTGACGCGACGGTCGTTTGGGTTTAGAGGGAAGCGTGAGGTCGTGCCGAATCCAATCGAGCAGCAATTCGACGATATCGGACTGCTCTTCGGCCGTCAGCGCGCGACCTTTCGGAATATGATGCCATTTTTCGAGGCACCCGCGGCAACAGCAGGCGCAGGCGTGTTGCGCCGTGAAGACGGGGTGCCCCTTCATCGGGGTCTGTTTGCCGTCGTTGGGAATATCCGCTGGGGCAAGCCTTGACGAAATGAATCCGGCGGCGTGCGCTCTGAGAATGGTTTCGCCTTTTTCGAGGGCGTAGCCCCGGTCGGCAGGCGACAGATGAAATTGCGAGCGGAACTGCGAGAGCGCAAGGCGCCTCAGTTGTTCGTCGTGCCGGGGATCATCGGAAAAAACAACGGTAACGGAGTCAATCATGATTAAAGCGGAAACTACGCAGAAAACCTGGGGACGGGCGACGTTGACGAGCGCCGAAAAGCTCGAGGATTGTATTGCGAATTACGACTTCCTACCGTTTTTCAGTAACGAGGTGACGGGGTGGTCGATTGAAGAAAAGACCCCGTCTCGTTTGTGGTTTACGGAGGAACCGGGCCCTTGGGAGTGGAAGGGCCCGATTGCCCGACAAGGGAATTTTCTTTATGGGAAGTTTTTTGAAAAGAGGGCGGGCTACGTCGATCGGACGGTTTTCGGGCGCTTTGCGCAGATTCGCCGCTCGCTCCCGAGAAGCCGTAACGACAAGACGCTTGCGCGCGAATTGTGGCTCGCGGACTTCATGAGCTATGGCGAGGCCGTACTGAGCCCGGACTTAAAGGAAGCGTGGGCGGACGAATTCGGAACGACGGCAGGGTTGGACAGTGCCTTGGCGACGCTGCAGATGCGTACCGAACTCGTGATCGCGGACTTTGAATATCGGCACGATAAAGAGGGAAAGCCTTACGGGTGGGGCTTGGCGCGTTACGTGAAGCCCGAAGCCCTGATCGGGGAAGATTTCCTCGCGGAAACCGCGGCGAGCCCGGAAGCCGCTTTGGAAGAGCTTGTGGCGGGGCTCGTTCAAAAGCTCCCCGAGGCCGATCCCGCCGTGTTGCGCCGAATGATCGCCGGACGCCGATGAAAAAAACCTTTAATGAAAAAAGCCCGACATCTTCGCGATATCGGGCTTTTCTTAATGTCGCTCCGGTAGGGGAGCGACCATCAATGACGCTTTAGAGCTTTGCGGGTTCCGTCGGCGCTTCTTCCCCTTCTACGAAGGGTTCGGTACCGAGTTCGCCTTCCATGCGGCTCACCAAGAGGGCGGTCGTGGAGTCACCCACCACGTTGATGGACGTACGGATCATGTCGAGGATACGGTCGACGCCCGCGAGGAGCCCCACCACTTCAAGCGGAATACCGATCTGCGTGAAGACCAAGGTGGACATAATCAAACCGGCCCCCGGGACGCCAGCCGTACCGATGGCGGCAAGCACACCCGTGAGAACCACGATCACCTGATCAGAGAACGTGAGCGGGATGCCGTAGATCTGCGCGGCAAAGACCGTCGTCACACCCATGTAAACGGCCGTACCGTTCATGTTGATGGTGTTGCCGAGAGGTACTGCAAAGGACGCGATGGCTTTAGAAGCACCCAGGCGGCGGGAGGAGACGAGGTTCGCGGCCATGGCGGCGGCGGACGAGCAGGTCGTGAAGGCGATCAGCCACGGTTCAAAGATGCCCTTGAAGTACTGCATCACCGGCAGCTTGATGATGAGCTTCACCAAGGGGACGTAGATGATGATCACAAGGAGCGACGTGGCGATGAAGGACGCGAGGATCAACTTGCCTAAGGGGAGGAGAACGGCGAGCCCGTGCTGACTCACGACGACGGCGATCAAGGCGAAGACGCCGATCGGGGCATAGTACATCACGACGTTCGTCATGCGGATCATGACGTTGCCGACGGTATCAAAGAAGTTCGTCACGCCGCGGCCCTTTTCACCGAGCCAGTTGAGGCAGAAGCCGAACATGATGGCAAAGAAGATGATCTGCAGGATGGAGCCCTTCGCGAACGATTCCATTGGGTTCATCGGCACGATGTTGAGAAGCGTGCTCACAAAGCTCGGCGCCTTGACGCTGGCGGCTTTGAGACCTTCCGTGGAGAGCGTGAGGCCGATGCCCGGATCAATGAGGTTGGCGATGAAGAGACCGAAGATCACGGAGACGGCGGACGTCGCCATGAAGCAAAGGAGCGTCTTGACGGCAACACGGCCCAACTTGGAGACGTCGGAAATACCGGCGGCACCGGCAACCAAGGTCGCAAATACCAACGGTACGACGACCATACGAATGAGGCGAATGAAGAGATCGCCCAGTGGCTTCAGGTAAGTCACCGCAAAATCGGAACTTACGAACATACCTACTACGACGCCGAGTGCCAAGCCCAGCATCATCTGCATAGGCAAGCCCAAAAGATGAGACTTCTTTGTTGCCATAGCATCTTCTCCTAAAGTTAAATAGATGTTTCTTTGTTCTAGTAATCACTTACAAAACAAGTGTTTACTAAAATGAAACATTATGTTTCGGTTGCTTTTACTTTACACTGTTTTTGTAAAGATTGCGGTTCCGTATTAACCATCATTTGCGTTTTATCAAAGCCCCATAAAGTTTCGTAGTACAAAAAGCCGGCGACGCCTTGAAGTTCGCCGGTTTTAGGGTGAAAAAAGGGGAAATTTCCCGCAGAAATTTCCCCTTTATGGCGGGCGTGATCAAGCGCCCGAGCAACTAGTGACGGATCAAGAGAATCGGCACGTCGCCCTGGGCGGCCACACGCGTTGCGGTGGAGCCCATTACGGCGGACTTAAAGCGGCCGTAACCGTGGCTCCCCATCACGACGATGTCGAGCTTCTTTTTCTTCGCAAACGCCGCAATTTCGTCGCCCGGGTTGCCTACGAGGCAAATTTCTTTCGCGGTAACGCCGGCCTTGGTGAGCAAAGGTCGCACGGGTTCGACGGCTTCGTCGAATTCCTTCTTCTGCAGTTCGATCACTTCGGATTCGGAAAGCGCGGGCAGTGCCATGCCGGCCATGTCGGGCATGACGGCACCGGCGTAGTCACTCGTGACGTTGATGAGGAAGAAAGAGGCGCCTTCACCGAAGAGTTCCTTATGCTTCAAGGCGTATTTGATGGCGGCCGTACCGAACTTCGAGCCGTCCACGGCGATGCCGATGCGCATGGCGTCGACTTCGGGAGCGGGCTTGTTGCGCAAAATGAGAATCGGGTTCTTCGTGCGGGCCAAAACGCCGTTCGTGACGGATCCCAAGAAGAGCCCCGCTAAGGCCGTGCGGCCGCGGCTCCCCATGATGATGAGGTCGGCGGGGAGTTTGGTTGCTTCTTCGGCGATCTTTTCCGCGGGATCGCCCACGATGAAGGCTTCGGTGACTTCAACGCCCTTCGTCTTCAAAAACTTACGGGCGGGCTTGAAGATTTTTTCGGCTTCGTCTTCGTAGTAGCGCATCAGGGAGTCTTTGCTCACGAGGCGCGCCGCACGGGTGGGAAGCGGAGCGAGGACGACGAGAAGTTCGATTTCCGGGTTTTTCCCGAGCAGCGTGGCACGGGAAGCAACGAATTCCAACGAGTTTTCACTGTAGGAACTGCCGTCAATGGGAACGAGGATTTTCATAAGTGTGCCTCTTCGATTTTTGTTCGGTCCGCCGTTTCCCCGGAGGGGAAAGAGGTCGGCGGAACCGAAGTCTTTCTTTTTTAGTTATACCCTGTGAACATCCGGCTGTAAACACAGGGCGCTAAGTTTTTTACCGTACGATGAGCAACGGAATCTTCGTCTGTGAAGCGATGCGGAGTGCCGTCGACCCCAAAAGCAGCGACTTCAGCCGTCCGTAGCCGTGGCTGCCCATCACGAGGAACCCGGCGTTGCGGGTTTCGGCAAACGTGGCGACGGCGTCGCCCGGCGTGCCGGTGAGCGCGACTTCTTCCGGTACGACGCCGATGGCGGCAAAAAGCGGGCGCACCTTGTCCATCGCGGCTTCAAATTGCTTTTTCCCCGCCAGTTCCGCGCCGTCGGCTCCCGAGGAAACCACCGTGGGACTCACGTGTACCAAAATGAAGTTCGGGGTTTCGCCGAAAAGCGAGCGGTGTTCCAGGGCAAACTTCACGGCGGCCCGGCTCTCGTCGGAACCGTCCACGCAGAAGACGACGTTGACGCCTTTATCCGCGGGCGGCGTCGTGTTCCGAAGCACCAGCATCGGAATGTGGCTGCGTGCCAAGACGCCCATCGTCACCGAGCCGAAGAGAAGTTCTGAGAAGCCCGACATACCGTGACTCCCCATGATGATGAGGTCGGCGCCGCGATCTTCGGCTTCCCGGGCGATGACTTCCGCCGGGTGTCCGACGAGCGCCGTTCTCACGGCGCGGCTTTCGGGCACCGTTCCCGAGGCCTCAAAGGCGTTGGCGGATTCTTCTTCGTAATACCCGGCGAGCGCCTCTTCGCTCATCAGAGCACCCGCCCGCGCCGGAAGCGAGGGCTGCACGTTGATGAGATCAAGTGCCGGATGATCCGCGAGGAACGTTTTTCGGGAGGCGAGAAAGGCGAGTGTGCCGCGGCTGAAGTCACTGCCGTCGAGGGGAACCAGAATTTTCATAAAGTCTCCTTTAACGACGGATGAGCAGAATCGGAACGTTGCCGGAACTGGCAACCCGCATGGCGGTGGAGCCCATCACGGCGGACTTGAAGCGACCGTAGCCGTGGCTGCCCATGACGACGAGGTCGAGCTTTTTCTTGGCGTAGGCGGCAATTTCCTTACCGGCCTCGCCGACGAGCATCACTTCCTTCGGCTTCACATTCGCTTTTTCAAAGAGCGGACGCACGGTGTCGGCCATTTCTTCGAAGGTCTGCTTTTCCGCAGCATCGATTTCTTCCGGTGTCATCGTGGGAAGACCGAAGCCCAATTCGGGCATGGCGGCGTTGGTGACGTCGGGGGCGACGGCAATGAGGTTGAACTTGGCGGCACGGCCGAAAAGGGCCTGTTGCTTCAGGACAAACTTCACCGCGATCTGACCGTAGGCGGAACCGTCCACGCAGATGCCTACTTTGAGCGCATCGGCTTCAGGGGCGGGTTTGCCGCGCAGAATCAGAATCGGGTGCTTCGTGCGGGCGAGAACGCCGTTGGTGACGGATCCCAAGAAGAGCCCTTCGAGCGCGGTACGGCCGCGGCTGCCCATGACGATGAGGTCGGCGCCGAACGCTTCGGCTTCCTGTGCAATCATTTCCGAGGGATCGCCCTGAACGATTTTTTCTTCTGCAGCGATGTGGTTCTTCTTGAAGAACTTGCGGGCGGGCTTCAAAAGCTTTTCCGCTTCTTCGTCAAAGTAGGCCTTGACGCCGTCGGGCGACAAAAGCTGCACGGCACGGGTGGGCAGAGGCTGCTGAACGAGAAGCAGCCGGATCGTGGGTTCCTTGCCGAGAAGCGTAGTACGGGACGCCACGAATTCGAGTGAATTAGTGCTGTAGGAGCTGCCGTCGTAAGGTACGAGAATTTTCATAATTTCCCCCTCTCTCAAAGAAAAAGAAACTTTGACGGCTCGCATTGTTTTTCGGCTGTTGTTGAGCGTCTTTTTAGGGATGCTCCGCGAGCCGTTTTTCTACTAAGAGTTATACCCTAAACGAAAGAAAAAAGACAGGGAAAATGTAGTACAAATCTGCTTTAACGCAAGGTATTGCTTTTCGTACGCGAAAAAGTGCCGTGAAGCGGGGATTAGGACACAAAAAAAGCCGCTTCGACAATTCGAGGCGGCGCGCGGCAAGCGAAAAAGCGAGTCAGAACTCACGGGCAATGAGACGGATTTTTAAGCGCCCCGCCAGTTCTTCGGCAGCGTCTTCAAAAAGGGCTTCAAAGGAAAAACGCTCGGCTTCGGTGAGGTCGGCGTCTTCCCAATGAAGCAGATCGACGGTGAGAAAATTCTCACGGTCGGTGAGTAGGTCGTAGAGGGCATCTAAGTTGTTGCCGAACCAACTTTCGGCCTTAAGGCCCTCGGCAAACGCCTTAAAGACGCCGTCCTTTTTAAGCCCCAGACAGTCGAGGGTGAGCACGTCGGAAGAGTAAACGGTCGGCATAATCAGCGCTCCTTAATGCGGCGGAAGGATTGGTAGTGATCGGCGGTGTACCAGTATTCACCGGACGTCGCGGGGTCTCCCGTCGTGCCTTTCCCTGCAATGATGCGGCGAGGGCCCCGGTTTCTCAGCCCCGGCGTCTTCACGGTGTATTCCGTGTAGTAACCGCGTTTTTGCCGCGGAAGGATTCGTTCATAGTTGCCGAAGACGGTGCCGTCCTTGGCATAAGGGAAGGGGCCGCCCACTTTGATGAGCGCCAACGTTGCCTGAGCTTCGCGGGGCAGATCGGCCGCGGCGACGGTGGCTTCGCTCCGGATAAAGGAAAAAGCGTCGGCGGTTTGCGGGACGACGGCGGCTGTGATGCCGCATAAGAGCGCCAGTGCGGCGGCTAAGGCGGCACTTTTGGCGAAGAAGGTTCGAATGAGACGCTGCATGGTGTCCAATCCGTACGGCTGATAACAAAAACGCCGCAAGGTGCGGCGATGATGCGTGGCGTCCCCATGGGGATTCGAACCCCAGTTCTAACCGTGAGAGGGTCATGTCCTAGGCCTCTAGACGATGGGGACAGAGGCTTTTTGAGAAAGGCCGTCATTCTAACTGACGGCCTCTCGTTATGCAAACGCGTTATTGAGCGGCCAGTGGCGCTTTCGGCGTGCGCTTCATGGAACCCGCCACCAAGTCGAACTTAAAGAACCGGCATTCCAAGGGGCCGTTCATGAGGGGAACCTTGCGGGATTCGGAGAGCCGCATCTGACGCGGCAGCAGACGGTCGCTCGTCAAAAGCCACGCGGTCCAACCCGCAAAGTGATGCTTCAGGTTGTCCGCCACATCCTTCATCATGGCGGCAACCGAGGCGCTCTTCGGATTGGACTGTTCGCCGTACGGGGGATTCGAAATGAGAAGCCCTGCGGCGGCCGCAGGTTCTACCTTACGGGCGTCGCACTGCTTAAAGGTGAGTCGACCGTCGTCAAGCAGCGCACCCAATCCCGCCTTACGGGCATTTTCACGGGCTTTTTCAACGACGATGGAACTGATGTCGCTTGCGGCGATCGTCACCTTGGCGGAACGGTTGACGGCGGCAAGGGCGTCGTCCTTGATTTCCTGCCAGAGTTCCTTATCAAAGTCCGCAAAGTTTTCAAAAAGGAAGTGCCGCTTGAGACCGGGAGCCATGTTGCAGGCAATCTGCGCGGCTTCGATGGCAATCGTGCCTGAGCCGCAGAACGTGTCCTGAAGGGGCGTGTCGGGCGTCCAGCCCGCGAGTTTCAATAGGGCGGCCGCGAGGTTTTCCTTTAAGGGGGCTTCGCCCTTATCCTCGCGCCAACCGCGCTTAAAGAGGGCTTCGCCGCAAAGGTCGAGGTAGAACGTGCAGAAACGTTCGCTCACGTACGCAAACACACGGATGTCGGGATGAGCGCGCTCCACGTCCGGACGCTTTTCAAAAAAGTGCACGAAGCGGTCGCAGATGCCGTCCTTGATGCGCAGGAGGGCAAAGTCCAGGCTCTGCAGCGGAGAGCGATGCGCGTTGATGTCGACGCGGAACGTCTGGCTTGCATCGAAATAGTTTTCCCACTTGGTGCGGCAGGCGAAGTTATAGATGTCTTCGGCGTCGCGGTAGTCGCTCGAACCCAAGCGCATCAGGATGCGGCTTGCCAAACGGCTCGTGAGGCAGGCGCGCATGGCGGCTTCCATGTCGCCGTCGAAAGCAACGCCGCCGCGCTCAGTTTTGTAGATTTTGCCGCCTGCGGCGACGAGTTCATCGGCGAGCATCGTCTCGAGCCCCAGCGGGCAGACGGCATAGAAAGAAAGAGGTTTTGCCATAGCGTTTAGTGACGGCACTCGCCGTTTCCAAGAACAATGTATTTGAGATTGGTGAGCCCTTCGAGTCCCACGGGGCCCCGGGCGTGAAGTTTTCCGGTACTGATGCCGATTTCGGCCCCCAAGCCGTACACGAAGCCGTCAGCAAGGCGCGTGGAGCAGTTCACCATGACGCTGCCGGAATCGACGGCGCGCAGGAAGATGTCGGACGCGCGACGCGAATCCGTGATGATGGCGTCCGTGTGGTGTGAGCCGTGTGTTTCAATGTGCTCGATCGCGTCTTCGAGCGTGTCGACGACCGCAATCGAAATGACGGGCGCATTGTATTCGGTGTCCCAGTCGGCGTCGACCGCTCTGACGACGGGGAGGCCGGCCCTTGTAAGGATTGCTTCTGCACGGCGGTCGCCGCGCATTTCGACGTGTTTCTCAGCATAGAGGGCGCCGATTCGGGGCAGAAAGTCGTCGGCGACGGCTTTGTGCACAAGCAGCGTTTCCATGGCGTTGCAGGGCGCATAACGCTGAGTCTTCGCGTTGTCGCAGACGGTGACGGCCATTGTGAGATCGGCGTCTTTGTCGACGTACGTGTGGCAGATGCCGTCCAAGTGCCGGATCATGGGGACGGTCGCTTCTTTCTCCAAGCGAGCGATGAGACCCTTGCCGCCGCGGGGAATGATGACGTCCACATAGCGATCGGCCGTAATGAGGGCGCCGACGAAGGTGCGGTCGGTGGTAGGGGCGACCTGTACGGCGTCGGCGGGTAACCCGGCGTCGGCCAACGAGTCAGAAACAAGTTTCCCGAGAAGGCGGTTCGTTTCCTCGGCTTCGGAGCCGCCGCGCAAAATGGCGGCATTGCCGGATTTAAGGGCGAGAGCCGCCGCGTCCACCGTGACGTTGGGGCGCGCTTCGTAGATGATGCCGACGACACCCAGCGGCACGCGCATTTTTCCCACCCGGATACCGGAAGGCTGCGGGCGGATGTCGGAAATTTCCCCCACGGGGTCGGCTAAGGCCGCTATGTCGCGGCAGCCTTGCGCCATCTGCTTTAAGACGGTTTCCGTGACGGTGAGGCGGTCCAAGAAGGCGGGTGCAAGGCCTTCGACGCGGGCCTTTTCGACGTCGCGCCGGTTGGCGGCGTAGACAGCGTCCGCGGCCGCAAGCAACCGATCGGCAAGCGAGAATAGCGCCCGGTTCTTCGCATCCGTCGAAGCGACGGATAATTGTCGGGCCGCGGCTTTGGCGCGGCGTCCGACGTCGGTCATCAGAGCAGTAACATCAGTCATCGCAGTTATTTCCCGGGATTGGCAAGAAACGTGGTGAGGGAGGCGAGTTCAAGCCACGCGTCGCCGTCTTTGTCTTTTACGACGAGCCCCTTGCCCAAGCGCTCAATATCGGCGCAGAGCATGAGGGCGGCTTCCAGACGCTGTCGGTTGTTGCGCTGGGCGCAGGAACGGATGCGGGCGGCTTTGTCTTGCCCGCGCACCCCGGCTTCCCAAAGGGCGTCGCGCGGGAGCTTCCCTGCGTCCATCAGAGTGCGGGTGAGGAGCGTGAAACGTACTTCGTCCGTGATCTGCCACAGGATGGCGGGGATTGCTTCACCTTCGTTCTTGAGGTTTTCGATGACGCGAAGCGCCCGTCCGGCGTCTCCCGTGAGAGCCGCGTCCAAGAGTTTTTCCGTGTCAAAGCGCGCGACGTCGAGAACGCCCGACTTCACCATGTCTCCTGTGATGCGGGTGCCTTTGTCGTATTGGTAGGAGAGTTTCAGCACTTCCTGCGAGGCGGCAAGAAGGTTCCCTTCGCAACGCGAGGCGAGAAGTTCGATCGCTTCGGCATCTGCGGAGAGTTCATAGCGGGCGAGCCGTTCTCGTAACCACAGCGGAAGGTCGGAGGGACTCACCGGGCTGCATTCCACGACGCTTGCGGCTGCCGTGAGTTTTTTCCACCACGCGAGCTTTTTCACCGACCAATCCGACGGCATCGAGATGATGACGACGACGCCCTCCAAGGGTTCGGAAGCAAGTGCCGTTAGGGTTTCGCTCCCCTTGGTGCCGACGCGGAACGACGTGAGACGAATCTCCACGATGCGCTTTTCGGCAAAGAGACTCATGGCGCGGCAGGCGTCAAAAACCTGCGACCAGTCCCAATTGGCGCGCGCATCGAGAATTTGGCGTTCGGTATAGCCCGCTGCGCGGGCGGCTGCGCGCAGGGCGTCGCACGCTTCAATCATGAGAAGCGGCTCTTCGCCCGTGACGAGCCACAGAGGCGCAACGCCCTTTTTGAGTGCGGCCGGAAGTTCCTTAAAGCGCATGGCGGCGGTTCCGACTTATTCCGCGGCCGCCTTAAGTGGCTTGGCGGCTTCGACGCGGCGCAGCATCTGATTGGCGGCATCCGACTGCATTTCCTGGTACACGAGCGCTTCGGAATTCTGACGGCTTAAGTATTCGTCGTCGCTGTAGGAGACGGAACGCACGGCCGAAATGACGGATTCCGGGACGTATTCCCGGCCGTCGGGAGCCGAAACCTTAAACGCCACCTTGAGCGTGAGTTCGTATTCGGCGGCGTCGCCCTTCGTGTTGTAGGAGAGAACGTCACGCGACTGCGACATCGAGGTGACCTTCAGAATGGCTTCGGCGTCCGTCGCGGAATTGACGACCTTTACGGAAGAACCCGCGGTAAGGAGTCGCACGAGACGCGCGCGGAATGCGGAGTTTTCGTCCATGTCCACGTAAAGCGTCTTAAAAGGCAGCGTGAAGCTGCCGCGCAGGTGAAAACCGCACCCGGAGAGAACCAAAGCGGAGGCGGCACCCAGAATAAGCCGGCGGGAAATCGTCATGAAAAAAGGCCTATCGAGAAAAAAACAGTAACTCTCCATTATAAGGAGGCTCGGCACTGGGCTAAACTCTCTTTTGCCGGGCCCAAAACGGGCTCTTTTGGGAGACCCTTATGTTTGCGGTAGGCTTTGTCGGTGCGTCGGGGGCCGGAAAAACGACGCTGATGGAAAAGACGCTCGCCGTTTTGGTCGGGCGCGGCTGGAAGGTGTCTGCCGTGAAAAGCACGCACCACGACACGGATACGGATAAGCCCGGTAAGGACAGCTGGCGCTACCGCGAGGCGGGCGCTAGCGAAGTGATTTTGGCCGGACGAAACCGCTGGGCACTGATGAGGGAGACGCCCGGAAGCGAAGTGACGTTGGCGGAACTGCTTTCGCGTCTTGCGCCCGTCGACATGGTTCTCGTCGAAGGTTTCAAAAGCGAAGAAGGGATTCCTCGTATCGGCGTCGTAAGAAAAGCTTTTGATAAGGCATTGCCCGCGAGTTCGGAATTCGTGGCGGTGGCGACCGACGATGAGGATTTTGTTCTTCCCGAAGGCGCCGTGCGGTTGCCGGTGAACGACGCGGAAAAAGTAGCGGATTTCATTGAGACAATTAAAAGAAGGGCACAGCAGTGATTACGTATACAGAAGCGCTTGAGCGGCTTCTTGCGGCGGCCGAGCCGATTGCGAGAACCGAAATGATTCCGACCCTTTACGCCGAAGGGCGCATTTTGGCTGAAGCCGTCAAAAGTACGGTGGATGTGCCGCCCTGGAACAATTCTCAAATGGATGGGTATTGCCTCGCGGCCGACGCGATTGCCGCAGCGACGCCTGAACATCCGGTGCGTCTCCCCGTCAGTCAGCGTATCCCGGCGGGCAGCACGGGAACGCCCCTCGCGACGGGAACCTGTGCGCGCATTTTTACTGGGGCCCCGTTGCCGGAAGCGGCGGACGTCGTGGTGCCGCAGGAAGACGTGGAACGGGCAGAAGACGTGGAACGGGCAGAAGACGTGGAACGGGCAGAAGACGACGTGATTTTCCGTGCGCCCGCGAAAGTCGGCACTTATGTGCGCCGTCGGGCCGGGGACGTTGCGGCGGGTGACGTGGTGGCGGAAGCCGGTGCCAAGCTGACGCCGGGACTTTTGGGACTCATTGCGAGCGTGGGCGCCGCGTACGTGACCGTGATGAAACCGCTGCGCGTCGGTGTCTTTTTCTCCGGCAACGAATTGACGATGCCCGGAGAACCGCTGCCCGCGGGCAGTATTTATAACTCCAACCGCTTCACGATCCGTGCGCTCTTAAAGGGCTTGGGGTGTGACGTGTACGACTTGGGGACGGTGCCTGATTCGCTTGAAAAAACGAAGGAAGCCTTTGAAAAGGCATCCCGCGAGACGGACGTCATCATTTCGTCGGGCGGCATGAGCGTCGGCGAAGAAGACCACATTAAGCCCGCTGTTGAAAGTCTCGGAAAAATCGATATGTGGCGGGTGTGTCTGAAGCCGGGAAAACCCGTGGCATTCGGCGAAGTAAAGGGCGTACCTTTCATCGGTTTGCCCGGTAATCCGGTCTCGTGTTTCGTGACGTTTCTGATGTTGGCCCGTGCTTTTATTCTGAAGCGTCAGGGCATGAAGAATGTGAAGGTGCGGCCCTTGGCCGTCCGTGCGGATTTTGCGTGGGATAAGGCCGGTACGCGCGAAGAATTTGTGCGGGTGCACCGCAACGAAAACGGGGGGCTTGATCTTTACTGTACCCAGAATTCGCAGATTCTCGCAAGCTGTGCATGGGCTGACGGCTTGGCGGATATTCCGGCGGGTGCCGTCGTAAAACCCGGTGACGTCGTTAATTACTATCCTTTCCGAGACCTTTTCCTGTGAGAGAAAGACGATGCAGATCAAAGTGAAATATTTCGCCATGCTCCGTGAAGCGTTGGACTGTGATGAAGAAACGGTGACGATTCCCGAAACCGTTAAAACGGTGGGGGAGCTCAAAGCGTGGTTGGCCGACAAGGATGACACGCACCGTGCAGCGTTTACTTCCGTGAAGCGCATCCGCGCTGCGGTAAACGGTGTGATGGCGCAGGATGCGGCGGCGCTCAAAGACGGTGATGAAACGGCATACTTTCCGCCTGTGACCGGAGGCTAAGATGGCGTACACGAAAGTCGTCGTGCAGACGGCGGATTTTGATGCAGGCAAAGAATCGGCGGCTTTGTTGGCGGGCGACACCGCAGACGGCGCTTTGGTGACCTTTACCGGCCTTGTGCGCGGGGGCGGCATCACGGCAATGGAATTGGAGCATTACCCGGAAATGACGGAAAAGTCGCTTCGGGCGATCGTTGACGATGCCCGTCGCCGCTGGCCAGTGTTGGGGGGCGTCACGATCATTCACCGCGTGGGGAAACTTTTGCCCGGCGATCAGATCGTGCTCGTCATTGTGGCGAGTCCCCATCGCGCGGCCGCTTTTGAAGCCGCAGAATTCATGATGGATTGGTTGAAAACCGAAGCGCCTTTTTGGAAAAAAGAATACCTCACCGACGGAACCGCCCTGTGGGTAGATGCGCGGGAGACGGACGAAAAAGCGAAGGACAGATGGAACCATGTGGGCCACGCGTGACGGCAGTTTTTTCACCGTTCTTCTGGCGGTAGGCCTGGGCGCCGCCCTCGGGGCGATGCTTCGGTGGGCGCTCTCCTATTGGTTCAACCGCGTGTGGGACGTGATGCCGACGGGGACACTGCTCTGTAATCTCGTCGGTGCTTTTGTGATCGGGCTCGTGACGGCATACCTGGCATTACATCCGGCGGTACCGGCTTGGGTGAGACTCTTTGCCGTCACGGGACTTTTGGGCGGATTGACGACGTTTTCCACTTTTTCCATGGAAAACGTCACGCTCATGACGGCGGGCGCCTGGGGACGGGCGTTTTGTCATGCCGCGGCACATCTTTTGGGGTCATTTGCGATGACGGGCGCCGGTTTTGCGTTGATGAAAGCTCTTTTGAAAGGATAACGAGTATGACGAAAACTTGTGTTGCAATGACGGCGGTACTCTTGCTGTGCTCCGCGGCTTCGGCTCAGACGCCGCCGACGGAATGTTTTGATAAGGCTGTCACCCAGGTAGAGTACGCGGCGTGCCTTAAAACCGAAATGGAAGCGCTCGGCAAGCAGTACAAGAACGTCGAGGAGCAGGTGATGTCGCGGATGCGCGCTTTGGATCGCGTGCAGAAAAATAAGAAGGCGACGCAGGCGTTGACCGATGCCAATAAGGCGTTTCAGACGTACGTGAAGGAAGAGTGCGAGCTCATTGAAAAGAGTTACGGTTCGGGGGCCGGCGCCGGTGCCGCGGGGCTTGCCTGCCGCATCAACCTCACGCGCCTGCGCATGGGAGCGTTGCAGCACCAGTTCCTGTCGGCACAATAATTGTAAAAGTAAGCATAAAATATTTTATTAAGTAAAATAATGACAACAATCCCCCCCCCCATCAACGCCTTGATAACATCTACGGAACGACAGTCCAATATTGAGCTGCTTCGAACCTTGGCGATGGTGATGATCGTGGCGCACCACTTCGCCGTTCATCAGTATCGACGTTAATCCGGAAGCCGTCGCTTTGACGGAGCGACGGCTGGCGCGGACATTGTCCGAACGGAATCCCGACTTCTGAAAGACGGTGCAACGGTTTACCTCACGAAAACGGAAAAAGAACTGGCGATTTTGAAGCAGCTCGATTGTCAGATTGTGCAGCGAAACAAAGGAATGGATGCCATTCTGACGAAGCAGTATCGGGGAGCGCCGGTGGCTGTGAAACTGCAGAAAGAAGCGGAAACGGCGGCAGAAGCGGCGGTGCTGCTGCAGGCCGTGGGGAAAAAGAAAAACTGTCGAATGACGGTGCTGATATTGAGAGAAGCTGATAAAGCACCCCTGAAGTTTCCGGACGATATGCTGGTGCTCACGAGCTATAAAGCAGATATCGAAGAACGGTTGAAACGCTGAAAATAAAAAAACACCAAAGAAAAACGGGCGGCTCCCACTTGTCGGAAAGTCGCCCGTTTTCGTCGGAAGGTCAGCGGCGTATTACTTCGCCACGACGTTCACGAGTTTGCCCGGCACGATGATGACCTTGCGCACGGTGGCTTCACCCACGAAGCGCTTCACGTCTTCGTTCGCGAGAGCCGCGGCTTCAATGTCGGCCTTGGAAGCCGAAGCCGGCACCAGAATCTGACCGCGCAGCTTGCCGTTCACCTGAATGACGAGCTTCAATTCATCGGCCACGAGCGCTGTCTGATCAATTTCAGGCCACGGAGCGTCGATCAATTCGCAGTCAAATGCTTTGTCGAACCCTAATTCCGTCCAGAGCACCGTCGTGATGTGCGGCGCAATCGGGTAGAGGACGCGCAGGAGCAGAGACGCGCATTCTTCGAGTGCGGCACGGCCCAGTTCATCTTCGGGGCGGAAGGCTTCGATGCTGTTCAACATTTTCATCGCAGCCGACACCACGGTGTTGTACTGCATGCGGTCAAAGTCGGCTTCAGCCTGCTTCAACGTCGTGTAGACGTCGCGGCGGAAATCCTTCACCGCCTTAGAGGCGCCCGAGTAGTCCACAGCCGCCTTGCTGCCGATCAAATCGGCCTGGTGCGCGTAGCCCCAGCTCCAGAGACGACGCAGGAAGCGGTACGTTCCTTCGGCGCCGGAGTTGGACCACGCGGCGGACTGATCGGGGGGACCGGCGAACATCACGAAGGTACGGGCCGTATCGGCACCGAACTGCTTGATGATGTCGCGGGGTTCCACGACGTTGTTCTTACTTTTACTCATCTTCTCGATGCCGCCCGAGACGACGGGAAGTCCGTCATCCTTGGCGGTCACTTTCGAGGGACGGCCCTTTTCGTCGTATTCGACCGTGACTTCGTAGGGGTAGTACCAACGCTTGTGACCGTCGGGAAGTTCGCGGTAGAAGCATTCGGCGGTAAGCATCCCCTGCGTGAAGAGGCGCGTGAAGGGTTCGTCGAACTTGACGAGCCCCAAGTCGCGCATCACCTTCGTCCAGAAACGGGCGTAGAGCAGGTGCAGCACGGCGTGTTCGATACCGCCGATGTACTGATCCATCGGGGCCCAATAGTCGTTGCGTTCATCCACCATCGCCGTGTTGCAGTCGGGCGAGCAGTAGCGCATGAAGTACCAAGAGCTGTCGACGAACGTATCCATCGTGTCCGTTTCGCGCTGAGCATCGCCGCCGCACTTCGGGCACTTCACGTTGAGGAATTCAGGGCACTTATTCAAGGGGTTGCCGGAACCGTCGGGAATGAGGTTGTCGGGGAGCACCACCGGCAGATCCTTTTCAGGGACGGGCACCGGGCCGCACTTCGGGCAGTTGATGATCGGAATCGGCGTACCCCAGTAGCGCTGGCGGGAAATACCCCAGTCGCGCAGACGGAACTGCGTCTGCTTGTCGCCTAAACCCAAATCCTTCAGGTCGGATGCGACGGCATCAATCGCATCATGAATGTGCAGACCGTCGTATTTGCCGGAATTGACGCAGTAGGGGTTTAAGGTCTTATCTCCGTACCAATCCTGCCATGCATCTTCGGAGAACGTTTTCCCGTCCACGGCCACGGCCTGAACGATGGGAATGCCGAATTTCTTCGCGAACGCAAAGTCGCGTTCGTCGTGCGCGGGCACGCCCATCACGGCGCCTTCGCCGTAGCTCATCAAAACGTAGTTACCGATCCAGACTTCAACCTGACGTCCGTTCAAGGGGTGCGTCACGTAGAAACCGGTGGGGACGCCCTTCTTTTCCATCGTCGCCATGTCGGCTTCGGAAACGGAGCCCTTCGCGCATTCGGCGACGAAGGCTTCAAGTTCGGGCTTACCCTTGGCAAGGCGCTTGGCGAGCGGGTGCTCGGCAGCAATCGCGACGAACGTCACGCCCATGATCGTATCGGCACGGGTCGTGTAAACGCGCAGTTTCTTTTCTTCACCGTCGATTGTGTAGGGGAACGCAAAATTCACGCCCACGGACTTGCCGATCCAGTGTTCCTGCATGCGGCGAACCTGTTCGGGCCACCCCTGCAGTTTGGAAAGGTCGTCGAGGAGTTCCTGCGCGTACTGCGTGATGCCGAAGTAGTACCCCGGGATTTCGCGCTTTTCCACCTTGGCACCGGAACGCCAACCGCAGCCGTCGATCACCTGTTCGTTGGCGAGGACGGTCTTATCCACCGGATCCCAGTTTACGATCTGGGTCTTGCGGTAGCAGATACCCTTTTCGAGCATCTTGAGGAACATCCACTGGTTCCAGCGGTAGTACTCGGGTTTGCAGGTCGTTACTTCGCGCGACCAGTCAAAGGCGAGCCCCAGAGGACGCATCTGTTCCTTCATGTCGGCGATGTTCTGGAACGTCCACTTTGCCGGCGCCACCTTCTTACTTAAGGCGGCATTTTCCGCGGGGAGCCCGAACGAGTCCCAGCCCATGGGGGTCATCACGTTGAAGCCCTTCATGCGGCGATAACGGTAGAGAACGTCGTTTAGAGTGTAGTTTCTCACATGACCCATGTGCAGCTTCCCGGAGGGGTAGGGCAGCATGGAACAGACGTAATACTTCGGCTTTTCTTTGCCGTTTTTGTCGAGCGCGTGCTCTTTGGCACGGTAAACCTCATCCTTCACCCAGCGGGCTTGGACTTCGGCTTCGACTTCCTGTGGAGAATAGGTGTCGCGCATGGGCGCCTGGCCTTTTCGTAGTTACTGATGAATGCGTCCCTAAAAGGGGCGCGGGATAGATGAACAAAAGAGTATACCGCGTTCCGACAGGGCTTTTTTGAGTGAAAAGTCGTGCGGCCGGGTTGACAGGCGGGGAAAAGACGGTAGCATTTTGCGCCCTTCCCTTGTATTTCTTTCTTCAGAAGTCAGTATCCGATATGCAGAATTTGATGAGTTTGGTGGAGAGTCTGAACCCCATGCAGCGCGCGGCGGTGGAACTGCCCGCGGAACATGCCCTGATTTTGGCGGGCGCCGGCTCCGGCAAAACGCGGGTGTTGACGACCCGCATTGCCTGGATTTTGGCGCAGGGCATGGCGCGCCCCTCGCAGATTCTCGCGGTGACGTTTACGAACAAGGCCGCCAAAGAAATGCAGGATCGTCTGGAAGCCTTGGTGACGGCGGACATCCGCGCGATGTGGGTGGGGACGTTTCACGGGATCGCGAACCGCCTGCTGCGCTATCACGCCGAAGAAGCAGGGCTCCCTAAGACTTTCCAAATTATGGATTCCTCGGATCAATTGTCTCTTATTAAGCGCCTCATGAAGGAAGCGGGAATTGACACCGACGTGAACGACCCGAAGGCCTTTCAGTCGCGCATCAACCGCTTTAAGGAAGCGGGGTTGCGGGCGTCTGACGTCGCCGCGGACGAAGAAAGCGGTAACCCCGGTTTTTACCGTCTCTATGAATCGCGCTGCCAAAAGGACGGTTTGGTGGACTTTGCGGAACTGCTTTTGCGCAGTACGGAATTGTTGGAACGAAACGCCATCCTGCGCGAACACTATGCTGCGCGCTTTAGGTTTGTTTTGGTGGACGAATTCCAGGATACGAACGCGCTGCAGTTTAGGTGGATTAAGACGATTGCCTCTCCGAAATCTCCGACGAATGCCGTCTTCTGCGTGGGCGACGACGATCAGTCGATTTATGCCTTCCGCGGTGCGCGCGTCGGCAACATGGCGGATTTCATCACGGATTACGGCGTGAAACACGTCGTGAAGTTGGAACAGAACTACCGCTCGACGTCTCACATCCTGGATGCCGCCAACGCCGTCATTGCGAACAACGAAAACCGCATGGGGAAGAACCTCTGGACGGATGCGGGGGCGGGCGACCGCATTACGATTTATGAAGCGGCGGACGACAAGGACGAAGCCCGAAGCCTCACGCAGGAAGTACTGACGGATCATCGTTCCGGGCGACCCTGGAAGGATTTTGCGGTGCTCTACCGCAACAACGCTCAGTCGCGTCTGATTGAACAGTATCTCACCGCGAACGCCGTGCCCTACCGTATTTACGGCGGTCTGCGGTTTTTTGACCGCGCGGAAGTTAAGGACGTGACGGCGTATCTGCGGTTGTTGTCGAATCCGGAAGATACGTCCCTGCTGCGCGTCATCAACCAGCCGCCCCGCGGAATCGGCCTCACGACGATGGAACGCATTACGCAGGAAGCACAGAGCCGCGGCGTGACGCTGTGGCAGTGCTTGACCGACTGGCAGCAGGATCCCGCGCTCGTGCGGCGTGCCGGGGCTTTCGTGTCGATCATCAACGACATGAAGGCGGCCTGCGAAGGGCTGAGTCTCGCGAAAGTGGTGGAAGTGGTGTTGGAAAAATCGGGTCTGAAGGCTTTTTACGAAGGAAAGCCCGACAAAGACATTCGGCTTGAAAATATGGGCGAAGTCATCAACGCCGCCTCGGGTTGGTACAAAGAAAACGGGATTGACGAAGACGCGCCGGCGCTTGATGTAAACGAAGACCTCGGAATGTCGCCCCTTGACGGGTTCCTCTCGCAGGCGGCGCTTGAAGCCGACGACAAAAACGAGGAAGAAGTGCGCGACTGTGTGCAGATGATGACGGTGCATGCTTCAAAAGGCCTCGAATTCCCCGTGGTTTTCTTGTGCGGTCTGGAAGAGGGACTTTTCCCGCATGCGGCTCGTGGTGACGAAGACGAAGACAAAGCGATCGGGGAAGAACGGCGCCTGATGTACGTCGCGATGACGCGTGCCCGCGAGAAACTCCGAATCAGCTGGTGTGCGAACCGCATGCTCTACGGGCAGAGCCGCGATGCGGAAGCGTCCCGGTTCCTTGATGAAATTCCGGCGGAACACACGGTGACGGTGGAGTCCCCGAAGAAAAACGACCGCGGGGGGTATGGCTCGGGCTATGGGTCCGGCGCTGGTTGGTACGGCAACCGCGGCGGTCGCTCCGGAAATTCTGGCGGTTGGCAGCGGGAAGGCGCGGGGAGCGTCGGGTTTTCGTCCCGGACCAAAACACCGGGGTGGCAGAACGGGCGGCTCGGAAAAGCGAGCGACTATCTCGCGAGCCAACAGCAGCAACAGCGTTCGGTCGCCGCGTCTTCGGGCGGTTTTTCGGGGTACGGCTTCAAACGGAAGGAGGCGTCTTCGGAACCGAATCCCTGGGGGCTGGCCGTGGGGGATCGCGTTACGCATGCCGTTTTTGGTAAGGGGACGATTCTGTCTTTAAAGAACATGAAGCACGAAGAAAGCGCGTCGGCTCGGGTGAAGTTTGATACGGCGGGGGAAAAGGAATTGCTGCTCACCTTTGCCAAACTGAGCAAAATCTGACGAATGCCGCTTGTCGATAAAAGAAAACCTCCGCGGGACGAATCCTGACGGAGGTTTTTTCGACGGGGGACGTTCTGAAGAGAACGTCTCCTCAAACCGAAGGCATCAATTACTTGATGCGGCTGCGGTATTCGCCCGTACGGGTGTCGATTTCGATCTTGTCGCCGGTGTTGACGAACGCGGGCACGTCGAGGACGTAGCCGGTGGCGAGCTTGGCGGGCTTCATGACCTTACCGGAGGTATCACCCTTCACGGCGGGTTCCGTGTAGACCACTTCACGCACGAGCATCGTCGGCAGTTCGATACCGATCACGCGGCCTTCGTAGAACACGGCTTCGGCTTCGAGACCGTCTTCGAGGTACTTCTTGGCTTCTTCCATCGTGTCGGTGTCGACTTCGTACTGGTTGTATTCTTCATCCATCCACACATAGTGCGGATCAGCGAAGTAGGAGTACGTCACGGGTTTGCGTTCGAGGATGATGTCTTCGAACTTGTCGTCAGCGCGGTACACGGTTTCCGTGACGGCGCCGTTCAACAGGTTCTTCATCTTCATCTTCACGGTGGAAGCACCGCGGCCGCCCTTGGAGTATTCGGCCTTCAGCACAACCATGGGATCCTTGCCGACCATAAACACGTTGCCGGCCCGCAGTTCCTGAGCGGTTTTCATTTTGTTTCTGTCCTTTGTTTGGAGGAATGATTCAGCCGGGCAATCCGACGAGAACGTCGCCCTGACCGGGGTTTTTCACAATAACTCAATATTCTAGCTTTTCTTTTGCAATCTGTGCAACCGTTTGAGCAGCCGTTTGTTGTTTCAGAAGGTTTTCGCGCCACAACAGTGCGCCTTTTTGCTCATCGGGAAGCGTTTTTTTCCAAGCGCGCCAGACTTCGGGCGTGATCCCGCGGGCGTTGAGACCTTCTTCCATCGCAAGCCACGCTGCGCGGGCTTCGGGTGTGAACGGAGCACTGTATTTTTCAGCAAAGGCCCGCATTTTCACGAGATGCGTTTCTTCGGTCTGCGGGTAGAGGGTCCACAAAAGCGGCACGCCCGACAACTGCACCCGAAGCGTGGAATCTTCGCCGCGCACGAGGCAGGCGTCGGACGCCAAAAGCACGTCGTCAAAATCAGCCTGCGGCAGCATCGGCAGCTCCACCGTGCGGATAAAAGCGGGGGTACCGGCTTTTTCAACCGCCGCCTTAAATCGGCGGCTCGCTTCTCCGGGTGCCAAAAGGACCTGAATCGGTTCTCCTGCGGCAACGACGGCATGAACGAGACTTTCCACCGGATTTTCGGGGTAGGTAAAGAAAAAGAGGGTAAAGGGCGCTGCGGGATCGGCGCCGTAACGCGTGAGAAAGTCGCGCCGCTTTTCAGGGGTGAACGTCTCGCGGCGGCTCCCGGCGTCGTCTTCCCGCACGACGCCGGCCGTTTTCGGGGTAAAGCCCGGAAAGAGGAACGTCTTGGGGTATCCCCAGCGCGGGTGGCGGCTCACGAGTTTGTTGGATTCTTCTGCGTAGGTTTCCGCCGTGAGGTAGTCAAGCGCAAAGACGGCGGTCGGAATCACCGCGTCAAAGCGGCGCGCGAGCGCTGCTTCCACGGCGTCGGGCAGCCGGCAACTGAAGGTTTCGACGGTGACGTCGGGGACGTCCGCCGCTTCCCGGTCGCCCGAAGCGTCCGTCCAACGGCGGACGCCGATGCCGAAAACGTCGGCGTCCGCTGCAGCCGCGGGGCATTGCGGCACGAAGGCCGCGAGCGTTTCGGGGCGGTCGATCATGAGGCGTACGCGCCAGTGAAATTCCTGCGATAAACTTTTTGCCAGTCGCCAGGCGACGCCGGCGTCGCCGAAATTGTCGATGACGCGGCACCACAGGGTGCAGCGCACGGGATTTCCGGAAATTGAACGGGATTGAGACACAAGACCACCGTAAAAAAGAAAACAACCCATGACGGACATCAGCATCACGAATTACCGGGAGCAGCTTTCGATGCTGCCCACTTTGCCCGGGGTTTACCGTTATTTCGACGCCGAGGGCACCTGCCTATACGTCGGCAAGGCCAAAGACCTCAAACGCCGCGTGTCGTCCTACTTTCAGAAGAACGACCTGAGTCCGCGCATCGCCATTATGGTGTCAAAAATCGCCCGGATGGAAACGACGGTGGTGAGAACGGAAGCCGAGGCGCTGCTCCTTGAAAACAATCTCATCAAGACCCTTGCGCCCAAATACAACATTCTTTTCCGGGACGACAAGAGTTACCCGTACTTGAAGCTTTCGGCATCGCCTTTCCCGCGGGTGAGTTACTACCGCGGAGGCGTTGACAAAAAGAGTCGCTTTTTCGGGCCGTACCCCAATGCGGGTGCTGTGAGAGAAGCGATCGGCATTCTGCAGAAAGTCTTTCGCCTGCGCACTTGTGAAGACGCGGTGTTTGCAAACCGCTCTCGCCCCTGCCTCATGGGTCAGATGGATCGTTGTTCCTGTCCCTGCGTGGGAAAAATCACGGAAGAAGAGTACGCCGCGGACGTAGAAAACGCGTGCCGCTTTCTGCGGGGAGAAACCGACGACGTGATGCAGGGGCTGAGAGACAAAATGACGGCCGCGAGCGAAGCGTGGCGCTTTGAAGAAGCCGCGGTTTTCCGCGACCGCATTGCGTCCTTAAACGACGTGATGCAGCAGCAGGCCGTGGAAACGACGGGGGGCGACACCGACGCCGACATTATTGCCGTCGCGATCACGGCCGGTGTCGCCTGCGTCAATATTGCCATGGTGCGCGGCGGGCGTCATTTGGGGGATCATGCGGTTTTTCCCGACGTCGTGCGCGGCACGGGCGAAGCGCTTGCGGCGTCCGACGTGTTTGATGCCTTCATCAGTCAGCACTACCTCACCTCAAAGGTGCCTGACGTAGTAGTGAGCCAAGCGGCATCTGACCGCGAGGCGATGGCGGAAACGCTGTCGGACTTGGCCGGGCGCCGCATCGCCTTTGTGTCGGAACCGCAGTCCCTGCGTCGTAAGTGGCTCGAGATGGCCGAGCAGGGTGCAAGGATTGCCTTGGAACGGCACCTTACGGAAACCGCCGGGGAAAAGCGGCGCGTCGAAGATCTCATTCGGGTGCTCGACTTGAAGCTCACCGACGAGCAGCGCACGACGCTCACGATGGAATGCTTCGATATTTCGCATACGGCGGGCGAAGCGACCCAAGCGTCCTGCGTGGTGTTTAGGGGCTTGGGCATGGATTCTTCGCGCTACCGGCGCTTTAACATCAACGACGTGACGGCGGGGGACGACTACGCCGCCATGAAGGAAGTGCTGACGCGGCGCTACAGTCCGGTGGCGCGCGGCGAAGCCGAACTTCCCGACATCGTCTTTGTGGACGGCGGACGAGGTCAAGTGCATATGGCGCGCGACGTCTTTACCGAGTTGGGACTGCCCTTATCCGTCATCGTCGGGGTCGCGAAGGGCGAAGGGCGCAAGACGGGGCTTGAAACGCTTGTCTTTGCCGATGGGCGCGAACCCTTGGTGCTGGGAAGCGAAAGTCCGGCTCTGATGCTGGTGGCCATGATCCGCGATGAAGCCCACCGCTTCGCGATTACCGGGATGCGTGCCAAACGCAGCAAGACGCGGCAGACGAGTCGCTTGGAAGATATCGACGGGATCGGCGCCAAGCGCCGGCAGAAACTTTTGACGCATTTCGGCGGATTGAAGGGCGTCAAAAACGCAGGCGTGGAAGATATCGCTAAAATTGACGGCTTCTCGCGCAGCCTTGCGCAAAAGATTTACGATCACTTGCACGGTGTCGACAGTGGCAGTACAGACTAAACGCTTCAATATTCCGATGGCTCTTACGTGGGCCCGTATCGCTTTCATCCCGCTTATTGTCGGCGTGTTCTACGTGCCGGATTGGATTGCCGGACCGCACGTGAAGAACCTCTTGGCCTGCGTGATGTTCGTCATCGCCGCCGTGACGGATGCCCTGGACGGCTACATTGCCCGCAACTACAACATGGCCACACAGATGGGGGCCTTCTTGGACTCCGTGGCGGATAAGTTGGTGGTGTGTTCCGCGATCGTCGTGCTCCTTGCGTTTGACCGCGTCGACATGATCGTGGCGCTCATTATCGTGGGTCGCGAAATCGCCGTCACCGCGCTTCGTGAATGGATGGCGAAGATCGGCGCCGCGGCCATCGTGAAGGTGAATTGGTTCGGTAAGATCAAAACCATTGCTCAGATGGCGGCGATTCCGATGCTCCTTTATTGGGAACCGCTTTTCGGAATTGACGTGGCGTTTGTGGGGCGCATCCTCATTTACGTGGCGGCTATCCTGACGCTTTATTCCATGTTCGTTTACATGTCGGCTGCGTGGCCGCACATTGAGGCGCCGGACAAACAGGCCTGACGGCATCGTCAACGGAACAAAAAAGCGGACTTACCGGTTTTCGGCAGTCCGCTTTTTCATAGAAATGCCGCGAGGAAACTTACGACTTTAGTCGCAAGAGGCATCGCGGCAAGGTGATCATGGACAAAATGCGGGAAGTATTTGCGTTTCAGGTATCCAGAATTCAGTCCATTGACACGGTTTGTTTCGGAAAAAAGGAATCACTCACAGCAACTAAACCGGAAGTTCTTAGATTGTCAATGACCTCCGGTTTTACCGATATAACGATAGTTTTTTAACCCAAAATAAAATTCAAATTTCAGCTGTGAACCTTATTTTGGTGCCCATATTAGCTGAGCAGCGTCCTTTAATTCATAAAGACGCTTGAGAGCTTCTCGGGGTGAAAGGTTGTCTGCATCCAGATCCGCAAGTACCTTCACGAAATCGGCGCTTTTCTCAAGTCTCGGATCTATTTCCACGGGTTCGGGCTCCGGTTCCGGCAGCGTCGCAGCCAGGCTGAAAAGATCGGGCTGCGCCGTTGCCGAGCGCGTCGCTTCCAACTGCGCCAAGAGGCGCTTGGCGTGTCGGATCACCCGCTCGGGGACGCCCGCAAGACGTGCCACGGCAATCCCGTAACTCTGGCTGGCCGGACCCTCCTTGACGTCGTGCAGGAAGACGATGCCACCCGCGTCATTTTTGGCGGAAACGTGCACGTTTACGACTTCAGGACACTTCGCCTGCAGTTCGGTAAGTTCAAAGTAGTGCGTCGCAAACAACGTCCAACTGCGGCAGGTGACGGCAAGTTCTTCGGCAATGGCACCCGCCAGACTCAAGCCGTCAAACGTTGAGGTGCCGCGGCCGATTTCGTCCATCAGGACGAGTGACTGGTCGGTTGCCTGCCGCAGGATGGAGGCGGCCTCCGTCATTTCCACCATGAAGGTCGAGCGGCCGCGCGCCAAATCGTCCGACGCGCCGATGCGGGTAAGAATTCGGTCGACGGGACCGATTTCCGCCGTCATTGCCGGAACGAAGCTGCCGACGTAGGCAAGGAGCGTCACGAGCGCCACCGAGCGCATGTAGGTGGATTTACCGCCCATGTTGGGGCCCGTGATGACGAGAAGGCGCCGTCCCGGTACCAAGTGGCAGTTGTTCGGGATGAAGTCCGGAATCATCCTTTCGACAACGGGGTGGCGTACGCCCGTCATTGTGAGACCGGGGGTTGCCGACATTGTCGGACGACTCCAGCGCATGTCGCGGGCGTAGCGGGCAAAGGATGTGAGCACATCCAACGTCGCGGTGGCGCGCGCCGCGGTGAGGATGGCTTCGACCCAGTTCCCCAAGAAATCGACGAGTTCGTCCCAGATGCGCTTTTCTATCTGAGCGCATCGTTCTTTGGCGGAAAAGGCGCGGTCTTCGTATTCCTTTAATTCCGGCGTGATGAAACGTTCGTTGTTTTTGAGGGTCTGCCGGCGTTTGTAGTCTATCGGGACGTTCCCCGCCTGAGACTTCGGAATTTCAATGTAAAACCCGGAGACGCGGTTGTAGGCGATTTTGAGTGTCGTAATACCGGTGCGGTCCCGTTCCCGCGCTTCCATTGCCGTCAACTGATCCGTGTTGTTGTCGCGGATGTTGCGTAAATCCGCCAATTCTGGATCGGCTTCGTTGCGGACGACGTCCCCTTCTCTCAGGAAGGTGGCGGGTTCTTCTAAGAGTGTCCCCTGAAGTTTGAGGTATACGTCGTCGGACAAAGCCAAGGCATCGGCAAGCGGCGCGAGGATGGGGCTCTTATATTGCGCCATGTATCCCGCAAGGTGCTTTAACTGCGGCAGTACGTCGCGAAGCGCCGCCGCTTCCTTGGGGCGGATGCTTTTTAGCGCAATGCGCCCCGCCGTGCGTTCAATGTCGGGGATCCCTTCGAGAAGGTTCTCCAAGGTCGGCGTGAGGTCCGGGGTGAGCAAGAATTCTTCCACAGCCTCATGGCGGCTCACGGCCACGTGCTGATCCCGCAATGGGGAGGTGAGCCAGCGCTTTAAGAGGCGGCTCCCCATGCTCGTGCGGCAGATGTCGAGCGTGGAAAAAAGCGTGGGTCCGCCTTCAGTCCTCAGACTGTCGATGATCTCAAGGTTGCGGCGGCTGGCGGCATCCAAACCCAGAAATTCCGATTCGTCTTCAACGACGAGGGGGGCAATGTAGGGCGGGTTGTCGCACTGCGTGTTGTCCACGTAGGAGAGAAGCGCGTTGACCGCGGTGAGAATGAGCGTATTGTCTTCAATGCCCCAGGCTTCGAGGTTGTTGAGCTTAAATTTTTTCTTTAAAAGCTCGCGGCCGCGTTCCGCGTCAAAATGCCACGCAGGCATGTTGTGAACGGCAAGTTCCGGAACGAGGGCCTTCACTTCGTCCGTGAGACTGTCGGGAACGAGAATTTCCGACGGGGTGATGCGGGAGAGTTCCGCGGAGAGCGCTTCGCGTGGCGCCGTCGTCGCCCGGAACGAGCCGTTCGTGAGCGTGAGCCACACGAGACCGACGGCTTTGGCGTGCTTTTCGACGGCAACCGCCAAAAGGACTGAGTCCGTTTTTTCCGCGAGAAGTGCGTTGTCGGTGAGCGTTCCCGGCGTCACGATGCGGGTGATGCGCCGCTCCATCGTGCCCTTGGCTTCCGCGGGGTCGCCGATCTGATCGCAGATCGCCACCGAGACGCCGAGTTTTACGAGACGCGCGAGGTACTGCTCAAGCGTCGACGCGGGAATCCCTGCCATCGGAATGGGATCGCCCTTATAGGTACCGCGTTTCGTAAGCGTGAGGCCGATCAGCTTGTTGATGCGGACGGCGTCGTCAAAAAACGTTTCGTAGAAGTCGCCGATGCGGTAAAGAAGCATCACGCCGGGGTGTTCGTCACGCAGCATCAGGTACTGGCGCATGGCGGGCGTGTGGTCGCTGTAGGGGCCATCGGCCTCATTTTTTTTGCTGTCGGCAACTTCAGTCATCGGCGAAATTTCTCGGAAACAAAAACGAAGCAGACAAGGTAGTCGATGCCTTGTCTGCCGGAAAAAAGAGCCACGACTGAATTAGGCATGGCTCAGAGACTTCAATTACTTGATGTCGCCCACTTTGGCGATGAGCGGGGCGAAAATCTTGGGGGTACCGGCGCAGATGCAGCCCGATTCCAAGTAGCCTTCGCCGCCCTTCATGTCGGTGACGCGCCCGCCTGCTTCGAGAACGCTCAGGGCGCCCGCGGCGAGATCCCAGCTTTTCAGGTTGTATTCCCAGAAGGCGTCCATGCGGCCGCAGGCAACCCAGGAGAGGTCAAGAGCTGCCGACCCCGCACGGCGCAGGCCAGCGGCGGCGCGCGCCACGCGTTCAAACTTCGGCATGAAGGAAGCGTAGTCGTCCGTCTTGCGGAAGGGGAAGCCGGTGCCGATCAGGGCCTGAGAGAAATCCGAACGGCCGGAGACGCGGATGCGGGCGTCGTTCATGAAGGCCCCTTTACCTTTTTCCGCATAGAAGAGTTCGTTGCGGCTCGGGTCGTAGACGACGCCGATCGTCAACTTGCCGCGGTAGGTCATGCCGATGCTCACGGCGTACTGCGGGAAACCGTGCAGGAAGTTCGTCGTCCCATCCAGGGGATCGATGTACCAAACGCATTCGGCGTCCGTGTGTTCGGCGACGCCGTTTTCTTCCGCGACGAAACCGTCACGCGGGAAGGCGGCCTTGAGAATGCCGTAAATCGTTTCCTGGCATTCGGTGTCGACCCGGCTGAAGAAATCGAACTGCGTTTTTTCGTGTACTTCAATAGAATCGACGTTGCCGCTTTCGCGACTGATGATTTTGCCTGCCTTGAGGGCGGCGCGGATGGCCGTCTGCAGCTGCGGAGAGTTTGCCATGATGGTGGGTTGTCCAAAAGAAAACGGGGGCGGCGCCTGCGCGGCTCACTTCGCCCCGATAAAACAAGTATCGAATCGTTGAATTTTAATGGGAAGCGCAGGTCTTGTGGGGAATACCGCGGAAATTTTCTCGGATAAAACGAAAATTCAGGCTTGCCGAGCGGCATCAGTCGTTCAATAAGGTCGTTATGCTTTGTGGAAGTTCGCACGCCCGGCTTCCGTATCCGCGAGGTTTTCTGCCACTTGCTGTTGAAACAAGACTTCGTAGTCCGGATCCGATGGGGGAACGTTCTTTTCGGGAAAGTCAGCCGGTGCGGCGGAGGCGTGTTTCTTAGCGTATTTTCCGTACGAAAAAACAAAGACGCTGAAATTTGGCATCAAACCGCTAAAATCGCGCCGTTGTTTCCTATTTTTGAAGGACTCTTCGTGGATCGGATTCCGGCAGTCGCACGGCGCGTGCGTTTCGTATTGGTGGATCCCAGCCACCCGGGCAATATCGGCTCGGCGGCTCGTGCGATCAAAACGATGGGGTTTTATGACCTGCGGGTCGTGAATCCCCGCATCATGGACTACAAAAGCGACATGGAAGCCGTGGCGCTGGCAACGAGTTCCGTGGACGTTTTAAATGCCGCGAAAACCCACATGACGTTGGAAGACGCCTTGGAAGGGGTGACGCTTGCGTGTGCTCTCTCGGGGTACAGCCGTGAATTCGGGCCTCCCATTGAGAATGTGCACGAAAGCGTGAAGCGCGCGGCGCTGCGGCTTGAAGACGTCGCCGGGGGCGACATTGCCTTTGTGTTCGGGACGGAAAGAAGCGGTCTTACGAACGAGCAGATGGCGCTCTGCCAATTTTGTTCCGCGATTGCTGCAAACCCGGAAAGTCCGAGCTTGAACCTCGCGCAGGCCGTGCAGATTACGGCTTACGAAATGCACACGGCGCTTCTCGCGGATACGCATCACGACGGGGAGCTTTACAGTTGGCAGAGCCGCTTTGAAAGTGATCGGGCGGCGCCGGTGCCGGCGATCGAAGGTTTTTTCCGACATTGGGAAGAAGCGATGACCGCCTGCGGGGCGTTGGATCCCGCGGAACCGAAGAATCTCATGGGGATGACGCGGCGCCTTTTTTCGAGAAGCGGCCTCACGCAGCGGGAAGTGGATATGCTCCGAGGCATCTGTGCGGCGATCATCCGTTCGAAAAAAGACCGTATCGGCTCAAAAAAGTTGACCGGCAAACGTTAAAATTAAAAAATTCGCCGGCGGATTTCCGGCATAAGGATTACGCGCATGTTTGAACGCATTCAGGAAGATATCAAAACCATTCTTGAAAAAGACCCGGCCGCTCAGAGTAAGCTCGAGATCGCGCTTGCGTACCCGGGGTTTCACGCCTTGGTGATGCACCGCTGGGCCTACTGGTGCCATCTGCAGGGGTGGAATGTGGCGGCCCGTGTGGTGAGCCATGCGGCGCGTTTCTTGACCGGTATTGAAATTCACCCTGCGGCCAAGATCGGCCGCCGCGTCTTCATTGACCACGGCATGGGGGTCGTGATCGGAGAAACGGCCGAAGTGGGGGACGACTGCACGATTTACCACGGCGTTACGTTGGGCGGCACGAGTCTCGGCCGCGGCATGAAACGGCACCCCACGATCGGCAAAAACGTCGTGATCGGGGCGGGGGCTCAGATTCTCGGCGGCTTTACGGTGGGAGACAACGCCCGCATCGGTTCCAACGCCGTCGTGGTGCACGCGGTGCCTGCCAACGAAACGGTGGTGGGGGTTCCTGCGCGGACGGTGTTGGACAACCGCGCCGAAAAGAAGGCGCACGAAGCGTTTGCGGCTTACGCCGTGACGGCTGGGGAAAAAGACCCCTACTCGCAGGAAATTGAACGCCTCAAGGCAGTCGTCACCGAACAGACGAAACTCATTCAGACGATGGCGTCGCAGTTGGGGGTGAAGGCCGAACCCGAAAAGCTGGCATTGACGATTAAGCCCGCTCCCGAAAAGAAGCCCGCCCGCCGTCGTTTCACGAAACCCCAGAAGCCCGCCGAAGCTGATGTGAAAGCGCCGGAAAAGACGGATAAGCCTGCGGTTTCCGCCGGGGACGCGCGGCCCGTCGCGAAAAAGAAGCCGCGTCGGCGACCCGCGAAAAAGCCCGCGGCACCGGTTAAACCCGCAGAATAAACGGAAAAAGAAAACCCGCCTGAAGTAAAGATTTCGGCGGGTTTCTTTTTGGCTGCCGTCGGTGGGCGGCAGCCAATTGAGGATCAAAGGCTTTCTTTGACGACTTTCGCCAAAGCAGCGATGCCGGTACGGATCTTTTCCGTCGGTACCGTGACAAATGAGAGCCGCAGCTTATTTTTCTGCGGGTTTACGCCGTAGAAAACGGCGCCCGGCACGAAGGCGACGTTGTTGGCGACCGCCTTCTTCATCAATTCGGCGGTGTCGATCGTTTCGGGGAGCGTCACCCAGATGAACATGCCGCCCGCGGGTTTCGTCCAGCTGATGTCGGTGCGCTTCGGCATGAATTCTTCCAAGGCGGCCAACATGGCTTCGGCCTGGTGCTTGTAGATTTTGCGAACCATAGGCAGGTGGCCGTCCAATAAGCCGGCGTTGAGCACTTCGGCGGCGATCAACTGCGTGAGGGTGGAGGTGTGCACGTCGCAGGCCTGCTTAAACTGCGACAGTACCGCAATCACTTCCTTGGGGGCGCAGACGTAGCCCAGGCGCAACCCCGGGGCGAGTACCTTGGAGAAGGTGCCGAGCCGCAACGTGCGTTCCGGCGCAAAGGCGCGCACGGAAATGGGCGGTTCTTGGTCGTACCACAGTTCGCCGTAGGGATCGTCTTCAATGAGCCAGAGATCGAGTTCGCGCGCTTTTTCTGCAAGGAGCTTGCGGCGGTCCAAAGAAATCGTGAGGCCCGAAGGATTGCCGAACGTGGGCATCACGTAGGCAAAGCGGGCGCCGCGGCATTCTTCGCCCATGGCGGCCGGATTGAGTCCCTCTTCGTCCGAGGAAAGCGTCTGATAGTGCGGACGTACGAGGTCAAAGGACTGCAGCGCTCCCATGTAGGAAGGCGCTTCGACGAGAATGGTGCTGCCTTCGTCCACAAACGCCTGAGCGGCAAAATAAATCGCCTGCTGCGAGCCCGATACGATCATTACTTCGTCGGACGTCGTCGGAACGCCGCGGCAGGTTTCGTGTTCGGCGATGAAGCGTTTTAATTCTTTTTCACCCGTGGCGACGGAATACTGCAGGGCGCGGGAGGATTTTTCTTCCAAAACCTTCTGAGCGGCGTCCGCAAGCGCCTTCACCGGAAACCCTTCGGGCGTGGGAAGGCCGCCCGCAAACGAAATCACTTTGGGACGCGCCGCAAGCGCTAAGAGTTCGCCGATGATTGAGGTTTTGACGGCTTGGGCCGTACGGCTCAGCGACGGTGTTTTCATTTTTTTTGTCTCCCAAAACTAGGCCGCGCGTACGGTGTTGACGACGTGGTCGAAATGAGCTTCGGTGTCTTCGTCGGGTTTCTTTGAGCAAAGGCTTGCAACGACGATGGCGACAAGGCCGAACACAAAGCCCGGAATAATTTCATAAAGGCCGAACCAGCCACCGGTGTGCCAGACGATGACGGTGACGGCGCCCACCGCCATACCGGCCAAGGCACCGTTGCGCGTCATGCGCTTCCACCAGAGGCTCATCAGAATGACGGGGCCGAACGCGGCACCGAACCCGGCCCAAGCGTAACTTACGAGCGAGAGGACGAGGCTCGTCGGATCCATGGCGATCCAGATCGCGAGAAGCGCCACTGCGAGTACCATGGCGCGGCCGAAATAAATGAGTTCGCGGTTGCCGGCGTTGGGGCGGATGAAGGCACGGTAGAAGTCTTCGGTGAGCGTGGAGGAGCAGACCAAGAGCTGGCAGGAAAGGGTCGACATCACCGCGGCCAAAATGGCCGACATCAGAATGCCGCCGATCCAGGGGTTAAAGAGAAGCTGCGAAAGCACGATGAAGATGCGTTCGTGATTTTCCGTGACGAGTGCGGCCTGATCGGTGTGCTGCGCAAAGTAAGCGGCGCCGAAAAAGCCCACGCACACGGCGCCTCCAAGACAAAAGAGCATCCACAAAAGCGACACGCGGCAGGCGTTGGGGATCACCTTGATCGATTTCGTCGCCATGAAGCGCACGAGAATATGGGGCTGGCCGAAGTATCCGAGGCCCCACGCCAAAAGGCTCGCAATGCCGACGAACGTTTGGTTCGTCATCATGTTGAGCATGTTGGGATTGATGCTTTCCACCTTGGCGACGGTGGCCGAAAAGCCTCCGAGGTCATAGACGACCACAAAGGGCGTGATGACGAGTGCGATGCACATCAATGTGGCCTGAATGGCGTCCGTCCAGCTCACGGCCAAAAAACCGCCGATGAAGACGTAAAGAATCGTCGCGGCGGCCCCGGCCCAAACCGCGGTCGAATAATCCATTCCGAAGGTGTTTTCAAAGAGGCGGGCGCCGGCGACGACGCCGCTCGCGCAATAAATCGTGAAGAAAACGAGAATGACGGCGGCCGCCGCAATCCGCAACACCCGACTCGTGTCCTTGAAGCGGTGCGTAAAGAAGTCGGGAAGCGTGAGGGCATTGTGCTCAATTTCGGTATAAACGCGAAGCCGTGCCGCAACGAACTTCCAATTGAAGAACGTCCCGATGATGAGTCCGATCGCAAGCCAACTTTCGCTCACGCCGAAAAGGTACACCGCACCGGGAAGCCCCATGAGGAGCCAGCCGCTCATGTCGCTCGCGCCGACGGACAAAGCCGTCACGAGGCCGCCTAAGCTGCGGCCGCCTAGAATGTAGTCGTTGAAATTGCGGGTGTAGTGCCAGGCAAAAAAGCCCAGCCCCAACATCAACAGCATGTAGCCGATGAAGGTAACGGCGGTGGGATTAAGCGTCATGAGAAGAAACCGGAAATTGAGGTCGAAACCGTGAAAAAACGTCCGACTATTGTAATTGGTGAAAAATGAAGGATTTTACTTAGTCCGAGAGCCTCAGGCTACCTTCCGTAAAAGAAGCGGTGCCGTCTTGGGTCTGCAGCCTTAGTTCTCCGACCGGGCCCAACCCCAGAAAGGTGCCCGTCTCAGATTCGGTGCGGCGCGTGAGGACGACGCGTTCGTGAAGCCAAAGAAGCTGCGTTTCGCCCGAGGCGGGCCATCGGGAAAGAAACGCGGGGGCGTCAAAGGTTTGAAACCGACGGGCGACGGTTTCCCAAAGTTTCGAGGCGGAGGGCGGCGTGCCGCATTGCGCGAGGGATCCCGCGGGAAGCGCCGCGCCGTCCCTGAGTTCGGATACAGGGGGGTGTGTGACGACGTTGATGCCGATTCCCGCGACGAGGAGTTCCCCTTTGCGCTCGAGAAGACTGCCGACGCATTTGGCCCAGAGGCCTTCGGGCGTCTTGAGTGCAATGTCGTTAGGCCACTTGATCCGGACGGTGTAGCCCGCGTCGGAAAGGACTTCCGCAATGACGGTACTTACGGCAAGCGGCCCCCGAAAGTCCGTAAAGGGGGCTGAAAGCGGCAGTCGGATCGCGGCGTAGAGGTTCCCTAAGGGGCTCACCCAATGGTGGCCGTGCTGACCGCGTCCTTCGGTTTGTCGGGCCGCAATGACGGAGGCGTGTATCGGAAAACGACCGTCGGAGAAGAGTCGCCGGGCTTCGTTTAAAACGGTGTCGCAGCTTTCAAGACTGTAAAGGGGGGGCACGGTGTCGAGCATGGTTCGTTGGGACGATCAGGCAGTAATTCGAGAAAAGACGTCAGTTTAACTGCGTCCGTCGTTTGCGACGGTGCTTAGAATCAACCGTATCTGTTTTTCTAAGGAGTTTCCTATGTTGTTGGAACATTTCACGCCGGTGGCCCCCGAGAAGGCTTACCGTATGTTCAACCTCGGTGCCACGGCTTTGGTTTCGGCGGAATACGAAGGCGTTTCGGACATCATGCCGGCGACGTGGATTTGCCCCTTAGATCTCATGCCCTTTAAGGCTACGGCCGTCATCGATAAATCGCACTTCACGCGGCCCCTGATGGAAAAGAGCGGATACTTTGCCCTCATGCTGCCTACGGTGTCGATCGTGGAAAAAGTGATGAAACTCGGCTGGGTGAGCAAAAACGATGATCCGGATAAGGTGGAAAAAAGCGGCGCCGAACTTTTTTATGCGGGCGACTGCACGATTCCCTTGGTAAAGGGCTGTGCGGCGTGGGCGATTTTTAAAATCGTCTCGGAACCGCATAACGAGCAGACGTACGATCTTTTCATCGGCGAATGCGTGAAGGCTTGGGCCGACGACCGCGTCTTTAAGGACGGGCATTGGCTTTTTGAAAATGCACCTTTGGAAGCGCGGCCTCTGCATTACGTCGCGGGCGGTCATTGGTACGCCACCGGCGAAGCCGTGACGTTGCCGCAGTATGGAAACGACTGAGATCGGGAGAACACGATATGCGAAACTTATTCACGGTGGAATACGCCGAAACACTGATGGCGCTTTTGGAAACGCTCTGAGCCTTTTGAGATTTTCTCAAAACACAACCCCCCGCCGATGGGGCGGGGGGAGGCATTGCGGGGAGAGATGTTCTCTTAGTAGAGGCCGATCACCTTTCACCAAACCATACCGATGGTGAGCCAGATCGCGGCGTTCATCGTGCAGATAACGAGACCGTTGCGCCACCATTCGCTCTGGCTCACGTAACCCGCGCCGTAGTAGACGGGGCCGCAGCCGTTGCCGTAGTGGGTGAGCGAAATCGGGCAGTTCGCGAAGAAGCCGAACGTAAGAGTCGCCATCAGTGCAGGCGTACCGCAGGCCGCAGCGACTGCCACGAACGCGGCGTACATCGCGGAAATACGGGTCGTCACCGACGCGAAGCAGTAGTGAGAGTAGGTTTGACGTTCTCTCCGTAGTGAACGACGGAGAGAACGTCAAAAAGACTATTGAAAATTCAAATGACCGTCAGAGGTTTGAGATTATGGTGCGCTGAGTCTTCGATGAAAATGACAGGATTTTTCGTCCGGTCAAAATCATTGTACGGGATGGAGCATCGGCGTCGGCAGAAAATCCTCTTTTTCAGCGTGCCATAAATCGAGTGAATGGTTTTCGATATCGTAATAGACGGCATGCAGGGCCAAGGTGCCTTTTTCGGTGCGCTCCCGAATCCAGTCGTAGGAGAGGAGGTTGTCGATCGACAAAAGGACGGCGCCTTCTTCGGCGAGACGGTGCCGGTCGTGTTCGGAATCGGCGGCATTGAGGTCGGCGACGGCGGGGGCAGCCTGTTTCACCCAATCGGCGATGTAGTCTTCGTGTACCACCGCTTCGGGGTGCAGCAGGCCGTGAATGCCGCCGCAGTTGGAGTGTCCCATGACGACGATGTGGTTCACTTCCAGATGTTTGACGCCGTACTCGATGGCGGCCATGACGGCGTCGGGTTGTCCTACGGGTGCCTGATGCGGCACGATGGCAGCGACGTTGCGGACGACGAAGAGTTCGCCCGGGCGGCACCCCAGGATGATGCCGGGATCGACCCGCGAATCGCAGCAGGCGATGACGAGGGTGTGCGGGTTCTGGCTTTTGGCAAGCGACGCGAAAAATTCGGCGTCTTCGGCGAGCATTTCACGGCGAAAGTTGTGAAATCCCGTGATGAGTCCGTGAAGATTTTCCATGATGTTGAGTGACTGAACAAAAGGCAATCGGCGCGAAATTTTAGCGGAAGAAACAAAGCCTCAGGAATAAAGGAGAAATTTTTTGTAATACGATCGGTAGTAGTTAGCTTTAACTATTAACACAATATATAGTGGTTACTAGGGATAACCGAGTACATGACTTTACCCGCGTACTGTGTTAGGATGCGCGCCGATTTCAAGTTAACCCCAACCCGCATTGAACGCGGGTTCTTTTGTCTCTCGGAGCCACCACATGATCAGCGCTGACATCACCGTTATCAAGAAGGACGGGTCGGAAGAATCGTTCATCCCGCAAAAGATTGAAGTGGCTGTGAATAAGGCGGCCATGCGTTGCGACAAGGTGCTCAGTCAGCGCAACGTGGAAGCGATTATTCGGACGGTGCTCGCTAAACTCGCCGGGAAACCCGACGTGTCCGTCATTGATCTGCACGACATCGTGATCGAGTCGCTCTCTGCAAACGACTTTAACGACGTGGCCTCTTCCTACGCCGAATACCGCTACTACAAGACGCAGTACGCAAAGACGTTTGAAAAGCTGCGCGAAGACGCCGACGACGTGCTGCGGTTGGGGGATCGCGAAAACGCGAATTTTGATAGTTCCTTGGTGTCGACGAAGGGTTCTCTCATTAAGGGCTACCTCACGAAGAATCTTTATAAGCAGTTTTATCTCTCAGCCAAAGAACGCGAATACATCGACCGCGGCGACATCTACATCCACGACATGCGCGACATGATCCTGGGGTGCATCAACTGTTGCCTCTTTGACATGGGCAACGTCTTAAAGGACGGCTTTGAGATGAGCAACGTCCAATACACGGAACCGAAGACCGTGTTGTCGGCCCTGCAGGTCGTGGGCGACATCACGCTCGTAGCGACGGCGCAGCAGTTCGGGGGGTTCACCATTGCCGAAATCGACAAGGTGCTGTTGCCCTACGTGAAAAAGAGCCTTACGGCGGCGCATGAAAAGTACGCCGAACTGGGGCTTTCCGAAGAAAAATGTGCAGAACAGGCGGAAAAGGACGTCATCCGCGAATTGGAACAGGGGTTCCAGTCGCTGGAATTAAAGCTCAATACGGTGCCCTGCTCCCGCGGTGACTTTGCCTTTACGACGCTCACTTTCGGTCAGTGGGGAGTCGATTGGTCCGCGGAAGACCGTAAGTGGATGCGTCTGATCGACCAGACGATTCTCGCGACGCGCCGCAACGGTCACGGCCCGAGCCACCACCCGGTGGTGTTCCCGAAGCTCGTGTATCTCTATGACGAGGCGCAGATCAAGATGGATCCGGAAAGTGCGGCGCTTTTTGATTCGGCGGTGAAGACGTCCGCCGAATGCATGTACCCGGACTATTTGTCGCTCTCTTCGAAGTTCGGCTCCGTGAGCCAGCTCTACCAGAAGACGGGCGTCATCACCTCGCCCATGGGGTGCCGTGCGTATCTGACGCCTTGGGCGAACGAAGAGGGTCGGTACATTACGATCGGCCGCTGCAATATCGGGGCGGTATCGCTTAACGTCCCGCTCATTTTGAGCATCGTGCAGCACCAGGATCCCGAACATTGGCGTGAATCGTTCTGGCCGGAATTGGATAAACGCCTCGAAGTCATTCACAACTTCCTCAAACGCCGCTACGACGTAGTGCGTCATCAGAAGTGTTCGAGCAACCCCCTGGCGTTCACGCAGGGCGGTTTCTACGAAGGCACGAAGGCCCCGGACGACGAAGTGGGGGATTTGGTACGCTACATGACGGCGTCTTTCGGCATTACCGCGTTGGACGAGGCGACGTACCTCTGGTCGGGTAAGCGCTTGATCGAAGACCGCTCTTTCTCCGAACAGGTGCTGAAACACCTGAAGGAAAAGATTACGGAATATAAGCACGAAGACGGTTACCTCTACGCCATTTACGGTACGCCCGCCGAATCGCTCTGCGCGACGCAGGCCAAGCAGTACGACGAGTGGTGCAGCAAGATCGGCGTGACGAACGTCTTTAAGACGACGGCGCACTACAGCCCGGATTACTTTACGAATTCCTTCCATGTGAACGTCACGGAAGAAATTACGCCCTTTGAAAAGCAGGATGCGGAATTTGACGATTTCCACCTCTGCGAAGGCGGGCACATTCAGTACGTGCGTCTGGATTCGCCCAAAAACGAAGAAGCGCTCTCGGCCGTCATCCGCCGCGGGATGGCCTTGGGGTTCTATCAGGGGGTGAATTTCGACAGCGCCTACTGCAATGAATGCGGACGGCACAGCACCAATGTGCTCAATAAGTGCCCGTACTGCGGCAGTACCAATATTTCCGTGATTTCGCGGGTCTGCGGCTATTTGGGTTACAGCAATGTGAACGGGCACACCCGCATGAATGACGGGAAGATGGCGGAAATCCGCAACCGCGTGAGTATGTAAGTTTTATTCGAAAAATGAATTACATCGGTTTTTCGAAGTACGACACCGCCAACGGCCCCGGCGTCCGGGTGTCGCTCTTTGTGTCGGGCTGCACCGTGCACTGCAAGGGGTGCTTTAATCAGGAAAGCTGGGATTTTGCGGCCGGAAAGCCCTTTACGGACGAAACGACGGCGGCGATTCTCGAGGCGCTCGACAATCCCTACGTGGCGGGGTTTTCGCTCTTGGGGGGCGACCCCTTTGAGCCTGAGCACGAGGCGACGCTTGTGAAGCTCTTGGCTGCCGTCAAGACCCGGTTCCCCGAGAAAACGATCTGGGCGTGGACGGGACGCGTATTCGACAAAGTGAAGGCGTCGCCCTTGTTGGGTTACATCGATGTGCTGGTGGACGGGCCCTTCGTTGAAAAGAAAAAGGTGACCGAGCAGGGTTTGTGGTACGGAAGCACCAATCAGCGGGTACTTAAGATCGTACCGGACGCCGCGGGGTGCCGCGCGGAACCGACGGCCGCATAGAAAAAAGGAGGAAGCCTCAAAAAAGCTTCCTCTTTTTTTTACAATGCGGACTTTCACAAAACACAGCAAACGGTCGGTTGAAAGCATCGGCCGCAAACAGCGTTAGAACCCCATGCATATTCTCATCTGCAACGACGACGGTTATTCGGCTCAAGGCATCAAGGCACTCACGTCGGTGATGGAGCGCTTCGGGCGCGTCACGATGGTCGCCCCGGAATACAACCACAGCGGGGCGAGCAATTCGCTCACGCTCAATCAGCCTCTTACGGTTACGGAAATTGACGAAAGAACCTTTGCGGTTTCAGGCACCCCTTCGGACTGCATTCATGTTGCGATGACGGGGCTCCTCAGTGAGAAACCGGATCTCATCGTTTCCGGCATCAACGGCGGGGCCAATATGGGGGACGACACGCTTTACTCGGGGACGGTCGCCGCAGCGATGGAAGGCTACATTTTCGGGGTGGATTCGATTGCCTTCAGTCAGATTGAACGCGGATGGAAGGAACTCCCCGCGGCGGCGGAAGCGGCTTCGACGGTGGTGGAACGGTTCTTAAAGAATAAGAACTCGGAAAAACCGGTGCTTCTCAATGTTAATATTCCCTGTTTGCCGTCGTCTGATTTGAAAGGCATTGCGGCAACGCGTCTGGGACGTCGGTTTTCGGCCGATCCGCTCGTGAAGACGGTGAATCCCCGCGGCATGACCGTGTATTGGCTGGGGAAGGCCGGGCGGCCCGCCGACGCGGCGGAAGGAACGGATTTTTGGGCGGTAGCGCACGGCTTTGTGTCGGTGACGCCGCTCGCGATTGATCTCACGTCGCACGAAGAAGTGGCTTCGGCGGCGCAGTGGATGGCTTAGTGAAAGGGGTTTGGGAATGAAACTGAAACTCACGTTGGCGGCGGTGGCTGCCGCAGCGCTCGCCGGTTGCTCGACCGTGAATACGATGGCGCCGATCGAAGATCACGCCGAGGTGTTGGAACCCGCGGCGAAAACCGTCCCCGTGGAAGAAGGTACGTCGAAGACGATCCCCGCATCGCCCTACCTGACCGGTGAGACGCTCACCGACAGCGGCCGCACGCATACCGTGGTCGCGGGTGACACGCTTTACAACATTGGGGTGCGTTACGGCGTCAATCCCCGGGAACTCGCGGCCCTAAACGGCATTACGGATCCGACGGCGATCCCGTTGGGGTTCGTGATGAAACTGCCGGAAACCGCGGTGAAGGCGGAAGAAACCCCCGCGACTCAAGCGCCGGATCAGGCGGTGACGGGGGAAGTGATTGCGGTCGGCGTGGAAGAGACGCCCGCCGAAGTTAAACCCGTGACGATTGAAGTCGCTAAGCGCTTGGAAACCCCGGACGAAGCCGCGCAGCGCGAATTGGCGCAGCAGGAAAAAATCCGCGCGGCGGCCGCCAAGGGCGTGATGACGCTCCCCTGGCCGGCGACGGGCACGGTGATTGCGGACTTTAATGCTACGAATCATGCCGGCATCGACATTGCAGGGAACCTGGGGGATCCCATTAAGGTGGTTTTGGACGGTACCGTGCACTATGTGGGTAACGGTGCCGCGAAGGGCTACGGCAACTTCGTCATCGTAAAGCACAATGTGCGCCTGCCGGGGGCCGGCACGACGCCCTTGGTGACGGTGTATGGGAACGCAAGCCAGATTCTTGTCAAAATGGGCGAAAGCGTTCGTCAGGGGCAGACGATTGCCCTCATGGGAAATTCCGATGCGGATCGCGTGAAACTGCGCTTTGAAATGCGTCAGGGCGCTCCTGTGGATCCGGCTAAGTACCTTGAAGCGAAATGAGCGGCATGAGAAAAATGGCAGCCGCGTCTGCCGTCGTTGCCGCTTCGGCGGCCCTTTTGTCCGGGTGCCAAACGACGGACGCGGAGGACATGCCTGAAATCGGTACACCCAACCCCGCGAGCGTCTGGTGCATGGAAAAAGGCGGACGGCTTGAAATCGTGAAGGACAAGGACGGCAACGAATCCGGTCTCTGTGTGCTGCCGTCGGGTGAACGCGTGGACGAATGGACGCTTTTCCGGCGGGATCACAAAAATTAACTGACCCTGTGCGGCAGGCGGCCGCACGGTTTTTTTTAACCTAACGGAGCCCCGGCAGCAACCGACGGCTCTTTTCCTTTTTTCGGACTGTCAGACTTCCGACAGTGAAAAAAACATGGCTCGTAAAGAAAAAAAACAGCACCCCGTTTATACGATTGACATTGAGCGCTTGGATGACGAAGGCCGAGGCGTGGGACACCACGACGGCAAGGTGGTTTTCGTGGAAGGCGCTCTGCCCGGCGAAAACGTTTCCTACGAATGCTTCCGCAACAAGCCCAAATTCGAAATCGGTCGCGTGACGCAGATACATAAGGAATCGTCGCTGCGCGTGGTGCCCGAGTGCCCCAACTTCGGCATCGGGCCTGGGAGCTGCGGCGGCTGCGCCATGCAGCACCTGGATGCGACAGCGCAGGTTGCCTTTAAGCAGCAGGTGTTGGAAGACGCTCTCTGGCACATCGGCAAATTGAAGGCCGAAAGTCTCCTGGCGCCTATTTACGGCCCCTTCTGGCACTACCGCCACCGTGCGCGCCTCACGGTGCGCAATGTCGAGAAGAAGGGCGGTGTTCTCGTGGGATTCCATGAAAAAAGCTCGAGTTATGTGGCCGACATGAAGCAATGCCGGATACTTCCCAAAAAGATTTCCGACATGCTGGTGCCGATGCGGGAATTCGTGGCGACTCTCGACATGAAGGATCGGATGCCGCAGATTGAAATCGCGGTGGCGGGAAACGGCCACACGGCGATGGTGTTCCGCAACCTCGACCCCGTGACGGACGCCGACATGAAGCGTCTCGAAGAATTTGCGAAAACGTGGAATGTGGCGGTGTGGTTGCAGCCCAAGGGCCCCGAAAGCGCCTATCCGATGAATCCGGCGGACATCGATAAGCTCACGCTGCACCATTCGGAATTCAACACGGACATCGTCTTTAAGCCCACGGACTTCACGCAGGTGAACCACGCCTTAAACGAAACGATGGTGTCGCGGGCCGTGCGTTTGTTGGACGTAAAGCCCGAACACAAGGTGGCGGACTTCTTCTGCGGGTTGGGGAACTTCACGCTTCCCTTGGCGCGGTGCGCCGCGAAGGTGACGGGCCTCGAAGGAAGCGAAGGCATGGTGGAACGTGCCCGCGCCGGAGCGGCTGCGAACGGCCTTGCGGACAAAACGAACTTCATCGCCCGCAATCTCTTCACGTGGAGTGAAGACGATTGGAACGAACTTTGGGATACGGCGGGCGGCATCGACCGCGTGTTGATCGATCCGCCGCGCGAAGGCGCGCAGGCGCTCTGCCAGGTGTTGGCGGCAACGGACAAGCGTCCGGCCCGCGTCGTTTACGTGTCCTGTAACCCCGCAACGCTCGCGCGCGACTGTGCGATCCTGCACCACGAGGGCGGTTGGCACATCCGGGCCGCGGGCGTGATGAACATGTTCCCGCACACCGGCCACGTCGAAAGCATGGCGGTGCTCGAACCGGGGCCGAAGCCTGAAAAGAAGCCGGAAGCCGCCGCGGAAGAAAAGGCGCAGGACGCGGAGAATCCGGCCTGCAATCAGGCGGGAGACGACGGAACGTCGTGCTAAAATCCGGCGCCTTCCGAGGAAAATCGCTCCGGCGACAAGCTCGGCAGAGTTGTGAATAGGATGTCGCTCGGCGGCTGTTGAAAAGAAAACAGTCGCCCTGCGACCTTTTGTGTTGTCTGCTTTTCTTGAGCAGATTCTTTTGATTTTTATAGAGAAGAAAATGGCTCTTCAGCGTACTCTCTCCATCATCAAGCCCGATGCCGTTGCCAAGAACGTGATCGGTCAGATCTACACCCGTTTCGAAAACGCGGGCCTTCGTATCGTTGCCGCTCAGATGCGTCAGCTCTCCCGCGCCGAAGCCGAAGGCTTCTACGCCGTGCACCGCGAACGTCCCTTCTTCAAGGCGCTCGTGGACTTCATGGTTTCCGGCCCCGTGATGATTCAGGTCCTCGAAGGTGAAGACGCCATCGCCAAGAACCGTCAGCTGATGGGCGCCACGGATCCGAAGAAGGCCGAAAAGGGCACGATCCGCGCTGACTTCGCCGAAAGCATCGACGCCAACGCCGTTCACGGTTCCGACGCTCCGGAAACGGCTGCGGTTGAAATCGCCTACTTCTTCCCGACGCTCGCGATCTGCAAGCGCTAATCGGACGAAATAAACTGGATCGGTCATGACGGAAATTGTGGAAACGGCAGCGGCGGAAAAGCCCCGCGTGAATCTGCTTGATTTTGATGCGGAGGCCGTGAAGGCCTGGTGCGCCGAAATCGGGGAAAAGCCATTTCGGGCGACTCAGCTGACGCGTTGGATTCACCGGTACTGCTGCGACGACTTTGACGACATGACCAATCTGGCGAAGGTGTTCCGGGCCAAGTTGAAAGACTTGGCCTACATCAAAGCGCCGGCTGTGGTTGCCGAGCATAAGAGTGCCGACGGCACCCGCAAGTGGCTCTTTGATGTGGGTAACGGCAACGCCGTGGAAGCGGTGTTCATCCCGGAAGACGATCGTGGAACGCTCTGCATTTCGACGCAGGCGGGGTGCGCCATGGGGTGCCTCTTCTGTTCCACCGGTAAGCAGGGTTTCAACCGAAATCTCACTACTGCGGAAATTGTGGGTCAGCTTTGGACGGCGGAAAAAACGCTGCGGGCCGAAGCCGGAATCACCGATCCCAATGACCGCATCATCAGCAACGTGGTGCTGATGGGGATGGGCGAACCCCTGCAGAACCTCGATAACGTCATTCCGGCTCTGCGGATTTTCTTGGACGACAACGGGTACGGACTCTCTCGGCGCCGCGTGACGGTTTCAACTTCCGGGCTCGTGCGTCAGATGGACAAACTGGGCGCGGCGGTTCCCGTGGCGCTCGCCGTGAGTCTGCACGCCGGAAACGACGAACTCCGTGACAAACTGATGCCCGTCAACAAAAAGCATCCGTTGGCGGATCTGTTGGCGGCCTGTAAGCGTTACCTCAAGGTGGCGCCCCGCGACTTCATCACGTTTGAATACATCATGTTGGGGGGGATCAACGACGCCCCTGAACAGGCGCGGGAATTGGTACGCCTGGTGCGTGACGTTCCTTGTAAATTTAATCTTATTCCCTTTAACCCGTTCCCGAATTCGGATTTGAAGAAGCCGGATCGCGCCCGGGTGTTGGAATTCTGTTCGATCTTAAACGGCGCGGGCATCGTCACCACCGTGCGCAAGACGCGGGGGGACGATATCGCCGCCGCCTGCGGACAGCTCGCGGGCGAAGTAAAGGATAAGACGCGCCGCGCTATCCGTTTGGCGCAGCAGAAAGATGAGGCCCGCGACCTTTTGGCGAAGTCTCGGTAAGGAAAAAACGCGATGACGTCGGTTTATGAAGAACGCCGCCCGACCGCCCCCGTGCGGATTGCGAACGGCTGTTGTGAAGTGTGGGTGGGCGGCAACCACCCCGTCGTCGTGCAGTCCATGACGAACACCGCCACGGAAGACGTCGAAGCGACGGTGCGGCAGGTGACGGAATTGGCAGCTGCGGGCAGTGAACTCGTGCGCCTCACGGTCAACACGCCGGCGGCGGCAAAAGCCGTTGCGCAGATTCGTGAAAAACTTGACGCCGCCGGGTGCCGCGTACCGTTGGTGGGGGACTTTCACTACAACGGGCATAAGCTCCTTGCTGACTATTCGGACTGCGCTCAGGCACTTTCCAAATACCGCATCAACCCCGGCAACGTCGGTAAGGGCGCCGGCCACGACGCCAACTTTGCGGCGATGGTAAATTTGGCCATTCAGCACAAAAAGCCCGTGCGCATCGGTGTGAACGGCGGCAGCGTCGACAAAGAACTTTTGGGACGCATGATGGATGCGAACCGCACGTCCGAACACCCTAAAACGCCGCAGGACGTCCTTTTGGACGCCATCGTAGAAAGCGCCGTTCAGTCGGCGCTCGCTGCGGAAAAGTTGGGGTTGCCTCACGACGCCATAGTGCTTTCTGCGAAGGTGAGCGACGTGCGTGATCTCATCCGCGTTTATCGGGATCTCGCCCGGCGCGGTACGTGGGCGCTGCATCTGGGTCTTACCGAAGCCGGCATCGGCACCAAGGGAATCGTCGCGAGTTCGGCGGCACTTGGGGTTTTGCTCTCCGAAGGCATCGGCGACACCATCCGCATTTCGGTGACGCCCGCTCCCGGTAAACCCCGCACGGGCGAGGTCGTCGTTGCGCAGGAACTCCTGCAGACGATGGGGTTGAGAGCATTTACGCCCACGGTGACGTCTTGCCCCGGGTGCGGACGCACCTCGAGCGACCTCTTTCAGCACCTTGCGCAGGAAACGCAGGACTTTCTGCGGGCCCGCTCAGCCGAGTGGCGCCGCACGTGTCCGGGCTGCGAATCGATGAAGGTCGCCGTGATGGGGTGTATTGTGAACGGCCCCGGCGAATCAGCGGAAGCCGACATCGGCATCAGTCTCCCCGGGCGCGGAGAGTCGCCCGTGGCGCAGGTCTTTGTGGACGGCGAAAAGCAGTCGGGCCTTAAGGGCGAGACGATGAGCCGCGATTTTCAGAATTTGATCGAGGACTACGTGCAGAAGCGCTGGTCCCGTAAAACCGCTTAATCAACTGAGTACGAAACCATGGCAAAAATGAAGGTGACGGGCATCAAGGGAATGCCCGATATGCTTCCCGAAGACAGTGCGATCTGGGAAAAGTTTACGGATACGGTGCGTGCCGCGGCTTCGGGCTACGGTTACCGGCAGATTCGTACGCCGATTTTGGAGTCCACCGCTCTTTTTACGCGCGGCATCGGTGAAGTGACCGACATCGTTGAAAAGGAAATGTATTCCTTTGAAGATTCGATGAATGGTGAAAAACTGACGCTGCGTCCGGAAAATACGTCGGCCGTGGTGCGTGCGGCGATCGAACACAGCCTCACGTACAACGCACCGCAGCGCCTGTGGTATTTCGGGCCCATGTTCCGCCATGAACGGCCTCAGCGCGGTCGCTACCGCCAGTTCCACCAATTCGGCTGCGAAGCCTTGGGGTTTGCGGGCCCCGACGTCGATGTGGAACTTCTCGCCATGATCACCCGTATTTGGAAGAATCTCGGCATCACGGCCCGACTGGAATTAAACAGCCTCGGTGAAATCGATGAACGCGCAAAGCATCGCGAGGCGCTGATTGCCTACTTCCAGAAAAACGCCGACGTGTTGGATGAAGACGCGAAGCGCCGACTGCTTACCAACCCCCTGCGTATTCTCGACACCAAGAATCCCGACATGCAGGACATGGTGAACGCGGCGCCGAAACTTCTCGACTTCCTCGGCGAAAAGTCGCTCGCGTTTTTGGCCGAACTCGAAAAGGGCGTGAGCGCCATGGGGATCGAATATACGGTGAACCCCCGTCTCGTGCGCGGTCTTGATTACTACAACCACACCGTTTTCGAATGGATTACGGATAAGTTAGGCAGCCAGGGCACGATCTGCGGCGGCGGTCGCTACGACCCCCTGATTGAAATGCTCGGAGGCCGCCCGACGCCTGCCGCGGGGTTTGCAATCGGCGCGGAACGCGTGATCGAATTGATGCGCGAAACCGGCAGCGACGTGAAGGGAAGTGACTGCGACGTTTACCTCGTGCACAACGAAGGGGATGCAGCGGTGAAGGCCCGTGCGATCGGCGAGGCGCTGCGCGACAAGGGGCTGCGCGTTATCGTGCACGCAGGGAACCCCGGCTTTAAGAACCAGTTTAAGCGGGCGGATCAGTCGATGGCGCAGTGGTGCCTCATCGCGGGCGAAAGCGAAGTCGCCGAAGGCAAGCTCACCGTGAAGCACCTTCGGGATGCCGCCGGCAATCAGGTCTTCGAAGATCAGCTGACGCTGCCCGAAGGCGAAGCGCTGGCGCGCGTCACGCTCTGATGCGCTATAGTCAACCCGTCTTTTTAAAGTGAATTAATTCATGGCATACGATCTTGAAGAGCAGGAGTCCCTCGACCAATTGAAGGCCTGGTGGGAAAAGTGGGGTAACGTCGTTCTCGGAACGATCACCGTCGGTTGCCTTGCTTTTGCCGGGGTGAACGGCTGGAACTGGTACGAACGCAACCAGGGCGCGAAGGCGACGGCGGCGTACGTGCAGCTGCAGAACGCGTATCTGCAGGGCGACACGAAGAATGTGACGTCGATTTCCGACGGTCTCATGAAGGATTATTCTCGGCACGTTTTTGCGTCGCTCGGGGCATTCATTCGCGCGGCGGATGCTCAGAAGGCGGGAAAGTTTGACGAAGCCCGTACGGCACTCACCTGGGTTGTGGAAAAAAGCGGTCATCCGGAATATGCGATGACGGCCCGTATCCGCTTGGCCGGCGTTGCCCTTGACGAAGGAAAGGCGGATGAAGCGCTTTCAATTTTGACGGTCGTGAAACCCGGTGAAGGCGACGCCGTGGCGTACAACGACCGACTGGGCGACGTATACCTGGCGTTAAACCGCCCGGATGAGGCGAAAAAAGCCTGGCAGACGGCTTTGGAAGCCGATCGCTTTGACGGGGCCGTGACGCCCTACATCAATCTGAAGCTGCAGTCGCTTCCCGCGGCGCAGTAATGTTTTTTCAAGCGGAGGGCGTAATGGCAAGCCTCAGTTTCATTCGAACTCTCACCGCAGCAGCTGCGGCGGCGTTGGTACTCACGGGCTGCGGCACGCCTGACCCGCATGAACCGACGGAACTGCAGTCGATTCACGAAGTCGTCAAAACCGACAAAGAGTGGACGGCCTCGGTGGGCGAGAGCCTGACGGGACTTTTGGCGCCGGCAGTGACTGAAGATACGGTTTACGCTGCGGGCGGCGACGAACTCTATGCCTTTGAACTCGCGACCGGACGCCGGCTTTGGAAGACGGACGTGGGTTCGGACGTGACGGCGGGCGTCGGTACCGACGGCAGCCTCATCGCGGTCGGAACGGCTTCGGGAGATCTCAAGGTTTATGACACCGCGGGGAAACTCCTTTGGAGCGTGCGCCTTACGAGCGAAATGAGCGTACCGCCCTTGATCGGTTCCGGGTTCGTGATCGTTCGTACGACGGATACGCGCGTGACGGCCTTTGACGCGGTGACGGGCGAACGCCGTTGGCATTACCAGAGTCAGGTGCCGGCGCTCACCGTTCGGGCGCCCGCTCAGATGCGCTTTTCGCCGGCAGGCGTTCTCGTGGGACAGGCCAACGGCCGACTCCTTGCTTTGAATGCGCGCGGTGAAACGGTGTTTGATGCCGTCATCGCGCAACCCAAGGGGACGACTGAAGTCGAACGCCTCGTCGATGTCGTCGGCGCCCCGATGGTGGACGCGCGCATGATGTGCGCGGCCGCTTTCCAGGGAAACCTCGTCTGCATGAGTTCTCAAAACGGGCGTCTCGTTTGGAATACCGCGGTGGACGCGGTGACGGGTCCCGTCTCTGACGGTATGAACGTTTATATCGTGGACGCCGACGGCGTCATTCACGCCTATGACTACGCGACGGGGCGCACGGTGTGGACGAATTCGGATTTGAAGTACAGAACGCCGTCCGCCCCTGCCGTGATGGGCAACACCCTCGTCGTCGGGGATTACGACGGCGAAGTGCATATCCTTGATGCGGCGAGCGGTGAAATCGTCGGTCGCACCTCGGTGTCGGGCGCCGTGAAGGTGCCGCCCGTGTCGCTTGGCAACCGTGTGCTCATTCAGACGGACGAAGGGCATATCGCGATGGTAGCGCCCCGGGAATGATCGTCGTACTCTTTAACAGAACAACGTAAACGGAATACCTATGCTGCCAGTTGTGGCTTTGGTCGGACGCCCCAATGTGGGGAAGTCCACCCTTTTTAACCGCCTTACCCGCAGCCGGGACGCCATCGTGGCGGATTTCCCGGGGTTGACGCGCGACCGACAGTACGGTCAGGGCCGGGTGGGGCCGCGTCCTTACATCGTCGTCGACACGGGGGGCTTTGAACCCGTTAAGAGCGAAGGCATCGTCAAAGAAATGGCGGGTCAAGCCGAAAGCGCCATCGCAGAAGCCGACATCGTCATTTTCGTCTGCGATGCCCGCACAGGACTGACGCCGCATGACGAACGCATTGCGCGGCGTCTGAGAACGGCCGAACGTCCCATCTACCTTGCGGTTAATAAGTCCGAAGGGCTTGAGACGCTGCACGTCGCGGAATTCCATGAATTGGGTTTGGGCGACCCCATCCGCATTTCCGCCGCGCATGGTCAGGGGGTGAACGCCCTCATGGACCTCGTGATGGAGGATTTTGCGAAGGCGCACCCCGAAGAAGAAGCGGAACCCGAGGAACCGGAAGATCCCGATGCCCCCAAGCGCATCAAGGTGACGGTGGCGGGGCGCCCCAACGTCGGTAAGTCCACGCTCATCAACGCCCTCTTGGGCGAAGAGCGCGTCATTGCGTTTGACATGCCCGGCACCACGCGTGACGCGGTGAAGGTGGATTTCGAATACGGCGGACGTCCCTTTGAACTCGTCGATACCGCGGGTCTGCGCAAGAAGGGCAAGGTTTTCGAAGCCATCGAAAAGTTCTCGGTCATTAAGACCCTGCAGGCGATTGAACAGAGCAACGTCGTCGTGCTCGTCGTCGATGCCGCGGACGGCATTTCCGGCAACGACGCTCACATCGCGGGCTATGCCATGGAGTCCGGCCGCGCTCTCGTCGTGGCGGTCAACAAGTGGGACGCCGTCGACAGCTATAAAAAGAGCATGGTGGACTTGGACATCGGCCGCAAGTTTGCGTTCCTGCGCTGGGCCCGCTTCATCCACATCTCGGCTTTAAAGCGCAACGGGCTCAATCACCTCATGAAGGCAGTCACCGACGCCCACGCTGCAGCTTTTGCAAAACTTGCAACGCCGAAACTGACGCGCGCCCTCATTGAAGCCGTGACGGTGCAGCAGCCCCCGAGAAACGGCCGAATCCGTCCGAAGATGCGTTACGCGCACCAGGGCGGGATGAATCCGCCGGTGGTGGTGATTCACGGCAACAGCCTGCAGGCGGTGGGGGAAAGCTATCGCCGGTACCTTGAAGGGTGGTTCCGCGAGAAATTCGATTTGGCGGGGACGCCGCTGCGGATTGAATTTAAGACGAGCCGCAATCCCTACGCCGACGATGCAAAGAAATAAGGCGTTACAAACCGGAACGCCGATCGGGGGCGGGGGGCTTTTTCTTCTCCGCCCCGGATGTTATGATGAGCCGGTAAAGTCAGGGACGAAAGTTGCCTGACGCTTCAATAACAAGAGTCCACATAAGGGAAGACCGCGGCAGAGACCGACGGCTTCAAAAAAGGATAGCCATGAGCACAGTCAACAAAGGGCAGCTGTTACAAGACCCGTTTCTCAATATCCTGCGTAAGGAACATATTCCGGTGTCGATTTACCTTGTGAACGGCATCAAGCTGCAGGGCCAGGTGGAAAGCTTCGATCAGTACGTCGTGTTGCTGCGCAACACCGTGACTCAGATGGTCTACAAGCACGCCATCAGCACGGTCGTTCCGACCCGTGCCGTCAACATGCCGACCGTTGCGGAAGAGTGAGTTGACCAAGTTTCGCTTTACGAGCGCGCGGGAGGCTGAACGTCCCCGCGCGTTTCTTGTTACCGCGGCTGTCGGCCGCGTCATGTATGCCGATGCCGCGGCAGAGCTCACTGAATTGGTGATGTCCGACGGGATGGACGTGGCGGGAACGCTGTCGGCCCGACGCGACAAACCGGATGCCGCGACGTATTTGGGCAGCGGCAAGATTGAAGAAATCAAGGCGCTCGCCGAGTCTCAGCACTGTCAGGTCGTCGTTTTTGATGCGGCTCTCTCAGCTGCGCAGGAACGCAATATTGCGCAGATCGTGGGGCTTGCGGTGATGGATCGCACCGAGCTCATCCTCGATATATTCAAAAAGCGCGCCAAAAGCCGTGAAGGCCGCCTGCAGGTAGAATTGGCGCGGCTTGAGCACCTGGCGACGCGTTTGGTACGCGGTTGGACCCATTTGGAACGTCAGCGAGGCGGGTTAGGGAAAACGGGCGGCCCCGGCGAAAAACAAATTGAGTTGGACCGTCGTCTCATTGCGTCCCGCGTGAAGCAACTCAAAGATCAGTTGAAGAAACTGCAGCGGCAGCGCGATACCCAGCGTCGTTCCCGCAGTAACGGCGACATGATGACGGTGTCGCTCGTCGGGTATACCAACGCCGGGAAGTCCACGCTCTTTAATAAGCTCACGCGCGCGGAAAGCTACGCTGCGGATCAGCTCTTTGCGACGCTTGATACGACGGCCAGGCGCTGTTGGATCGGGGGCGACGATTACGTCGTCGCAAGCGATACCGTGGGCTTTATCCGCGGACTGCCGCATCAGCTCGTGAACGCCTTTAAGTCGACGCTGGACGAAACGGTGCACGCCGATCTGCTTTTGCACGTCGTGGATTCGAATTCGGACGTCCGAGAAGAGCAAATGGCGTCCGTAAAGTCCGTGCTGGACGAGATTGACGCGGGGGAAATACCGACGATTACGATCTTTAATAAGATCGATCTTTCGGGGTTGGAACCCGCCGTGCAGCGTTGGGACGACGGCCGCATCAAGTCCGTTACCGTCAGTGCGGTAACGGGGGCGGGGCTCGATCTGTTGCGCAACGCCGTCGCGGAATTCCTGGCCGATTGGCGCGAACGCACGAAGTCCGTGCCGCGCGAACCGGAAGACTGGGAACTCGAACTGCAGGAATTGCAGACGGCACCTGCCAAGTCCCTGGAAGAACTGCTGTAAACTCAAACCTTATCCGTTTTTGTGTTTTTGATCTTCAGATCGAAGAAAAGGAATTCTTATGTCCTTGAATGACCCCCATTGGGGCCGTACCGGCGGCGGTGACAACGAAGGTGAAAACCGACCGAAGGACGGCGCCGACGATAAGCCGGAAACGGGCGACGACGATCGCCGCAACGAGGCCCCGCGCCGTGAGGACAATGCGGGAAGCGACTTGGACGCCCTCTGGAATGACTTCAACAAGCGCATTTCCGGTATGTTGGGCGGACGCTCCGACGCCGGTAGTACGGACGACAAGTATCGCAACACGCACCGCGTGGAACGCCCGTTCTCGCGCGAGGAAGAACCCGCCTCGGGGGGCGAACCGCCGAAAAATGATGAGCCGCGCTTTGGCCGGATGCCGGGGGGGAAAGTCCCCAGCGTCAATATGAGCGCCGGGGGACTCGTGGCGTTGGTCGCCGCTTGCCTTCTGGGGTGGTGCGCCACCGGGTTTTACATTGTCCCCGAAGGTCAGGTGGGGGTCGTGACGACATTCGGCCGCTACACGACGGACGCGGCTCCCGGCTTTAACTGGCGTATGCCCTGGCCCGTGCAGGATGCGGAATTGGTGGACGTCTCGAGCGTACGTAAGACGGAAATCGGTATCCGCGGGACGACGAGCCGCTTGAAGGAAGCGCTGATGCTGACGGACGACGAAAACATCGTCGACCTGCAGTTCAACGTCCAGTACCGCATCAAGCCCGCGCAGGCCAAGGACTATCTTTTCCGCGTTCGCGATCCGGATCAATCCGTGCATCAGGCTGCGGAAAGCGCCATGCGCGAAGTGGTGGGCCGCAAGACGATGGACTCCGTGCTTTTTGAAAGCAAGCAGGAAATTGCCGAAGGCGTTAAAAAGGCAATGCAGGAGATGCTTTCGAAGTACGAGACCGGTATCGAGGTGATGAGTGTCGCCATCCAGAACGCGCAGCCTCCGGAACAGGTGCAGGCTGCATTTAACGATGCCGTGAAGGCGGGACAGGATCGCGAGCGCCAGATCAACGAAGGCGAAGCGTACGCGAACGCCGTCATTCCGAAGGCCCGAGGCACTGCGAGTCGCCTCATTCAGGAAGCCGAAGGCTATCGCTCGCGCGTCGTGGAAACCGCCACCGGTGAAGCCGAACGCTTTACGAAGATTCTGGCGCAGTATGAAAAAGCGCCGCAGGTGACGCGCGACCGCCTCTATGTGGACATCATGAAGGATCTTTACGCCAACAACGCGAAGATTCTCGTGGATACTCAAAAGGGCAGCAATTTACTGTACCTTCCCTTGGATAAACTCGTAGAAAAGGGCAACGAGGCTGCCAAAGCCGCGGCGACGAGCCAGACGGCACAGCCCTCGGCCGTGACGCAGTCGGCTGCGGCCGTGCAGGGGAACGATGCCACCGGGGACATTGACGCGCGTACGATGATGCGCCTGCGCGGTCGATAAGCGGGAGAAAAACAAATGAAAAAACTGACGACCTGTTTGGTGGCGGCCGCCGTGATTGCGGGGCTTGCCAAACTCTGCCTCTATACGGTGGGGGAACGTGAATACGCTTTGGTGTTCGCGCTCGGTGAATTAAAGGAAGTGAAGGCGGAACCGGGGCTTTATGTGAAGTTGCCTGCGCCGCTGCAGAACGTGGTGTACCTCGATAAGCGGGTGTTGAGTCTGGATACGCCCGACGCCGATCTCATTCAGACGAGCGAAAAGAAGAACCTCTTGATCGACAGCTTCGTAATGTGGAAGATCGGCGATCCCCGCCGTTACTGGGTGTCGTTCCAGGGGTCGGAACGTGCCGCGGCCGACCGGGTTTCTGCTTTGCTGCGTGACGTTCTGAACCAGACCGTGAACCGCCGGACGGTGAACGAAATCACGTCCCGCGGCCGCGAACAGGCGATGCGGGACATCAGTACGGGGTTGCAGGAACGCGTGAAGGATGTAGGGATTCAGATCGTGGACGTGCGCTTAAAGCGCGTTGACTTCACACCGGAAATTTCCGAGTCCGTCTATCGCCGTATGGAAGCCGAACGTAAGCGCGTCGCGAGCGAAGAACGCAGCCGCGGCGCCGCGGAAGCTGAAAAAATTAAGGCGGATGCGGATCGCCAGCGTGAGGTGATTCTCGCCGAAGCCTATCGCGACGCCCAGAAAATTAAGGGTGACGGCGACAGCAAGTCCAACGCGATCTACGCCGAAGCGTTCGGCCGTGATCCGGAATTTGCGCGTTTTTACCGCAATATGGAAGCGTACAGGGCGTCTTTCGGGCGTGAGGGTGACGTACTCGTGACGGACACCTCGGGCGACTTCTTCCGGTATTTCGACAGCAACAAAAAATGAAAGTCATCATTTTGGCCTTGGCTTTCATGTGTGTTTTCGAAAGCCTGATGCCGCTTTTGCTGCCCGAGACATGGCAGAAGGCCTTGAGAGAGATGGCGGCGGCCGATCCCGACATGGTTCGGAAAGTGGCTGCCGTCGTGCTCGCGGCGGGGCTCGCAGTGATTTGGCTTTTGTAAAGATGCGGTAAAAAGGCCGTACCGCGCGAAGCCTCTACCCCGATATGCTAAGGCAAGGGGAGGCGGCGGGCGGTATGATGACGACTCTTCGGCCGGTGAGGGGACAGTTTTCTCTCGGATCCGCGGCAAGACAATGCAACAACCGACGGTATTTTCAAGAACCGTCGATTATTAGGAGCTCATTGAAAATGGCGAAAAACGTAGTGGTGGTCGGTGCCCAGTGGGGTGACGAAGGCAAAGGTAAGATTGTCGACTGGCTCACGGAGCAGGTCGACGGCGTCGTTCGTTTCAACGGCGGCCACAACGCCGGGCATACGCTTGTCGTCAACGGCAATAAGACGATTCTGCGCCTCATCCCTTCCGGCATCATGCACCCGACGTCGGTCTGCTACATAGGTAACGGCGTCGTCTTTTCGCCCGAAGCGTTCTTTAAGGAAATCGACGAACTCAAGAGCCACGGCGTGGATGCGGAACCCCGCATGCGCGTGTCCGCCAACTGTCCGCTCATCATGCCGTACCATATAGCGCTTGATCAAGCCCGAGAAGCGGCGTTGGGTGCTAACAAGATCGGTACGACGGGCCGCGGCATCGGCCCCGCGTACGAAGACAAGGTGGCTCGCCGCAGCGTGCGCGTGGCCGACCTCTATGAACCGGAAGTCTTTGCCGAACGCGTGCGCAACATTCTGGCGCTCCATAACTTCGTTCTTAAGAACTACCTCAAGGCCGAACCCCTTGACGCAGAAAAAGTGATTGCCGATACGCTTGCGTACGCCGACCGTCTGAAGCCCATGGTTTGCGACGTCTCCGCGGAATTGAACGAGCAGATGCGCGAGGGGAAGCAGTTCCTCTTTGAAGGCGCTCAGGGTTCGATGCTTGATATCGACCACGGTACCTATCCCTTCGTGACGAGCTCCAACACGGTGGCGGGCGCCGCCGCTGCGGGTGCCGGTGTCGGTCCCAATAAACTCAGCTACGTTTTGGGGATCACGAAGGCCTACTGCACCCGCGTGGGCTCCGGTCCCTTCCCGACGGAACTTTTGGACGAAACGGGCGAAGAACTTCGCCGTCGCGGCAATGAATTCGGCGCCGTGACGGGACGTCCCCGCCGCTGCGGTTGGTTTGACGGTGCGGCGCTGCGCCGTGCGGTGGAAATCAATGGGTTGACGGGCCTCGCAGTGATGAAGCTCGACGTCTTTGACGGTATGGATACCGTGAAGCTTGCGGTGGGCTACAAGGTGGACGGCAAGCCCGTTGACCTGATGCCCTACGGGGCGGATGCCGCCGCGCGTTGCGAACCGGTGTATGAAGAATTCCCGGGCTGGAAGGAAAGCACCTTCGGTCTCACGAAGTGGGAAGATTTGCCCGCTTCCGCTCAGGCTTACCTGAAGCGTTTGTCCGAAGTCGCCGGCTGCCCGATCGCCCTCGTGTCGACGGGGCCTGATCGCGCGCAGACGATTCTGCTCGACAATCCGTTCGCATAATCGGTAAAATTCCGTTCCGAAGAAAAAAGCGGTTTTGCACCCAGAACCGCTTTTTTCCGTTTCTCTTTTCTTCCCAAAAAACATGCAGCACGATCACATCAACTGGCAGCAGTACATTGACCTTTGCGAGCGCCTCGTGGCGCGCGTTGCCGAAAGCGGCTGGGAATTTGATTCCCTTTTGTGTCTCGCCCGCGGCGGTATGCGTCCCGGCGACTTCTTCAGCCGGATTTACAGCAAGCCGCTCGCCATCATGACGACGAGCTCGTACCGCGAAGCCGCGGGGACGGTGCAGGGTGATCTTGACATCGCCAAGTACATTACCGGCGTTTCCGATCTCAAGGGCAAGCTCCTTCTCGTTGACGATCTGTGCGACTCCGGCAAGACCATTCAGAAAGTGGTCGAGCACTTGAAGAAGAACTACCCGGCGATTACGGAAATCCGTGTGGCCGTGATTTGGGTGAAGGCCTGCTCGGTGTTCCATCCCGACTACCACGTCGTCGAATACAAGGATGCTCCCTGGATTCACCAGCCGTTTGAAGCATATGACGACCTGGGGCCGGCTAAGCACTTGGAAAAGTGCCGCGAAAAGTACGGCGACCAGCTCTGATTCGTCATCATTGACGACGCGAGTCCTGTCCGAAAGCGATTTCGGGCAGGATTTTTTGTGCGCTCGGCATGAGCGCGTTCTAATGGGTGCAAGTCCCGAGTGCAGGAGGTAGCGCCAAGCACATAGCCAAAGGC